>NZ_JACADQ010000130.1 GCF_016106015.1 Neoroseomonas rubea
GCCCGGCCGCGTGCGGGCGACCCGGCCGGCACGGCGCAGCCGCCCTGCCGCCCATCCAATCCAGCATGGCCAGCCGGCTCGGATGGCGCGCGACGGCATCCATCGCCGGCCGGGCCGGACATCCGACCAGCCGCGCCACCGGGCCGGATATGGCCCTACCCCTTGCGGAAGAACGCCTCCGCCGCCGCCCGGTGGCTCTGCCCGGCTTCGATCGCCGCCTCGGCCCGGGCGATCTCGGCCTTCAGGTCGGCGATGTACTCCTGCAACTGGCCCACATCCCACCCGTCGAAGCGGGGCTTCTCCAGGACCTGGCGCCGGCGCGGCAGGTCCCCTTCCTCCAGTGGCGGCATGGCTCTCCTGCTCCATCCGGGCTTTGACCCTGCCCGGCCGTCTCATTATAGGGGGCGCATCATATCGCGGGGGTTCGCTTCCGCCCCTCCCGCCTCCCGAGGTTCGCCCATGCCCCAGCCACTCATGCCGAAGGCCACCGCCGTGTGGCTGATCGACAAGACGTCGCTTTCCTTCGAGCAGATCGCCGACTTCGTCGGGATGCATCCGCTCGAGATCCAGGCGATCGCGGATGGGGAAGTCGCGCAGGGCATCGTCGGCTTCGACCCGGTCGCCTCCGGCCAGCTGACACGGCAGGAGATCGCCCGCTGCGAGGCGGATTCCGGCGCCCGCCTCGTGCTGCAGGAAAGCAGCATCGTGCTGCCCAAGGCGCGCGCCAAGGGCGGGCGCTACACGCCCGTGTCCAAGCGCAACGACCGGCCGGACGGCATCGCCTGGCTGCTGCGCAACTACCCGATGCTGAGCGACGCGACGGTCGCCAAGCTGCTCGGCACGACCAAGGACACCATCGCCAAGGTGCGCGACAAGACCCACTGGAACAGCGCGAACATCAAGCCGCGCGACCCGGTGATCCTCGGCCTGTGCACCCAGTCCGACCTGAACGCGGCGGTGTCCGCGGCCGGCGGCAGCATGGCCGTCCCGCCGCCCTCCGAGGACGCAGCCTGATCCTGGCCGCGCCCATCAGGGGCCGTGATGCGGGACGTCGCGCGCCGTCGCGGCCGGCCGGGCCCCGCGCTAATGCGGCCGCGACGTGCGCAGCCTCTCCAATTCCTCCTTGAGTCGAAGCTTCTCGCGCTTCATTCGGGCCAGTTCCGCCTCATCGGGCTTCGGCCGGCGATCCTCGTCCAGGATACGACGCTCGAGGGCCGCGTGGCGTTCCTCGAGGGAGGCGATCCGGGGGTTCAAGGGCATGCGTGACGCATCCTCATCCGTGCTGGGCCCCGCGGCTGGCAGCCGCGGCGGCGGTCTTCCGGCCAGGCGGCCGGTCGGGCACCAGGGGGCGCGCATCGTCCGGGATTGGCCTGTCGCGCCCCGGCACTTGCATGATAAGGGCCTTCTGCGCGCGAATGCATCCACAACTTCGCCCCGGGGCCGCCGGCCATGATCGCCGACCGTGACGCCATGCTTCGCCGTCTGCACGAATTGCGGAGCGAACACCGCGACCTCGACACCGTCATCGCGCGGCTCGACGGGTCTCCGGTGGACCAGTTGCAGCTGCAGCGGCTCAAGAAGCGCAAGCTCAAGCTGAAGGACGAGATCGCCTGGCTCGAGGGCCGGCTCGTCCCCGACATCATCGCTTGAGTATTTTGATCGCCTCAGGCGTCGGCGCGGCCTCCGGCCACTTGGCTTTCGCGCCACGCACTGCTGCGCCGGCGGCGGCGGGCAGGCTGGGCGCGGTCGGGCCTTGCCCTCCCGGATCGAGGCTGCGCCTCGATCCGCATTCTTCCTGGCCGCGCAGCGGTCGCACTGTCGGGTCGTAGGGTCTGAATGAGCGAAGTCGCGCACGCCGCCCCCCTGGTCGGCATCATCATGGGCAGCCGGTCGGACTGGGAGACCATGCGCCACGCCGCCGAGACGCTGGCGAACCTCGGCGTGCCGCACGAAACCCGCGTGGTCTCCGCCCACCGCACGCCCGACCGGCTCTTCGCCTATGCCAAGGGCGCGGCCGGGCGCGGGCTCAAGGTCATCATCGCGGGCGCGGGCGGCGCCGCCCACCTGCCGGGCATGGCGGCGTCGATGACGGAGCTGCCCGTGCTCGGCGTGCCGGTCGAATCCCATGCGCTCAAGGGCATGGACAGCCTGCTCTCCATCGTCCAGATGCCGGCCGGCATCCCTGTCGGCACGCTGGCCATCGGCCGCGCCGGGGCGGTCAATGCCGGGCTGCTCGCCGCCGCCATCCTCGCCACCGGCGACGCGGCGCTGGCCCGGCGGCTTGCCGCCTGGCGCGCCGCGCAGACCGAAAGCGTGCCGGACAGCCCGGCATGACCGGCTTCCCCCTGCCGCCCGGCAGCATCATCGGCATCCTCGGCGGCGGGCAACTGGGTCGCATGTCGGCGCTGGCCGCCGCGCGGCTCGGCTATGCCTGCCACGTCTACGCGCCGGAAGCCGACAGCCCGGGGATGCAGGTCGCCGCCCACCGCACCGTCGCCGCCTATGAGGACCGTGACGCGCTGGCCCGCTTCGCCGGGTCGGTCGCCGTCGTCACCTTCGAGTTCGAGAACGTCCCCGCCGCCGCGCTGGAAGCGCTGGCCGGCCTCGTGCCCTGCCGCCCCGGCCTCGCCGCGCTCGCTACCTGCCAGGACCGGGTGGCGGAAAAGGCCTTCCTCGGGCGGATCGGCGTGCCCGTCGCGACCTGGCGGGCGGTCGAGACCGAGGCCGACCTCGCCGCCGCCGTCGCCGAACTCGGCCTGCCCGCGGTGCTGAAGACGACGCGACTCGGCTATGACGGGCGCGGCCAGGCCGTGCTGCGCAGCATGGACGACCTCGCCCCCGCCTTCGCGCGACTCGCCCCCAGGCCGCTGGTGCTGGAAGCCTTCGTGCCCTTCGCGGCGGAAATCTCGGCGATCGCCGCGCGCGGGGCGGATGGCGCCGTCGCCACCTTCGACCCGGCGGAAAACCGCCACGCGCACCACATCCTCGACCTGTCCTTCGCGCCCGCCCGGGTCCCGGAGGCCGTGGCGGCCGCCGCGCGCGCCCATGTCGCGGCGGTGGCCGAGGGACTCGACCTGATCGGCCTCGTCGCGCTCGAGATGTTCCTGCTTCCCGACGGGCGGCTGCTCGGCAACGAGATCGCGCCCCGGCCGCACAATTCAGGCCACTGGACCATGGATGCCTGCGCCGCCAGCCAGTTCGAGCAGCATGTCCGCGCGGTGGTCGGGCTGCCGCTCGCGCTGCCGGAACGCCACCACGATGCCGTGATGCGCAACCTGATCGGGCCGGAGGGGATGGCCGCCTGGCCGCGCCTGGCCGCGACGCCGGGCGTCGTCGGCCATCTCTACGGCAAGGCCTCCGCCCGCCCCGGCCGGAAGATGGGCCATGCGACGCGGCTCCTGCCGCGCGGGGCGCTGGCGACGATGGAGGATGCGGCGGCGCTCGGCCCCCTGTGACCGATTTGCCACCGTATCATGTGACCTGATTGCCACAGATGCGGCGATAAGGTCGCGCGGGTCTGGCGCGAAGCATCGCAAATGTTGGAATATGCAATCACTGAAGTGAGAGCCGCGGTGCGGAGATCGCTTCGGGCAGCTTTTTCGGCCCGACGGGCCATGCATCGGCCCCACGGGCCACGAACAGGAGAAGTCACATGAGCCTGAGGAAGGCGCTTCTTGCCGCGACGCTGCTGTCGCTGCCCATGGCCGCGAACGCGCAGAGCTGGGACCCGCGGGTTTCGGGCGTGTATGTCGGCGCCGGCCTCGGCGCGAACTACCTGATGGGCACCTCGGATGGTGTGGCCGGCCGCAGCGTCGAGACCGGCTTCGAGTGGGGCTGGGCCGGCGTTCTCAGCGTGGGCTACGGCTTCGGCAACGGCCTGCGCCTCGAGCTCGAGGGCAGCTACCGCACCAACGAGATCGACGGCCTGAAGGGCGCCCCTGGCCGCTACAGCCGTTCGGGCGGCTCGGCGCAGTCCTACGGCGCGATGGTCAACGCGCTGTATGACTTCAACCTCGGCGGCGTCGCCCCCTATGTCGGCGTCGGCATCGGCTACCAGATCCACAACTACGACGGGATCCGCGGGACCGTGCCGGGTGGCACGGGCGCCGGCACGCGCCTGCTGCTCGACGGCGACGAGGGCAACTTCGCCTATCAGGCGATCGTCGGCGTCGCGCTGCCGATCGACCCGGTGCCGGGCCTCGCGCTGACCGCCGAGTACCGCTTCATGGGCACGCTCGGCCATGACATCGACGCCCGCGCGACGACGCCGGCCGGCGTGGTGACGCGCAACACGTTCGAGGCGGAGAACTTCAACCACTCGATCATGTTCGGCGTGCGCTACAACTTCGGCCGCTCGGCCGCCCCGGTGGCCGCGGCCGCCGCGGCCCCGGCGCCGGCGCGCACCTTCCTGGTGTTCTTCGACTGGAACCGCGCCGACCTGACCGCCCGCGCGCGTCAGATCATCGGCGAGGCCGCGACGGCCCGTCGTTCGCAGCAGGTCACGCGCATCGAGGTGAACGGCCACACCGACACCTCGGGCTCCGCCCGCTACAACCAGGGCCTGTCCGAGCGTCGTGCCGCCGCCGTGGCCGGCGAGCTGGTCCGCCTGGGCGTGCCGCGGAACGAGATCGTCACCCGCGGCTTCGGCCAGAGCCAGCTGCTCGTGCCGACCCCGGACAACGTGCGTGAGCCGCAGAACCGCCGCGTGGAGATCGTCCTCCGCTAATCCGCGGGGACCACGCGACACAGACCGGGAAGGGCCGCCGAAAGGCGGCCCTTTCTGCGTTCGGGGGCCGGCGGCGACGCGGCCCCGGACAGCGGCGCGGCACGCCGGGGAAAGGGCCGGGGGATGGCGCGCCGATCCGCCTCCGCCCGGGCGGTGCCGTGGCGATTCGCGGCGGGCACGGGGGCAGCCGCGACACGCCGCGCGCCCGCCCTTTCTGCATTGCGGCAAAGCCCCTTGCTGCTGCAAACTTCGGTAACTGCAACGTGCGATTCTTCCCCTGATGTCCGCCCCGCGTCCCCGCCTTCGCGCCGCCCGTCTTCCAGGCCTCGCCCTTGCCTGCATGACGTCGGTCTGCGCCCTGCCCGCCGCAGCTCAATTCGTGGACGGCCCCTATGTCGCGGGCGGCGTCGGGCTGAACCTGGTGCCGGACACCGACCTCAACCTCGACCAGGCGGCGGCCCGCGGCCTCGGCGCGGCCGGCTACGGCGCGGGCGGGTCGGTCGGCCTCTCGCCCGGCTTCGCCGGCGTGCTCAGCCTCGGCTGGGGCTTCGGCAACGGGCTGCGCGCCGAGATCGAGGGATCCTTCCGCAGCAACGACGTCGACAGTGTCTCCGGCGCGGCCGGCTGGGCGAGCCTCGGCGGCGGCTCCGGCCGCCAGGAAAGCTGGGGCGTGATGGGCAACGTCCTGCTCGACCTCGGCGTGATCGGCCCGGTCATGCCTTATGTCGGCATCGGCGCCGGCTATGTCGCGACCGAGTGGAACGGCGTGCGCGGCCTCGGCCAGAACGGCGCGCTGCGCATGACGATCGACGACCGCGACGGGCGCTTCGCCTACCAGGGGATCGCGGGGCTCGCCTTCCCGCTCTCCTTCGCGCCGGGCCTCGCGGTCACGGCGGAATACCGCTTCCTCGGCACGCTCCAGCCCCGCTTCGACGCACGCTGGGACAACCCCGCCACGGGAGCGACGGTGGCGCGCGGGGCGGCGGAGCCCGACAACTTCAACCACTCGCTGCTGCTGGGCCTGCGCTACGCCATCACGGCCGCGCCCGCGGCCCCCGCCCCCGCCCCCGCCGCCGCGCCGCAGGCCAGCCGCACCTTCCTCGTCTTCTTCGACTGGAACCGGGCGGACCTGACCGAGCGCGCGCGCCAGATCATCGGCGAGGCCGTGCAGCACGCGCGGACCCAGCGCAGCACGCGCATCGAAGTGGCCGGCCACGCCGACCGCTCCGGCACCGTGCCCTTCAACCAGGCGCTGTCGCGCCGGCGGGCGGAAACGGTCGCGGCGGAACTCGTCCGGCTGGGCATCGCGCGCGACGAGATCGCGGTGACCGCCTTCGGGGAGACGCAGCCCCTGGTCGCGACCGCCGACGATGTGCGGGAGCCGCAGAACCGCCGCGTGGAGATCGTCGTCCGGTAAGGGCGGCGCGTCGGACGGGCCCCTACGCAAAAAGGCCGGACCCTCGGGGCCCGGCCTTTTCGATTCCACCCCGCGCGCGGGCGCGGCGTGCCGGCTTCAGCGGCGGCGCGCGGAAGCCTGCCGGGCCGGTGCCCCGCCGGCGGGGCATTCGGGCGCGGTCACGGATTGCGGGATGTTGCGCATGGCCGCGAACTGGGCGAGCTGCGGGCCGGGCGTGGCCAGCGCACCCTGGAACAACGGCTCCGCATCGCGGCAGAAGAAGGAGCCGGCGCGGATCGCGTCCTCGGAATGCTCGTTCGCCATGTTGGTGTTGTTCGAATCGAAGCGCGTGCGCGCCTGGCCGCCATAGGCGCGGGTGAAATAGGCGTTGGTCGTGCGGTTCGCGGCGCTCAGCTCGTTGCCGAAGCGGCGGATGAACTGGTTGTAGCTCTCGCCCTTCTGGCAGTTCAGCGCGCTGACCATCAGGTAGGTCTGCAGGGCGCGGACATCGAGTGCGCCGCGCTCCTCCGGCCGCAGGCAGGCATTGGCCAGCGCGGGGCCGGCGATGGCGACGCCGGCGATCGCGGCGACCACGGTGCGGATCTTTTGGCGAATCTTGCTCATGGGCGCCGGGCGCTCCCTTCAGGATCGGTTCGTGCCACGTGCCGCGCCCCCGGACTCGGGCGCGCGCGGTCTTGGCTCGGGAACCTGCCTCATGGCGCAACCCGCGCCGGCACGCAAATGTATTTTCTGCATTAATCGCGCGCAGCACCAATGGCTTGCGCGGCGGAGCGAAGATCGCGCCGCAGCCCGGGGCCGCCCGTAACGAAACCCGCGCGCGCGGCGAAACCTCTCCCTCCGGCTCGCCCCGGTCAGGCCGCCTTCGCCGCCCCCGCCCGCTTCCGGCAGCGCCCGAGCCGCGCCAGCCCCGCCAGGCGCCGGTCGAGGAAGTCGAGCGTCGGACCGATATCCTCCTGGTCGTCGCGCAGCCAGAAGGCGAGCGTCGCGCCATAGACGGCCGCGAGGCTGGCGCGGCGCGTGTACCAGGAGAAATCGGCCGACTTGTCGCCTGCCGCGTACCACATCGCGCTCGCCGTGCGCGCGGCGGTGCGCAGGCCGGACGCCGCGTTCCAGGGCAGGCTCTGCAGCGCGAGCGCCTGGCGCACCGCGTCCTTGTGCGGGGTGGCCTGGCGCAGCCGTGTCGCGACCAGGGTGCGGATGCGGTCGGGGATGCGCAGGCCCGAAAGATCGCCGGCCTCGGCCGCCATCTCCCGGTCCGCGAGATCGAGCCACGCCTCGATCGCCGAGAGCGGGCCGCGGGGGAACAGGAAGGCGGCCTCGTCCTCGGGCATGCCTGCCTCGGCGAGGCCCGCGGCGATGGCGCGCCGGGTCCAGCCGAGTTCGGGCACCAGCGGCAGGATGGCGCGGATGGCGGCGTCGCGCGCCGTGCGGTCGGTCTCGTCGAGATCGGTCATGCCTGTTCCTTCGCCGCGGCGCGGGCGAGTTCCTCGTTGAATCCGAAGCGCGAGAGATCCTCCATCCGCATCGGATAGAGGATGCCGTCCAGGTGGTCGGTCTCGTGCTGCATGATGCGGGCGGCAAGGCCCGCGGCCTCCCCCTCGATCGCGTTGCCGGCGATGTCGAGGCCGCTGAAGCGCAGCCGCGCTGCGCGGCGCACCGCCCCGCGCAGGCCGGGGATGGACAGGCAGCCTTCCCAGGCTTCCTCCGTCTCCTCCCCCACCGGTTCCAGCACCGGGTTTATCAGGGCGGACACGCCGCCCGCCCCGGTGCGCCAGACGAAGATGCGCAGCGGGACATGGACCTGCGGCGCGGCGAGGCCGACGCCGCCGGCATCCTCCATGGTCTCGGCCATGTCCTCGACCAGGCGCAGGATCTCGGGCGCGGTGGGGTCGGGGACCTCCTCGGCGCGCATCAGCAGGACGGGGTGGCCCATGCGGGCGATCTTGAGGATGGCCATGGCGCTCCGGCGCGCGGTGGGGATGGTGCCGCGCTTCGCATCGAGCCTTGCATATAGTGCGCCGACAGCGCGCGGGAGGGCTTCCGGCACGGCGCGCATCCGTGGTAATGCTCCCGCTCCGACGCGGCGGGGCTTGCCCCGCTGCGCCGCATGCCGTGCATTGTTCCACACCCAACGCGCAGGAGGTTGCGCCGCGTGCAAGTCGTCGTTCGTGACAACAATATCGACCAGGCCCTCAAGGCGCTGAAGAAGAAGCTGCAGCGGGAAGGCGTTTTCCGCGAGATGAAGCTCCGCCGGCACTATGAAAAGCCGTCCGAGCGCCGTGCGCGCGAGGCCGCCGAGGCCGTCCGCCGCGCCCGCAAGGTCGAGCGCAAGCGCCTGGAGCGCGAGGGCTTCTGAAGCCCTCTCGCCGCCCTGCACGCGCAGGGCGGCACCGCAGGCACAAGACCGCGACGCGGAGGATGCTCCGCGGCTCGCGGTTTTTTGTGTCTGATCTCCAAACCGTGCGGCGATTCGCCTCCGCTTAACCGACGCCGCCCTAGAAGCGGCGCGGAGGCAATCGCATGACCTACGCCGCGACGCCGTCGAGTGCCGGCCACGACGCCGAGGAACCGCCCGGCCCCATCGACGAGACCACAGGCCTGCTCCGCCGGGAGGCCTTCCTCGCCGCGCTCGACCGGCGCGCGCGGCAGCAGGAAAACCGTCCCTTCGCGCTGCTTGCCATCGACCTGGACCGCTTCAAGGCGGTGAACGACTCGCTCGGCCACCCGATCGGGGACGCGCTGCTGCGCGCGGTCGGGCGGCGGCTGCGCGGCTGCGTCCGTGCGGGCGACCTCGCCGGCCGCCTGGGCGGCGATGAGTTCGCCATCCTGCTGCCGGACAATGGGCGGGAGGAGGAGGCCGAGGCCCTCGCCGCGCGGCTGGTCGACCTGCTCGCACGCCCCTTCCTGCTGGAAGGCCACAGCGCCGTCATCGGCGCGAGCGTCGGCATCGCCATCTCGCCCGGCGATGCGACCGGCGCCGACATGCTGATGCGCGCCGCGGACCTCGCCCTCTATGCGGCGAAGGAGCAGGGCCGCGGACTGTTCCGCCGCTACACGCCCGAAATGCGCGCGCGGATGGAGGAACGGCGCAGGCTCGAGACCGACCTGCGGGCGGCGATCGGCCTCGGCCAGTTCGAACTCCACTACCAGCCGCAGGTCTCCATCTCCGGCGGGGAGCTGACGGGGTTCGAGGCACTGATCCGCTGGCGCCATCCGGACCGCGGCCTGGTGCCGCCCGTCGCCTTCGTGCCGCTGGCCGAGGAGATCGGCCTGATCGTCCAGATCGGCGAATGGGTGCTCCGCACCGCCTGCCAGGAAGCGACGAGCTGGCCCGAATCGCTCCATGTCGCGGTCAACGTCGCGGCCCCCCAATTCGCCCAGCGCGACCTCTTCGAGGTGGTGGGCGCGGCCCTTGCCGATAGCGGCCTCGCACCCCATCGGCTCGAGCTCGAGGTGACGGAGACGTCCCTGCTGCACGACACGGCCCGCGCGGTCGAGACGTGCCAGAGGCTGCGCGCGCTCGGCGTGCGGATTTCGCTCGATGATTTCGGCACGGGCTATTCCTCGCTGACGCAGCTTCGCGACTTCCCGCTCGACCGCGTCAAGATTGACCGCAGCTTCATCGCCGACATCGGCGCGCGCGGCGACAACTCGGCCATCGTGCGCGCCGTCACGACCCTGGGCGCGGCGCTTGGCCTGCGGACCACGGCCGAGGGGGTCGAGACGCAGGAACAGATGAAGGAGCTGCTCGCCTATGGCTGCTCGGAGGCACAGGGCTACCTCGTCAGCCGGCCTGTCCCGCGGGAGGCGGTGCAGGAGATGATCGCAAGGCTGGCCCGGCGCCAGGAGACAGTGGCATGAGCGAACCGACCGAAACCCTCCAGCGCGTGATCTATTCCAGCCGCGTGACGCCGGGCGGGGCTTTCCAGGTCTCGGAGATCCTCGAGACCTCGCGGCGCAACAACGCCGCGCTCGGCGTGACCGGCGCCCTGCTGGTCAGCGGCCCCTATTTCGCGCAGGTGCTGGAAGGCCCGCCGGCCGCCGTCGAGGAGATCTTCGAGCGCATCCAGTGCGACGCGCGGCATGAGCAGATCACCGTGCTGGAAGTGGCAAGCCCGTCGGCGCGCGCCTTCGGCGACTGGACGATGGGCTTCGCCGAGGAGCGGGAGGACGCGGCCGGTGCCGCGCTGCTCGACCCCGCCGCGGCTTCGGGGCTGCTCGACAGGCTGAAGACGGCGCTGACCAACACCGCGGCGTCGCGGCGCCGGCACGCCTGACCGCCGGCTGCGGGCGCGCTCGC
>NZ_JACADQ010000131.1 GCF_016106015.1 Neoroseomonas rubea
GACGCCCGCACCGGTTGCCGCGGCGCCAACCGCGCGCCCACCTGTCGCGACGCCGCCTCCACCGGTCGTGTCCGTCGTGCCGCCTGTGCCTCCGCCCACACGTCCGCCCGTGACGGCAGACCCGGAGCCGCCCGTCGCGGCGCGCCCGTCCCAGGCGGCGCAATCGCCCCGCCCGACCGCGCCGCCGCCGCCTGCCGCCGCACAACCCTTCCGCGAAGGACCGGGTGCGAGCGTCAAGCCGCCGATCCAGCGCGGCGGGCCGCCGCCGGGCTTCGACCCGGGCAAGCCGCCCGGATTCCGTTGATCACTCGTCGTCGGAGCGCGAGGGCGGGCCGGCGAGGACGCCGCCATCGATCACGATCGTCTGGCCGGTCATGAAGGAGCCGGCCGCGGAGGCGAGGAAGACCGCCGCGCCCGCGATCTCGTCAGGTTCACCGATGCGCTTCAGCGGCGTGTCCTTGGTGCGCTTCTTGTAGATGCCCGGATCCTCCCACAGCGCACGCGCGAAGTCGGTGCGGATCAGGCCCGGCGCGATGGCATTGGCGCGCACGTTCTTCGGCCCCCATTCCACGGCGAGGTTGCGCACCAGCTGCATGTCGGCGGCCTTGGAGATGGCATAAGCGCCGAGCACCGGGGAACCACGGAAGCCCCCGATCGAGGAGACGATGATGACGGAACCGCCGCCGCGTTCGGCCATGCCCGGCGCCGTCATGTGCGCGAGCCAGAGGTTCGACTTGATGTTGGACGCCATGATCTTGTCGAAGATCTCGTCCGGCATGGTGACGGCCGGGCCGAAATGCGGATTGATCGCCGCGTTGCAGACCATGACATCCACTTGGCCCCAGGCGGCGATGGTCGCATCGACCAGCGCTTGGCACTCGTTCTTGCGGCCGATGTTGCAGGCGACGGCCATGGCGGTGCCGCCCTTGGCCTTGATGGCGTCCACCACCTCTTGGCAGGCATCGAGCTTGCGGGAGGAGACGACGACCTTCGCCCCGTGTTCGGCCATGCGCTCGCAGATGGCGCGGCCGATGCCGCGGCTGCCGCCGGTGACGATGGCGACCTTGCCGGTCAGGTCAAAGAGGGACATGGGCGCTTCTCCCGTTGGTCTGCGTTGACCGCAGGGCAGCATGGGCGGGGGGCGCCGGCAACAGGGCGCGGCGCGCTTGCCCCGGGCCCGGTTCTGCCGGACACTCCGCCCCCAAGAAGGGCCGGGCAGGCCCGGCCAGAAGGTGAGGGAGTGACGCCCGTGTCCGACTTCGTCCAGCATGCCACGCATGGTGACGTGCATGTGCTCCGGCTGAACAATCCCCCGGTGAACACGCTGCGGACCGAGATCCGCGCGGGGCTGCTCGCCGGCATGAACGCGGCGAAGGCCGGCGGCGCCAAGGCCGTGGTGCTTATCGGCTCGGGGCGCATGTTCTGCGCCGGGGCTGAAATGACCGAGTTCGGCAAGCCGCGCGTGCCGCCCTCGCTGCCCGAGGTGTTCGACGCCATCGAGGGCTTTCCCGGCATCGTCGTGGCGGCGATCCATGGCTCGGCGCTCGGCGGCGGGTTGGAACTCGCACTCGCCTGCCATGCGCGCGTCGCGGTGGCGGATGCGCAGGTCGGCCTGCCGGAGGTCAAGCGCGGCTTCGTCCCCGGCGCCGGCGGCACGCAGCGCCTGCCGCGGATGATCGGACCGGAGGCGGCGGCGAAAATCATCGTCTCGGGCGACCCCATCAAGGCGAGCGAGGCCCATCGGCTCGGCTTCGTCGATGCGATCATCGAGGGTGACCTCGAGGCCGGAGCCGTCGCCTGGGCGCGGGCGAACATCGGCAGATCCTTCACCCTGGCGCGGGACCGTACGGATCGGATCGCCGGGCAGGATGCGGCGGCCTATGACGCGGTGGTGGCCGGGCTGCTGAAGCGGACGCGTGGGCAGGAAAGCCCGAAGGGCTGCGCCGAGGCGGTCCGCGCTTCCTTCACCGTGCCGTTCGAGGATGGGCTGAAGAAGGAGCGCGAACTGTTCTCGACCCTCGTCGCGGGGGAACAGTCCAAGGCGCTGCGGCACATCTTCTTCGGCGAGCGCGAGGTGCTGCGCATTCCCGGCATGCCGGCGGATGCGAAGTCGCTGCCGGTCGAGCGGCTGGTCGTAATCGGCGGCGGCACCATGGGCGGCGGGATCGCCATGTCCGCGGCCAATTTCGGCGTGCCAGTGACGATCGTAGAGATGAGCGAGGAGGCGCTGGCGAAGGGCCTCGCGCGCTGCCACGCGAATTGGGAGCGGACGGTCGCTTCGGGCCGGCTTTCGCAGGCCGAGTACGAGAAGCGCAAGGCCCTTCTGACCGGCAGCACGGATTTCGAGGGCACGGTCGCCAAGGCCGACCTGGTGATCGAGGCCGTGTTCGAGAATATGGAGGTGAAGAAGCAGGTCTTCGCCCGGCTCGACAAGGCGGCGCGGCCGGGCGTGGTGCTCGCTTCCAACACCTCGACGCTCTCGATCGACGAGATCGCGAGCGCGACGTCGCGGCCCGAACTTGTGGTCGGGATGCACTTCTTCTCGCCGGCGAACGTGATGCGGCTGCTGGAGA
The DNA here is from genome assembly GCF_016106015.1 of Neoroseomonas rubea. Classification (GTDB taxonomy): domain Bacteria; phylum Pseudomonadota; class Alphaproteobacteria; order Acetobacterales; family Acetobacteraceae; genus Neoroseomonas; species Neoroseomonas rubea. The sequence goes on from NZ_JACADQ010000131.1 coordinate 2,574, forward strand.
ATGTCCGCGGCGCGAAATCCTCCTGGCCGGCGATCGCCACGGCGACGGAATTCGGCAAGCGGATCGGCAAGCTGCCGGTGCTGGTGGGAAATTGCGACGGCTTCGTCGGCAACCGCATGACCGGCAAGCGCACGCCGCAGGTGGAGAAGCTGCTGCTGGAAGGCTGCCTGCCGCCGGACATTGACAAGGTGATGGAAGCCTACGGCATGGCGATGGGGCCGCTCGCCACGGGCGACCTCGCCGGGCTCGACATCGGTGCCGCGGTGCGCAAGGCGCGCGGAACTGTCGCACCCGTGGCGGATGCGATCGTCGCGCAGGGGCGCTTCGGGCAGAAGACCGGCAAGGGCTGGTACATGTACGACGAGAGTCGCCGCCGCCTGGTCGATCCGGAGGTGGAGCGCATCATCCTCGACGTGGCGGAGAAGATGCAGGTGCGACGGCGCAAGATCTCCGACGAGGAGATCCTGGAGCGCCTGCTGCTGCCGATGGTGAATGAGGGTGCGCGCATCCTCGAGGAAGGCGTCGCCTACCGCCCCATCGACATCGACGTCATCTTCATCAACGGCTTCGGCTGGCCGGCCTTCCGCGGCGGGCCGATGTTCTGGGCGGACACGCAGGGGCTGAAGAATGTGCGCGACAAGCTCGCGCGCTATGCCGAGGCGACGGGCGACGCGAACCTGAAGCCCGCGGCGCTGATCGAGAAGCTGGCGGCGGAGGGCGGGACCTTCGCTTCCATGGGCGCGGCCGCCAAGGCCGCCTGAGACATCGAACGGGAGAGAACGGGATGGACCTCCGCTTCACCGATGAGGAGCGCGCCTTCCGCGAGGAAGTCCGCGCCTGGATCGACGCGAACCTGCCGGCCGAGACGCGCGAGCGCATGGCCTCCGGCCGCACGCCGACCAAGGCGATGCAGATCGACTGGCAGAAGCGGCTCTATGCCAAGGGCTGGGCGGTGCCGCACTGGCCCGTGGAATGGGGCGGGCAGCCCTGGAGCGCGATCAAGCGGTTCATCCTCAGCGAGGAGATCCAGTCGACGCCGGCGCCATCCCCGCTCGGCTTCAACTGCAACATGCTCGGCCCGGTGCTGATCGCCTTCGGCACGGAGGAACAGAAGAAGTTCTTCCTGCCAAAGCTTGCGAGCCTCGACCTCTGGTTCTGCCAGGGCTTCTCGGAACCCGGGGCGGGGTCGGACCTCGCCAGCCTGAAATGCGCGGCCAAGCGCGATGGCGACCACTACATCGTCAATGGGCAGAAGACCTGGACGACGCTCGCCCAGCATGCCGACTGGATCTTCCTGCTCGTGCGGACCGATCCCGGCGCGGCGAAGCAGCAGGAGGGCATTTCCTTCCTGCTCGTCGACATGACGACGCCGGGCATCACCGTGCGTCCGATCATCACCGTCGATGGCGCGCATGAGGTGAACGAAGTCTTCTTCGACGACGTGAAGGTGCCCGTCGCGAACCTGGTGGGCACCGAGAATCGCGGCTGGGATTGCGCGAAGTTCCTGCTGTCCAACGAGCGCACCGGCCAGGCGCGCGTGGGTGCTTCGAAGGAACGCATCCGCCGCCTGAAGCTGATCGCGAAGGAAGCGCCGGGCGGCGCGCGGCCGGTGATGGAGGATCCGCGCTTCCGCTCCCGCCTGACCGAGGTGGAGGTGCAGCTCAAGGCACTGGAGATGACCACGCTGCGGGTGCTGGCGGACGAGAACCGCGCGCTCAGCCAACGCAAGCCGAATCCGGCTTCCTCGGTGCTCAAGATCCGCGGGACCGAGCTGCAGCAGGCGATCAGCGAGCTCTATGTCATGGCAGCGGGTCCCTACGGCCTCGTCTCGGCCGATCCGGAAGCCGATCGTTGGAACGAGCCCGAGGTGGCGCAGGACTGGCAGACGCTCGCGCAGGCGACCTATTTCAACTGGCGCAAGCAGAGCATCTACGGCGGATCGACCGAGATCCAGAAGAACATCATGGCCAAAGCCTTCCTGGGACTCTGAAGCACCATGGATTTCGATCTCTCAGAAGACCAGCGGCTCCTCCAGGACAGCCTGGGGAAGCTGCTGAAGGACAAGTACGGTTTTGAGCAGCGAAAGGCGATCATCAAGTCCGGCGCCGGCTGGTCGCGGGAGGTCTGGGCCGCCTATGCGGAGCTTGGCCTGCTCGGCATGCCCTTCGCCGAGGAGGATGGCGGCCTCGGCTATGGCGCGGTCGAGACGATGATCGTGATGGAGCAGATGGGCCGGGCGCTGACGCTCGAACCCTTCCTGACCACCGTCGTGATGGGCGGCGGGTTCTTGCGCCACGGTGCGACGGCCGCGCAGCGCGGGGCGATGGTGCCGGAGATCGCCGCGGGCACCCTGCTGCTGGCCTTCGCGCATACCGAACCTCAGTCGCGCTTCGACCTGCATGACGTGGCGACGACCGCGAAGAGGGATGGCGATGGCTGGGTGATCGAGGGCCGCAAGGGTGTCGTCGTGCATGGCGACACGGCGGACCAGCTGATCGTCACGGCGCGGATCTCGGGCGCGCGGCGCGACCGCGACGGCATCGGCGTGTTCCTCGTGCCGGCGACGGCGCAGGGCGTCACCCGCCGTGGCTTCGGCACGACCGACGGGCAGCGCGCGGCGGACATCACCTTCGACGCGGTGAAGGTCGGCGCCGACGCGCTGCTGGATGGCGGTCTGGCGCTGGTCGAACGCGTCGTGGACGAGACGATGGCGGCGCTGGCGGCCGAGGCGATCGGCTGCATGGAGGCGGCGAAGGACCTGACCGTCGACTACCTCAAGACCCGCAAGCAGTTCGGCCGGCCGATCGGGTCCTTCCAGTCGCTCCAGCATCGCGCGGCGGAGATGATGGTCTGCCTGGAGCAGGCGCGGTCGATGGCGATGCTGGCCGCGATGATGGCGGCGGAACCGGATGCCGGCGAGCGGCGCCGCCAGATGCGCGCGGTGAAGATCGAGGTTGGCCGGAATGCCCGCTTCGTCGGCCAGCAGACGGTCCAGATGCATGGCGGCATCGCCATGACGATGGAGTATGCGGGCGGGCACTACCTCAAGCGGCTCACCGTCATCGAGAACATGTTCGGCGATGTCGACCACCACCTCGCGGCCTTGAGCGAGGAAGGCGGGGTGTTCCTCGCGGCCTGAGGACCGGGGCGGGGGTGCGTCGCTCCTCCGCCCGCCATCGACAGGGAGCGCGCCATGAAGGTTGCCGTGATGGGGGCCGGCGCGATCGGCTGCTTCTATGGCGGGCTGCTGGCGCGCGCCGGTGCGTCCGTCACGCTGGTCGGCCGGGCGCAGCATGTCGAGGCCATCCGCGCGCGGGGCCTGCTGCTCGAGATGGGCGGCGAGAGGCACAGCGTGCCAGTCGAGGGCGCCGTGACAGCCGATGGGGTCGCGGGCGCGGACCTCGTGCTGTTCTGCGTGAAGTCGGGCGATACTGAGCAGGTGGGGCGGGAGATGGCGCCGCATCTGAGGCCGGACGCCGTGATCCTCTGCCTGCAGAACGGCGTCGATAATGCCGAGCGGCTGGCCGCCGTGCTGGGCCGGCCGGTCGTGCCGGTGGCTGTCTATGTGGCGACCGAGATGGCCGGCCCCGGCCATGTCCGCCACCATGGGCGCGGGGAGTTGCTGATCGGCCCGACGGGCAAGGACGAGGAAATCCTCGCGCTGTTCGCGGCCGCCGGGATTTCCGCGCGGGTGTCGGAGGATGCGATCGGCGCTTTGTGGGGCAAGCTGGTGGTCAATTGTGCCTACAATGCCTTGTCGGCGCTGACGGGCCTGCCCTACGGCCGGATGATCCGCGCGCCCGGGGTGGAGGCCGCGATGCGCGACGTGGTCGCCGAATGCGGTGCTATCGCCAAGGCGTCCGGCGTAGCACTTCCCGAAGGCATCCTTGATGCCGTGCTTGGCCTCGCGGCCAGCATGCCCGCGCAGTTTTCGTCCACCGCGCAGGATCTGCGCCGGGGCCGCCCTACCGAAATCGACCACCTGAACGGCTTCGTGGTCGCGCGTGGCGAGGCGCTCGGCATCCCGACCCCCGTCAACCGCCTTCTCCAGACCCTCGTCCGCGCCGCCGAAACAGCCAAAGAAGGTTGAGGGGGGCCTGGGGGGGAGAAGTTCTCTTCTCCCCCTGTCTTTCTGTCATCCGTGAATCGCCGCCCAGACCCGTTCAGGCGTCGCCGGCATGTCGATATGCTGCCCGCCAAGCGCGTCGGAGATCGCGTTCATCACCGCCGGCAGCGACCCCGCGCAGCCGGCCTCGCCGCAGCCCTTGGCGCCGATGGGATTGGTGAGGCACGGGCTCGGCGCGCTTTCGAACCCGAAGGATGGCAGGTCGTCCGCGCGCGGCAGGCCGTAATCCATGTAGGAGCCGGTCAGGAGCTGCCCGTCCTCGGAATAGGCGACGTGCTCGAGCAGCGCCTGCCCGATGCCCTGGACGATCCCGCCATGCGCCTGCCCTTCCACGAGCAGCGGGTTCACGATGACGCCGAAATCGTTCACCGAGACGTAGCGGTCGATCTTCACGTGGCCGGTGTCGGGATCGATCTCGACCTCGCAGACATGGCAGCCGTTCGGAAAGGCCATGGGCGCCTGGTCGAAGACCGTGCGGGCGTCGAGGTCGTTCGGCACGTCCTGCGGCAGCGGCCCGATCGCGCGCAGCTTCGCCGCGAGGTCCATGATCCCGATGGCGCGGTCCGTGCCCGCGATGGCGAAGCGGCCATTGGCGAACTCGATGTCCTCGGCCGCTGCTTCGAGAACGTAGCCCGCAGCCTTACGCCCCTTCTCGATGACGATGTCGGCGGCCTGGAGGATGGCCGCGCCCGAGGCCATGAGCGACTTCGACCCGCCCGTGCCGCCACCGGCGACGAGCCGGTCGGAATCGCCCTGCACCAGGCGGATCTTCTCGAAGGGCACGCCGAGCTTCTGGTGCAGCACCTGGGCGAAGGGCGTCCAGTGGCCCTGGCCGTAGTCGAGCGTGCCGGTGACGATGGTGACGGTACCGTCAGCCTCGAAGACAAGTTCCCCCTGTTCCTTCATGGGCGGGGCGGTACATTCCAGGAAGTTGCCGATACCGCGGCCGCGCAGCATGCCGCGTGCCGCGCTCTCGGCCTTGCGCGCTTCGAAACCATTCCAGTCCGCGGCCTCCAGCGCCTTGTCCAGCAGCGCGGAGAAGTCGCCGGAATCGTAGACGGAGCCGGAGGGCGCGCTGAACGGGAATTGCTCGGATCGGATGTGGTTCAGCTTGCGCAGCGCGATCGGGTCGCGGCCCGTCTCGCGCGCCGCAGTCTCGATCAGCCGCTCCATGAAGTAGTTGCCCTCGGGGCGGCCGGCGCCGCGATAGGCCGAAACGGGCGTGGTGTTGGTGACGACGTTCTTCGTCTCCACGAGCAGCAGCGGCGTTGCGTAGTTCGACTGGATGTTCTTCGAGAAGTTGCCGGTGCCCATCAGGTTGCCGACGGTCGACAGATACGCCCCCATGTTGCCGAAGGAGACGATCTTCACCGCGAGGAAGCGGCCCTCGGGATCGAGGGCGAGGGAGGCGACCGTCTCATGGTCCCGTCCATGACAGTCGGACAGGAAGGCGCCGGTGCGCTCATCCGTCCACTTCACCGGCCGGCCGAGCATCTTCGCGGCGTGCAGGATGCAGGTGTATTCGGGATAGGCGCTCGCCTTCATGCCGAAGGAACCGCCGACATTGCCGGTGAGGATGCGGACCTTCTCGACCGGCACCTTGAGGATGTCGTTCGCCATCTGGTTGCGCAGGCCGAACACGCCCTGGCTGCCGACGCGCAGGGTGTAGCGGCCCTCGGCGGCGTCCCATTCGCCGATCGCGCTGCGCGGTTCCATGGCGCAGACGACGATGCGGTTGTTGCGGATCGACAGCGTCGTGACATGGGCGGCCTTGGCGAAGGCGTCCTCGACCTTCGCCGGGTCGCCGTAGCGGAAGTCGAGAACGACGTTGCCGGGCACGTGGTCGTAGAGTTGCGGCGCACCGGGCGCGGCGGCGGCGGACGCCTCCGTCACCGCGGGCAGCATGTCGATGTCCATCTCGACGGCCTCGGCGGCGTCCTTCGCCTGGGCCTTGGTCTCGGCGACGACGAAGGCGACAGGGTCGCCCACGAAGCGCACCCGGTCGGCGGCGAGGGGCCCGCGATCGATGTTGATCAGCGGGCTGCCGTCCTTGTTCTTCAGCGGCAAGACCGATCGCATCGGTCCGTATTCGGCCATATCCGCCGCCGTGTAGACGCCGAGCACGCCCGGCATGGCGCGTGCGGCATCCGTGCCGATGCCGCGGATCACGCCATGGGCGTAGGGGCTGCGGACCATGACGCACCAAGCCTGGCCTGCGACCGCGATGTCGTCGGTGTAGCGGCCCTGGCCCTGGAGAAGAATCGGGTCCTCCTGCCGCGGCACGGGCTGGCCGATGCCGAATTTCAGCATTGTGGGATCGGCCGGGTTCGTGTCGGGCATGGGGACCTCTCGGATGCGTTCAAGGGCATAGGTTAGGGCTGCCTTGCTGCACCGCAACCCGCGCCGCGCCGCTTGACCCGGGCCGCCCTGCGCGGGAGCGTCCCGCGCATGGCCCGCCTGCTCGTCATCGGCTCCTACAATCGCGACACGGTGCTGCGCGTGACGCGCTTCCCGAAGCCAGGGGAGACGCTCGCGGCGACGGGGATGGACCGCTTCCACGGCGGCAAGGGCAGCAACCAGGCTGTCGCGGCCGCGCGGGCGGGGGCGGATGTGGCCTTCGCCGCCGCGGTCGGGGCGGATGCGGCGGGAGCGGCCGCGCGGGCACTCTGGGCTGCCGAAGGCATCGCGCCTGCCTGTGTGAGGCCGCGGGACGCCATCCCGACTGGGGAGGCGCTGATCCTTCTCGACGCCGCCGGGGAGAACGAGATCGTGATCGTGGCTGGCGCGAACGGCACACTGCTGCCAGAGGACGTCACGGCCGCCGTGCCCGGCGCGGCGATCGTCCTGGCGCAGTTGGAAACGCCGATGGCGGCGACGCTCGCGGCCTTCGAGGCCGCGCGCCGGGCGGGCGCTCGGACGCTGCTCAATGCCGCCCCGGCGCAGCCGCTGCCGCCGGCGCTGCTCGCCGCCACGGACATCCTCATCGTGAACGAGACGGAGGCCGAGCGCCTGGCGGGGAAGGGCGGGATGCCCGCGACCTTGGCCGCCGCGCTCGTCCCCGCGGTCGCGGTTGGCGTTGCGCTGACCGCGGGCGCCGCCGGCGCCCATTGGGCGGGCCGGGATGGTACGCGCCTGCATGCCGCGCCGCCGCCGGTCGAGGTGGTGGACAGCACGGGCGCGGGGGATGCGTTCACCGGCACCTTCGCCGCGGCGCTCGCGGAAGGCCTCGGCATCGCGGCAGCGTTGCGCCGCGGCGTGGTGGCGGGCGCGCTTGCCTGCCGCGTGCTCGGAGCCGTGCCGTCCCTGCCGCGCCGGGCGGAGATCCTCGCCGCCGGCGGGTAGGCGTCAGTAGCGGTAGGCGTAGGGGTCCGGCGGCGGATACCCGCCCTGGTAGGGCTGCGGCTGCCAGTAGGACCCCGGTGGCTGCCGGTAGGGCTGTTGGTAGGGTTGCTGGTAGGGCTGCTGCATCGGATAGGGCGCGCTGACATAGCCCCCGCCCTGCGGCGCATAGTAGGGCTGCGGGCCACTTTGCGGCGCGTAGTAGGGCTGGGGCTGCTGCGGCGGGTAGTAGGTCTGCCCGCCACCGTATCCGCCATAGCCGCCGTACTGCTGCGGCGGCGGGGTCGGCGTGGTCGCGGCGCCGATCGCCGCACCGCCGAGGCCACCCGCAAGCGCGCCCAGCGCCGCGCCGCCGCGTCCGCCA
>NZ_JACADQ010000132.1 GCF_016106015.1 Neoroseomonas rubea
CCGGAGCAGTGGGCGGCTCCCCGGCTCCAGGTGTGGCTGGAGCTCAGACGTGTGCTCTCCCGACCTGCGGCCGCGCCGGCCGGGGGAGGGGGGCCGCGGCCGATGCGCACGCGCGAGGACGCCATCAAGCAGTTGGAGGAGATCGCCGCCTTCTTCCGCAAGACCGAGCCGCATTCGCCGCTCGCCTTCACCCTCGATGACGCGGTGCGGCGGGCCCGCATGCCCCTGCCCGAACTGCTAGCCGAGGTCCTGCCGGACGAGGCGGCGCGCAAGGCGATGCTCAACTCGCTCGGCATCCGGCTGCCGGAGGGATGATTAATGAAGGGTTTCATACGACTGTGATCCGGATGCGTTGACCCAGATCAGCGCCGCTGCGTAGTGTTGCCACCGATTGCAAACCCCGGGGCCGTGGACCACGCCCGCAAGGAGGAAGCCTTATGAGCAGCGTGCACGACAAGCTCGCGCGGGTCCGCAAGCCGCGCGTCCACATCAGCTACGAGGTCGAGACCGAGGGCGCGCAGATCGAACGCGAACTGCCCTTCGTGGTCGGCATCATGGGCGATTTCGCCGGCGACCCGACCGAGCCGCTGAAGCCGCTGAACGAGCGCAAGTTCGTCCAGATCGACCGCGACAACTTCAACGATGTCATGGCCCGCATCCAGCCCGGCCTGAACATCAAGGTCGACAACACGCTGGCCGGCGACGGCAGCCAGATGGCGGTCAACCTGAAGTTCCGCTCGATGGAGGATTTCGAGCCCGCCCGGGTGGCCGAGCAGGTGCCGGCGCTGAAGGCGATGATGGAGACGCGGGCCAAGCTGCGCGACCTGATGTCCAAGGTCGACCGGTCCGAGGAACTCGAAGGCCTGCTCGAGCAGGTGCTGCAGGACAAGGACAAGCTCGACAAGCTGTCGGCCGAGCTCGGCATCGACAAGAAGGAGGGCTGATCCATGAGCCAGACCCAGTCTGAAGCGGCCGGCGCAACGACGACCGAAGCCGAGGGCGGCCTCGGCCTTCTCGACCAGGTGCTCGGCGCGACCAAGCAGACCGAGCGCGACCGCGCCCAGGACCTGATCAAGGCGCTGACCGAGGAAGCGCTGAAGGGCACCGTGACCTTCAGCCGCAACCTGACGCAGACCTTCGACCGGGCGATCCAGGCGATCGACCAGAAGCTCAGCGAGCAGCTGAACCAGATCATGCACCATGAGCGGTTCACCAAGCTCGAGGGCAGCTGGCGCGGCCTGAACTACCTGGTCATGAACAGCGAGACGGGCACGTCGCTCAAGCTGCGCATGCTGCAGATGAGCAAGCGCGAGATGTCGCGCGACCTGCAGAAGGCGGTCGAGTTCGACCAGTCCACGCTGTTCAAGAAGATCTACGAGAACGAGTTCGGCACCCCGGGCGGCGAGCCCTATGGCGCGCTGATCGGCGACTACGAATGGTCGGCGCATCCGGACGACATCGAGACGCTGCGCCTCGTCTCCTCGGTCGCGGCGGCGTCCTTCGCACCCTTCATCTCGGCGGCCTCCGCCCAGATGTTCGGCATGAACGACTATCGCGAGTTGTCCAAGCCGCGCGACCTCGCCAAGATCTTCGAGACGGCCGAGTACACCAAGTGGCGTGGCCTGCGCGATACCGAGGATGCGCGCTTCCTCAACCTCGTCATGCCGCGCACCATCGCGCGCCTGCCCTATGGCGCGGGCACTGTGCCGGTCGAGGAATTCAACTACGAGGAAGCGCCCTACGACGCCGCCGGCAAGCCGAAGGCGATGGACCACGAGCACTACTGCTGGATGAACGCCGCCTACGTGATGGGCGCGCGGCTGACGGACGCGTTCGCGCAGTACGGCTTCTGCGTGGCGATCCGCGGTGCGGAAGGTGGCGGCAAGGTCTCCAACCTGCCGACGCACGTCTTCACCTCGGATGACGGCGACAGCGACACCAAGTGCCCGACCGAGATCGGCATCACCGACCGTCGCGAGGCGGAACTGTCCGGCCTCGGCTTCCTGCCGCTCTGCCACTACAAGAACACCGACTACTCGGTCTTCTTCGGTGCGCAGTCCGTGCAGAAGCCCAAGAAGTACGACCGGCCCGAGGCGACGGCGAACGCCGCCATCTCGGCCCGCCTGCCCTACCTCATGGCGACGTCGCGCTTCGCGCACTTCCTCAAGGTGATGGCGCGCGACAAGATCGGCTCCTTCATGGAGGCGACCGATGTCGAGGTGTGGCTGAACCGCTGGATCCGGAACTACGTGAACTCCTCCGAATCCGCGGGGCAGGAGATGAAGGCGCGCTACCCGCTGCGCGAGGCGAAGGTCGAGGTGAAGGAAGTGCCGGGCAAGCCCGGCGTCTACAACGCCGTCGCCTATCTCCGCCCGTGGCTGCAGATGGAGGAACTCTCGACCTCCATGCGCATGGTCGCGCGCATTCCGCAGAAGGCCTGACCACGGCCGGGCGGGACAGGGGGTGCGGCGTGGCGCCGCTCGAAGCAGAACCTGGCCCGCCCGTGCCGCTCCGCGCGCTGGTCCTCTCGGGGAAGTTCCTCGGGCAGGCCGCGGGCGGGGCGGGGGCCGAAGGGCTCGCCGACTTCCTGGCGGACCGTTCCTCCGCCGCCGCGCTCCGTGCCTGGTTCGGCTGGCGTCTCGGCAACATCCTCGATCATGACGGCAGCGCGGCCGGGCGCGCCGAGGCGCTGTCGCGGCTCGAGGAAGCGGTCGACCGCGACATCGCGGCCCTCGACCGGCTGATCTCCGCCCAGCTCGACGCCGTCCTGCACCATCAGCGCCTGCGACGCCTGGAAGGCGGCTGGCGTGCGCTCTCCTGGCTCGTCGACCGCATTCCCTTCGGGGCGCGGGTCAAGCTGCGCTTGCTCGCGGTGCGCTGGGCCGAGCTGTGCCGCGACTTCGAGCGCGCGCTGGAATTCGACCAGTCGGCACTGTTCAAGCTGGTGTACGAGGGCGAGTTCGGGACGCCCGGCGGCGAGCCCTTCGGCATGCTGCTCGCGGACTACGAGGTACGCCACGCGCCCGGGCCGGGCAGCCCGACGGATGACGTCGCGGGCCTCGACGGGCTTGCCGGCGTTGCCGCGGCCGCCTTCGCCCCCTGCGCCATCGCGGCCCATCCCGCGCTGCTCGGTTTCGACAGCTGGGGCGGCGTCGGCGCCGCCTCCGACATCACGGACGTGCTGAAGGCGGCGGACCGGACGCGCTGGCGCGCCCTGCAGGGGCGGGAGGACAGCCGCTTCCTGTCGGTGCTCCTGCCGCGCGTGCTCGGCCGCGCGCCCTGGAGCGTCGATGCGACGCGGCTCGAGGGCTTCCGCTACCGGGAATACGCGCCCGGGCCGGACCAGCGCGTCTGGATGAGCCCCGCCTATGCGCTCGCCGCGACCGCGATCCGCGCCTTCGCGCGCAACGCCTGGCCGGCGGATATCCGCGGCGCGGCGATCAGCCACGATGCCGCGGGCGGCGTGATCGACGCGCTGCCGGTCGAGCGCCTGCCCGGCGACCCGCGCCACGGCACGCTGCGCCCGCCGGTCGAGACCGCGCTGACCGACGACCAGGAACGCCAGGCGGTCGAAGCCGGCTTCATGCCCTTCATCGGCCTCGAGCTGCTGCCCGAGGCATCCTTCGCGGCCACGCCCTCGATCCACCGCCCGCCGCGCATGAGCGGCGAGACGGCGATGGCGGCCAATGCCAACCAGCGCCTGTCGGCGCAGTTCAACGCCATGCTCTGCGTCAGCCGCTTCGCCCATTGCGTGAAGCTGATGGGCCGCGACATGGTCGGGTCCTTCAAGACCGAGGACGACATCCAGCGGCGCCTGCAGCGCTGGCTGCAGGGCTTTACCAATGTCTCGGCCGGCGGCGGCGACCAGGGGGCGAAGTATCCGCTCCGCGACGCGCGGGTCGAGGTGCGAGAGAAGCCGGGGCAACCCGGTGTCTTCGGCTGCACGATCCTGCTGCAGCCGCACTACCAGTTGGACGAGGTGGGGGCGGCCTTCCGCCTCGTGACGGATCTCCAGGCGGCGAGGCAAGCGGCATGACGACACCAGGTGAAGCCTTCATGGCGGGCGATATCGCGGGGGCGGTCGCGGCGGCGACCGCCGCCGTCAAGGCCCAGCCGCGCGAGCCGGGGCCGCGCTGGCTGCTGGCCGAGATGATGCTCTTCTCGGGGGAGTATGAACGCGCGGATCGCGCGCTCGATGCGGTGATCGAGGACAACCCGTCCCCGACCGTCATGGAGTTCCGCCAGCTGCTGCGGGCGGAGGTGACGCGCCACCAGGTCATGAAGGAAGGCCGGGTGCCGAAGTTCCAGGGCGAGGACCCGACCGAGGCGCAGAAGGCGGCGGCGCACGCGCTGACGCTGCTGCGAGCCGGCGACAAGGCCGGCGCGGCGGCCGCGGCGGCCGAGGTCGAATCCCTGCGCCCCCGCGTGCCGGGCAAGGCGGGCGACGTCGCCTTCGACGACCTGCGCGATGTCGACGACATCTTCGCCGGCATGATCGAGGTGCACACGGCCGGCGGCGAGTACATGTGGGTGCCGGTGGAGCGCCTGCGCGCGCTGTCCTTCGATGCGCCGAAGCGCCCGCGCGACCTGTACTGGCGGCGCTGCTCAATCGAGATGAAGGACGGGCAGGAAGGGGTGGTCTACGTGCCCACCATCTATCCCTGGACGGCCAAGGACATGCCGGACCCGCTGCGGCTTGGCCGCGGGACGGAATGGCTGGAGGAAGCGGGTCTGGTCCGTGGCCTCGGCATGCGGGAATTCCTGGTGGGCGAGGAAGCGAAGACGCTCACCGAACTCACCGACATCACCTTCGACTGAACCGAATGGGCGCGAAGGGAACGGCGGCGCGCATCGCAGGACGGATCGAGGCAGGGCCTCGATGCGCGCGTGCTGCGCGCCGCAGCGCCCGGCCTGCGCTTCACACCTGCGCAACCCCTCGGATCGCGGCCGTGCCGCAACCCGCGGGTGCTGCGCATCGCCGCGCCGTCGCCATTTGCCGTGCCAGCGCCACCGATCGGATCGAGGCCCTGCCTCGATCCGCGAGCGCGAAGCGCGACCGCGCCCAGACCATCCGCCGCCGCCCGCGCGCCAGCGCACGGCGCGCAAGCCAAGCGGCCGGATGGCCGCGCCGGCGTCTGAGGCAAACAAGATGAGCGACAACCGATCGAGCCCGCGCGTCCGGCTGCCGCTGCTCGACCGCCTGCTGGACGCCGATCCCGACAGCCCGAGCGACCCGCCGCTCTCCCAGTCGCTCGCCATCGACATGCTGCGCGTCGCCGTGCGGCGGGACCTGGAGGCGCTGCTCAATGCGCGCCGCCGCCGCGTGCCGCCGCCGGCGGGGCTCGCGGAACTGCCGGTCTCGCCCATCGGCTACGGCGTGCCGGACCCGACGGCCGGCACCTTCACCGAGGAGGAGCGCCGCGCCGCCCTGTCGCGGGAGATCCAGGCGACGATCTCGCGCTTCGAGCCGCGCCTGACCAATGTGAAGGTGCAGCTGCGCAAGGAGGAGCGGGAGGCGATCGACCGCGTGCTCCGCCTGCGCATCGAGGCGGTGCTGCGCACGGACCCGGTGCCCGAGCACATCTCCTTCGAGACGGTGGTGCGCCCGACGACGCTCGACGTCGCGGTGCGGGAGGACTGAGCGTGTCGGAATCGCTGCTGCCCTACTACAACCGGGAACTGCGCGCGATCCGCAGGCTCGCGGGCGAATTCGCCGAAGCCTATCCGAAGGTCGCCGCGCGCCTGCGCGTCACGCCGGAAGCGGTGGACGATCCCTATGTCGAGCGGCTGCTCGAAGGTGTCGCCTTCCTCGCCGCGCGCGTGCAGCAGCGGCTCGACGACGAGTTGCCCGAGTTCAGCGAGACGCTGCTCGAGATGCTCGCACCGCACCTGCTGGCACCCGTCCCGTCGATGACGACGCTGAAGATCGCCCCGCCGCCCGAGGCGCAGGGACCGACGCGCGTGCCCCGCGGCCTGCTGGTCGAGACCGAGCCGGTGCGCGGCGAGCCGGTGCGCTTTTCCACCTGCCACGACGTCACGGTCTGGCCGCTGGCGGTCGAGACCTTCCGCCTGTCGGGCCTGCCGCTCGCCGCCCCGCCGAACAACCGCGTGCAGGGGGCGATGGCCTGCCTGCGCATCGGGCTGCGCAGCACGACGCCGGAACTCAGCTTCGCCAAGATGGGGCTCGACCGGCTGCGGCTGCATCTGCGCGGCGTCGGCGCGCAGGCGGCGCTGCTGCACGAACTGCTCTGCACCTCCACGATCGGCATCGCGCTGGCCGACAGCCCGGTGGATCCGAAGCCGACGCTCCTCGGCCCGGAATGCCTGGCGCCCGCGGGCTTCGCGCCGGAGGAAGCAGCACTTCCCTGGCCGAACCGGTCCTTCGCCGGCTACCGGCTGCTGACCGAATGGTTCGCCTTCCCCGAGAAGTATCTCTACCTCGACCTCAGCGGGCTCGAGGCCCGGACGATGCTGCAGGAGAGCGAGAAGCTCGACATCTTCATCTACCTCGACCGCGCCATGCCGGAGCTCGAACGCAACCTCGGGCCGGAGAACGTCGCACTGGGCTGCACGCCGGCGATCAACCTGTTCCCGCAGCGCTGCGAGCCCATCGCGCTCGACGGCACCCAGTCGGAATGGATGGTGGTGCCCGACATCCGCCGCCCCGCGGCGCTGGAGGTCTATGCGGTCGAGGCGGTGCGCGAGAGCCGCCCGGACGGGCGCCGGCGCTCCGTGCTGCCCTTCTACCGCCTCGGCCGCACCGAGCAGGACGAGGCGACGACGGCGGAAATGAACTTCGTCAGCTTCCGCCGCGGCGCGACGCCGCCCGTCACCGGCACGCAGACCTGGATCGAGGTGCGCGACACGCAGTTCGAGCCGGCCCAGCCGGCCGAGGGCGTGCTGACGGTCGAGGCGCTGTGCTGCAACCGCGACCTGCCCGCGCTGCTGCCCTTCGGGGCGGGGCAGCCGCGGCTGCGCGTCGCGCAGGGTGGGGCGCCGGTCTCGGCGGTGGACTGCATCTCCCCACCGACGCCCACGCTGCGCCCGCGGCTGAACGACCGCGGCGCCTGGCGGCTGATCTCGCATCTCGCGCTGAACCACCTCTCGGTCACGGGCGGTGAATCGGGCGCGGCCGCGCTGCGGGAGATCCTGCGCCTGCACGACCTGCGCGACACGGCGGAAACGCGCGCTGCGATCGGCGCGCTCGTCGCGGTCGATACGCGCCCCGGCGTGGCGCGGCTGCCGGGCGGGCGGGCCGGGGCCTTCGCGCGCGGGCTCGACGTGACGCTCACCTTCGACCCGCAGGCCTGGCAGGCGGCGGGGCTTTATCCGTTGGCGCAGGTGATGGAGCGCTTCCTCGCGCTGCAGGTCTCGGTGAACGCCTTCTCCCGCACGCTGGTCGCGCTGCGCGGGCGGCCCGGGCTCGCGACGCGCTTCGCCCCGCGCAGCGGCACGCGGACGCTGTTGTGAGCGACCTGCCCGAAGGCGCCCCCGCGCCGCCGGGGGCGGAGGAGGACGCACCGCTGCCCGACATCACGGCGCTCGCGGTCGCGACGCCCGAAGCGGCGGAAGCCGCGCGGCCGGAACCGGAACCGCCGCCCGCGCCGGTGCTGATCGCGCTCGCGCCGCTCGACCGGCTGAAGCGGGAGCCGACGCGCTTCGACATCGACCAGGCGACGCTGATCGCGCTCGCCGCGTCCGGCCTGCCGCGTGACGAGCCCGAGGGGCTCCGCCTGCGCACATCGTCGCGGCTGGCCATGCCGGGCGGCGCGGTGCTGGCGGCGAAGCCGGAGCAGGGCGAGCTGACCCTCGGCACCTTCGGCCTGGTCGGCGCCGGCGGCGTGCTGCCGCGCCACCACACCACGATGGTCGCGGCCGAACAGCGCAAGCGCTCCCTCGCGCTGCACGCCTTCCTCGACATGCTCGGGCAGCGGACCACGGCGCTCTATCCGAAGGCGGGTGCCAAGTACCGCCCGACGCGCAACCCGGAGCCCACCGCGCGCGTGCTCTCCGCCGCGATCGGCATGGGCACGCCGCACCTGGACGGGCGCATGCGCGTGCCCGTCGAGGCGTTGCTGTTCCACGCCGGCAACCTCGCCGCGCGGACCCGCAGCGCCGAGCGCCTGCGCGCGATGCTGGAGGCCGAGACGGGCCTTGCCGTCCAGGTGCGCGAATTCGCCGGCGGCTACATCCGCCTGCCCGAGGATGAGCGCACGCGCATGCCGAAAGGACGCGGCGCGCCGCAGCATTGCGCGCTCGGCGTCTCGGCGACCGCCGGGGCGCAGGTGTGGGACCCGCAGGCGCGGGTGATCCTGCGCTTCGGCCCGCTGCCGCGCGCCGCCTTCGACCGGCTGCTGCCCGGCACGCCCGGCTGGCTGCGCGTGACGCAGCTCGCGCGGCTGTTCGTCGGGCCCGACACCTCCTTCGCCGTCAACCTCGTGCTGCGGGCCGAGGATGTGCCGGCGGGCTCGCTCGCCGGCGGCGCGCGGCTCGGCTGGACGAGCTGGATGGGCGGATCCCGCCCGCGCAAGGGCGATGCCGAGGACGCCATCTTCGAGCCGCGGGACGTCGTCTGACCCATGGCGCTGCACAGGAACCTGCCTGCATGACCGACGCGAAATCCCGCTACGGCGCCGCCGATGTCCGCTACGTCGCGGCCTTCCAGCCGGAAAGCGCGCCCGCGCGCCTGCGCCTCGCGCTCGCCATGGCGGACACCTGGTGGAACCCGCCGGATCCGGAGCGGATGACCGTGCTCGACATCGGCTGCGGGCGGGGGCTCTCGGCCTGCCTGCTGGCCGCGGCCAATCCGGGCTGGGACGTGATCGGGCTCGACCTCCAGCCGGTGCATATCGAGGAAGCGCGCGAAGTGGCGCGGCAAGGGGGCATCGACAATGCCCGCTTCATTGAGGCCGACCTCGCCGAGCTGACCGAGGTGAACAGCCCCGACCTGCTGCCCGAGCTCGATGTCGTCATCTGCCACGGCGTCTGGAGCTGGGTGCCCGACCCGGTGCGGGACGGCATCGTGCGCATGCTGAAAAGCCGCCTTAAGCCCGGCGGCGTGATCCTGCTCGGCTACAACGCGCTGCCGGGCTACGCCGACACGCTGCATTTCCAGCGCCTGGTCGACGAAGCCGCCCGCAGCCTGCCCGGGGACGACGCGCAGCGCGGGCTCGCGGCGATCGAAGCGATCGTCGCCCTGCGGGAACAGGCGCCGCTCTACCTGCCGGAGCCGCGGGTGCTCGAGCACATCGTCAACGCCGCCCGCAACGCGCCCGCCTACATGGTGCATGAATGGCTGACCAGCTTCTGGCGGCCCGCCTACCATGCCGATGTCGCCCGCGCGCTTGTCCCGGCGCGGCTCGAATACGGCGGCACGGCGCGGCCCGCGGGCTCGATGCCCGAACTTCAGCTGAACCCCGAACAACGCGCGGCCCTCGCCGCCGCCCCTGCGGGCATCGCGCGGGAGACGCTGCTCGACACCTTCCTCGCCCGGCGCTTCAGGACGGACATCTTCATCCGCGGGCGGCGTCCCGGCGGGCGGGCGCTGCTGGGGCCGACGATGCTCGCCCTGACCGCCCCGGCCGACCGCACGAAGATCGAGATCGTGACCCCGTCGGGCACGCTGGAACTGAAGCCGCCGCAGCGGGATGCCCTGCTCGAGGCCCTGTCGGACGGCCCGAAGACCATCGCCGAGCTCGCCGACCTGCCCGCCTGCGCCACGCTCAACCACATCGACATCGCGCTGATGCTGGTGGAAAGCCAGGCGGCCGAGCCGCTGTGGCGCGCGCCGCGCCACGACCCGGCGGACAATGCGCGCCTGGCGCGCTGCTGCGACAGCCTGCTGCGCCACTTCGCGCCCGAGGCGTCGGCGATGCGCGCGCCGATCGGCGTGCCGATCGCCGCGATGGGCAGCGCGCTGCCGGTCGGCGCCTCGGAACTCGCGCTCTGCGGCGCGCTGCTCTCGGGCCTGCCGCCGGACCCGGTGGTGCTCTCCCGCCATCTCGCCCGGCCGCAGGGCGACGAGGACGCCCGCGCCCGGGCCGAGACGGGCATCGCGCAGGTGCTCGAGGGCCTGCTGCCGACCTGGCGCGCCATGGGCATCCTGCCATGACGACCGCGCGAGGCGCCGCGCGCCCTGAAGCGGTTCGGATGCGGCCGCGCACGGCCGGTGCTATTGACTGCCCCATGCATGGAGGTCCTCGCATGACCCGCACATTCCTTGTCGCCGGCGCCGCGCTGCTCGCGCTCGCCGCCCCCGCGCCCGCCGCCTTCGCCCAGTCCGACCCGGCGGCGCTGCAGCTGATCGAAAGGCTGCGCCCCCAGGCGGGCGGGCAGACGCGCGGCATCCGCGTGCCCGGCGCGGTGGAAAGCACGCCGTCCCAGCCCCCGCCCGTGCA
>NZ_JACADQ010000133.1 GCF_016106015.1 Neoroseomonas rubea
GTCGAGGCGGCGCTGCGCGACAGCGGGGGCGACCTGGGCGCTGCCGCCCGCGCGCTGGTCGCCCTGCCCGAGGCCTGGGCCCCGCCGCTGTCGAAGCTGCGGCCGCCGACCGACTACGTGCTCGCCGTGCTGCGGGCGCTGTCCGCGCCGCCCGCCATCGCCGAACGGGCGATCGGCACGCTGCAATATCTCGGCCAGCCCATCTGGAACGCCCGCGCGCCGATCGGCTGGCCCGACGCGGCGGCAGAATGGGCCGCGCCCGAGGCGATGCTCCGCCGTGTCGAATGGGCCAATGGCCTCGCCGCGCGCGGGGCGGAACGGGATGCGGCGGGGCTCGCCGATGCGGTGCTCGGCCCGCTCGTCCGGCCCGAGACGTTGCGCGCCGCCGCCCGCGCGGGCTCGGCGCGGGAAGCACTGACCCTTGTCCTGACCAGCCCGGAGTTCCACCGGCGATGAGCGCGCATCTCCCCGCCCTCGGGCGCCGCACGGCGCTGCTCGGGCTTTCGGCCGCCCTCGCCCTGCCGCAGGCGCGCGTCGCCTTCGCCCAGGCGCCGGGGGAAGCGCGGCTCGTCGTCGTGCTGCTGCGCGGCGGGATGGATGGCCTGCATGCCGTCCAGCCCTATGGCGATCCGGCCTTCGCCGGGCTGCGCGGGCCGCTTGCCTTGCCAGAGCCGGGGCAGGAGGGCGGGCTGCTCGACCTTGGAGACAGATTTGGGCTGCATCCGCGCCTTGCCGCCCTGCACGCCATGTTCGGCGCGGGGGAGGCGCTGCTGGTCCACGCCGTCGCCGGCCATTGGCGCACCCGCAGCCATTTCGACGCGCAGGATCTGCTGGAATCGGGCGCCGACCAGCGGCTGTCCAGCGGCTGGCTGAACCGCGCGCTGGCTGCCATCCCCGCGCGCGCCGGGGCGCAGCCGGCGGGGCTTTCGGTCGGCACCGACATGCCGCTGCTGATGCGCGGCGCGACGCCGGTCGGCAACTTCGCCCCGCGCGGCAGCGCGACGCCGCCGCCCGACCTTTTTGCCCGCGTCGCCGAACTGAACGCCGCCGACCCGGTGACGGGCCCGGCCATCGCGGAAGGGCTGCGCGTGCGCGGCTATGCCACCGGCACGCTGGGGGAGGATGCGGCGATCCGCCCCGCCCAGGGCGGCGCCTTCCGCGCGCTGGCGCTGGCCGCGGGGCGGCTGCTCTCCCAGGCCGACGGGCCGCGCGTCGCGGCCTTCGAACTCTCCGGCTGGGACACCCATGCGCAGCAGGCGAGCCGGCTGAACGCGCCGCTCGCGCAGTTGGATGAAGGGCTGGCGGCGCTGAAGGAGGCGCTGGGCGCGCATTGGCGGCGCACCGCCGTGCTGGTGGTGACGGAATTCGGCCGCACCGTGCGCGTCAACGGCACGGCGGGCACGGACCACGGCACCGGGGGCGTCGCCTTCGTCGTCGGCGGCGCGGTCGCGGGCGGGCGGGTCGGCGGCACCTGGCCGGGCCTGGCCGAGCCGCAGCTGTTCCAGGGGCGGGACCTGGCGCCGACCTCGGACCTGCGCGCGCTCGCGAAGGGGCTGCTGCGGGACCACCTCCGCCTGCCCGCGCAGGCCGTGGCGCGGGCCTTCCCAGGCAGCGAGGCGGCCGCGCCGCAGGGCGGGCTGATCAGGGTGTGAAGCACGTCACCGCGCGCGGGCGCTGCGCGTGGCACAACGGCCGCCACGCCCGCGACGTCGGAGGAGAGCCCCATGCAGCCGGCCTGGGTCAAGCGGCAGGTCGATGACTTCGTGACGGAGTTCGCGACCGACCACGCGCTGATCGGCATCAGGCACCGCGATGCGCTGCTGCTCGCGCATCTGCTCGATCAGGGCAAGTATGACGGGCAGATCGAGCCCACGCCGGACCTCGCCTGGAGCGAGGGCTTCGTCTGGCGCCCGGCGGACCGCGCGCGGTTGCCGCAGCTCTGGCTCGACCCGCGCAAGACCGGCTACCGGGACGCCTTCGAGCGCTTCGCGAAGCGCGAACTCGGCGCGCCGGGGCTCGGCGGCGCGAATGTCCATATCGATCATGTCTTCCCGAAGAAGGCGGGCGCGATGGGCGGCCTCGGCTATGTGCGGATGCTGGCCGCGCCGCCGGAGTCAAACATGGCGGCCGGCCGGACGCTCGAGAAGGCGATGGTCGCGCGCAACGCGCTGCACGGGCCGCGGAAGCGCCACACGCGCGACGCGACCTATTTCTCGGTCGGAAAGGCCACAGGCTTTGCCGGATACACGGCCCTGCCGGACGCGGATGCGAAGGCGAACGCGCCGATGGTCGCCGCGCTGATGGCGCATCTTCGCGCCTGGGGGCTGCCCCCCGGCGTGCTGACCGCGCTCGATGAGCGGCTGACCGCGAGGACCGCGTGCAAGGTGCACTGACGCCTCACGACCCCCGATAGGTCGTGTAGGACCAGGGCGTGCAGAGCAGCGGCACGTGGTAGTGCCCGCGCCCGTCGGCGAGCCCGACATTCACGCTGACCACATCCAGGAACAGCGGCTCCGGCGCGATGCCGCGCCCCTTGAAGTATGCGCCGATGTGGAAGCGGAGCTCGTAGCGCCCGGCGCGGAAGGTGCCGGGCGGCAGCAGCGGGTCGCGCGTGCGGCCATCGGCGTTGGTCACCGTTTCCACCACCTGCGCGGGCTCGGGGTCGAGCCGCCAGAGTTCGACGCGCACGCCCTCGGCGGGGACGCCCTGCGCGGTGTTGAGTACATGCGTCGATAGCGTGCCCGGTCCGTTGCCTGCCATGGGATCCTCCTCCATTCAGTCGGTCGGCGCGCCGGCCGCGACCCAGGCGAGCAGCTTCGCACGCTCCTCCGCCGTGATCTCGGTGAGGTTGCCCGGCGGCATCGCCTCGGTCTGCACCTGCTGGCGCATGGAGGCCGCCCAGCGGCGGATCTGCTGCGGCGTCTCCATCATCACGCCCTTGGGCGGCGCGGCGAAGCCTTCCTGCGTCGGCCGCGCCGCGTGGCAGGACACGCAGCGCGCGGCGACGATCGCCTGCACCTCGGCGAAGGGCGGCGCCTCGGCGGCCCCGCTCGGGCGTTCCGGCGCGCCGGTCCAGATCAGCAGCGCGACCACGGCGGCAGCACAAGCCGGCAGCCAGGCCGCGTTCCGCCCCTTCTGCCGCAGCACGAAATACTGCCGCACCAGCGCGCCGGCGAGGCCGATCGCCAGCAGCACCACCCAGTTCCAGCGGGACTGGTAGGTCATCGGGTAGTGCGGCGAGATCATGATGAACAGCACGGGCAGCGTCAGGTAGGTGTTGTGCACGCTGCGCTGCTTGCCCCAGCGGCCGTATTTCGGGTCCGGCGCCTCGCCCTTCTGCATCGCCGCGACCATCTTGCGCTGGCCCGGCATGATGACCATCGCGACGTTCGCGACCATGATCGTGCCCGTCATGGCACCCACCTGGAGGAAGGCGCCGCGACCGCCGAAGATGTGGCAGGCGACGAAGGCGGTGACGGCCAGCGCGGCGGCGCCGATCGCGCCCAGCAGCGCCTCGTTCTCCCCGATCTTGGACCGGCACACCTGGTCATAGGCGACCCAGCCGCCCGCAAGCATCGCCGCGCTGATGAGCACCGCGAGCCAGGCCGGCATGTCGAGCACCGCGGGATCGACCAGGTAGGTCGAGGCCTGGCCCCAGTAGATCAGCACGAACAGCGAAAAGCCGCTGATCCAGGTCCAATAGGCTTCCCATTTGAACCAGTGGAGTTTCTCGGGCAGGCGCTCCGGCGCGACGAGGTATTTCTGCTTGTGGTAGAAGCCGCCGCCATGGATCGACCATTGCTCCCCGGCCACGCGGGGATTGCCGTCCTTCGGCCGGTCCAGCTGGTTGTCCAGGCCGATGAAGTAGAAGGACGTCCCGATCCAGGCGACGCCGGCGATCAGGTGCAGCCAGCGCAGCAGAAGGTTCGCCCATTCGGATAGATAGGCAGCGTCCATGAAGCATCCCCTGCGGCCCTGTGCAGCCGGCCGCTGCGGCGCAGCATGACGGGGGGCGGGCGGGCCCGGCAAGGGTGCCCCTTGTGCCCGCGCCTCATCCGGCGCAGGAAGCGGCCCCTTTCCGCCCCGAGGGCCCCGCCATGTCCCCTGCCCGCCTGTCCCTGCCCAAGGACAAGATCCGAATCCTGCTGCTGGAAGGCATTTCCGACAGCGCGGTCGAGCGGCTGGCCGATGCCGGCTACACGAACGTGAAGCGGGAATCGAAGGCGCTGGACGGGGCGGCGCTGATCAAGGCGCTGAAAGGCGTCCACATCCTCGGCATCCGGTCCCGCACCCAGGTGACGGCCGAGGTGATCGAGGCCGCGGACCGGCTCTTCTCGATCGGCTGCTTCTGCATCGGCACCAACCAGGTGGCGCTGGACGAAGCGGCGATGCGCGGCGTGCCGGTGTTCAACGCGCCGTTTTCCAACACGCGCTCCGTCGCCGAACTAACGCTGGCCGAGATCGTGATGCTGATGCGCGGCATCTTCCCCAAGTCGAACGCCGCGCATATCGGCGAATGGGACAAGTCGGCGGCCAATTCCTGGGAGGTCCGCGGCAAGACGCTCGGCATCGTCGGCTACGGCAATATCGGCAGCCAGCTGAGCGTGCTGGCCGAAGCCTTCGGCATGCGGGTGATCTACTGGGACCACACCGGCAAGCTGCCGCACGGCAACGCCCAGCCCATGACGTCGCTGCACGCGCTGCTGGCGGAATCCGACGCGGTCACGCTGCACGTGCCCGAGACGCCCGAGACGATGAACATCATCGGCCCGGCCGAACTGCGCGCGATGAAGAAGGGCGCGGTGCTGGTCAACAACGCGCGCGGCACGGTCGTGGATCTCGAGGCGCTGGCCGCCGCGCTGAAGGACGGCCACCTGCTGGGTGCGGCCGTCGATGTCTTCCCCGTCGAGCCCGCCCGCAACGGCGAACCCTTCGTCACCCCGCTGCAGGGCCTGCCCAACGTGATCCTGACGCCGCATATCGGCGGCAGCACGGGGGAGGCGCAGTGGCGGATCGGGGAGGAAGTCAGCCGCAAGCTGATCGAGTACTCCGACACGGGGGCGACCTTCGGCGCGGTGAACTTCCCGCAGGTCCAGCTGCCGGCGCGGCCGTCGGGCGCGCGCTACCTGCATGTGCACCGCAACGTTCCCGGTGTGCTGCGGCAGGTGGACGAGGCCTTCGCGCGCCGCCACCTCAACATCAGCGCGCAGTTCCTCCAGACCAGCGGCGGCGTCGGCTATGTCGTCATCGACAGCGACAATGCGCGCGACCAGGCGGAGGCGGTGCTCGAGGATCTGCGCGCGATCGAAGGCACGATCCGCGCCCGCCTGGTCTATGAGCGGCGGTGAGGCCTACGCCCTCGCCCCGCGCGTCTTGAACAGCGAGAAGACCACGCCGCCCGCGATCAGCGCCGAGGTGACGCCGAGGCCGATCGCCGGATCGAGCTTCCCGAAGAGCTGGTTCCAGAAGATCTTCAGCCCGATGAAGATCAGCACGAGCGACAGCGCGTATTTCAGGTAGGCGAAGCGGTGCACCATCGCGGCCAGCGCGAAGTACAGCGCGCGCAGGCCGAGGATGGCGAAGATGTTGCTCGTGTAGACGATGAAGGGATCCTGCGTGATGGCGAAGATTGCCGGCACGCTGTCCACCGCGAAGATCAGGTCGGCGATCTCCACCAGCACCAGGGCGAGCATCAGCGGCGTGAGCCACACGGCGACCTTGCCGGACTTCGGGTCGGGCAGGCGCACCAGGAACTTCTCCCCGTGCAGTTCGTTGGTCACGCGGAAGCGGCGCTTCATGAAGCGCAGCACCGGGTTGTCCTCGATCTTCGGCATGTTGTCGGCGACGACCAGCATCTTCACGCCGGTGGCGAGCAGGAAGGCGCCGAAGATCCACATCACCCAGGCGAATTGCGACACGAGCGCCGCGCCGAGCCCGATCATGATCGCGCGCAGCACGATCACGCCGAGGATGCCCCAGAACAGCACCCGATGCTGGTACAGCGCCGGGATCGCGAAGTAGGTGAAGATGAGCGAGATGACGAAGACGTTGTCGAGGGCGAGCGTCTTCTCCACCGCGAAGCCGGTGAAGTACTCCATCCCGCGCTCGGGCCCGAGTTCCCACCACACCCAGCCGCCGAAGGCGACCGCGACGGCGATGTAGAAGGCCGACATCCACAGGCTCTGGGAGACCGGGATCTCCCGCACCTTGCGGTTCAGCACGCCGAGGTCGAAGACGAGCAGCGCGACGACGATGCCGATGAAGGCGAGCCACATCCAGGCGGGCTTGCCGAGCCAGTCGGCGAACAGGAACGCATCCACGGGTCAGTTCCTCCAGATGCCGCGCGGGCGCGGCAGGTGAAGGATCCGACATCGCGGCGGGATGTCTCCCCGCCGCCAGAGGGGCCCGGATCCGGATGGCGCGCGAGATCGTTCCCCCGCGCGCCGGATTCAAGGGGGCCTGTTCAGCTCTCGATCGCCGTCCGCGCGGCGTTCAGCACGGCGCCGCATTCGGGTGCTGCCTGGCGCAGCACGGCCTCCGGGCTCGTCGTGCCGATCCAGGCGCCGAAGGCGGTGCGGACGGCCCACCAGGGCTCGGCCGAGGCGCGCTCGACGAGGGCGGGAAGTGCTGCGGTCGCGCAGGCTTCCACCTGCGCGACGACGGCCGCCGGCGCCCGCGCCGCGGCGAGCCGATCCTCGATCGTCGATTGCAGCGGCGCGACCAGGAAGGTCGCCACGAGGAAGGCGATGATGTCTGAGATCATGCCGTCGCGCCCCGCATGTCGCGCCGGAGCGCGATGACGAGGCCCGCCAGGGCCAGGATCGCGAGCGAAGCCGTCGCCGCGCGGGATGCGATAGCCGCCCCCGCCTGCCCGTCCAGCAGCGCAGGAACCTGCGCCAGCGCCGAACCGCCGCCGGCGAAGGCCACGGCGCACAGCAGCGCCCCGCCCGCTGCGGCAAGCCGCGGCCACCGCCCGGCGAAGGAGAGCAGCAGCGCCGCGACGCCGAGCCCCGCCGGGATCAGCGCCGTCCAGTGCACGGGTGGTGCGGGCAGCAGGTAGCCCGCCAGCCCGA
This sequence comes from Neoroseomonas rubea, assembly GCF_016106015.1. Lineage (GTDB taxonomy): Bacteria > Pseudomonadota > Alphaproteobacteria > Acetobacterales > Acetobacteraceae > Neoroseomonas > Neoroseomonas rubea. The sequence goes on from NZ_JACADQ010000133.1 coordinate 7,074, forward strand.
CGAGCAGCAGCGCCGCGCCGAAGCCGCGCAGCACGGCGGGCACGCTGGATAACGTCATGGGATCGCGCATGGCGACATGCCTCCTCTCCGCCGCGGGCGCGCGACAGGCGCGCCCGCCATGGTGGAGGTCCGACATCGCGCCGCCGCCCGAAGGGCCGGCGGCGCCAGAGGGGCCCGGACCGTGACGCGCAGATGGCCGTGCGCGCCGCGCGGTTCAAGCCCGCCGGCGCGTCAGCGCACCGGCATCGCGTACATCAGCCCCCCGCGCGTCCACAGGTCGTTGACGCCGCGCGGCAGCCCGATCGGCGAGCCCCGGCCGAGGTTCCGCTCGAACATCTCGCCGTAGTTCCCGACCGCCTTGATGGCGTTGTAGGCCCAGCGCCGGTCGATCCCCATCAGCGGCCCGTGGTCGCCCGCCACGCCCAGCAGGCGGCGGATGGCGGGGTTCGGGCTGGCCAGCATCTGGTCCACATTGGCCTGGGTGATGCCGAGCTCCTCCGCCTCGATCAGCGCGTAGACGGTCCAGCGCACGATGTCGAACCACTGGTCGTCGCCGTGCCGCACGGCGGGTGCGAGCGGTTCCTTCGAGATGATGTCGGGCAGGATCATGTGCTCCTCCGGCACGCGCAGCGCGGAGCGGATGCCGGCGAGCTGGGAGGCATCGGTGGTGAAGGCGTCGCAGCGGCCGTTGATGTAGGCGTTGCGCGTCTCCTCGTTCTGGTCGAACACCAGCGGCTGCACCTGCACGTTGTTCGACCGCGCCCAATCCGCGAGGTTGAGTTCGTTGGTGGTGCCGGAGGTGACGCAGATCGTCGCGCCGGCGAGGTCCCGCGCCCGCTGGACGTTGGCCGAGCGGCGCACGAGGAAGCCCTGCCCGTCGTAGAAGTTCACCGCGGTGAAGTTCAGCCCGTTCGCCGTGTCGCGCGTCTGAGTCCAGGTCGTGGTGCGGGAGAGCACGTCCACCTGCCCCGATTGCAGCGCGGGCAGCCGCGCCTGGGATGACAGCACCACCCAGCGCACCTTGTTCGCATCGCCCAGCACGGCCGCGGCGACGGCGCGGCAGGTATCGGCATCGAGCCCGCGATAGATGCCCTGGCTGTCCAGCACGCCGAAGCCCGGCGCGCCCGGATGCGCGCCGCAGATGAGCGCGTCGCGGGACCGCACGGCGGACAGGGTCGGCCCCGGGCTCGCGGTCTGTGCGAAGGCCGGAAGGGCCACGCAGAACAGCGCGGCGGTAAGGGCTGGCAGTCGCATGTCGGTTCCTCCCGGAAGCCGCGGCGCGTCGGGCGCCGCTTCAGGCGAGCAGCCTAGGCCAGCCGCGCGACGCTGCCAGCCCTGCGCCGCGTGCGGGGCATGGATCCGCATAACCCCAGGTTGTGCAGTTCCTCACATTTCCCCGGAACGGATGCGCCTAGGACTCCCACCCCACGGGCGAGGGCAGGCCCGGCCAACAGCCAAGGGAGCCTCTGCAATGACCAAGCGTCACAACCGCATCCACTACTATCTCGCCAACAAGGGCACGATCTGCGGGGAGGTCGAGCGCCCCGCGACGCCTTCCGAGGAAGCGCGCGCCTTCCGCTTCTCCCGCATCGTGGAAACCGGCACGCCGGCAGCATCCGACGCGCTGCTCGAGGCGCTGGCCGGGAAGATGACGGAAGCCGCACCCGACACGGACGGCCCCATCCCCGCGGGCTTCACCTATCTGGGCCAGTTCGTCGACCACGACCTGACGCGCGACCGCACGCAGGTGGGCTTCGGCGGCAGCGTCCCGGTCGAGGACCTGGTGCAGGCGCGCAGCCCCGCCCTCGACCTCGACAGCGTCTATGGCGAAGGGCCGGGCGCGGCCTCCTCCGCCGCCTTCTACCAGGCCGACGGCGTGCGGCTGAAGCTCGGCACGACGAAATCCTCGGGCCCGCCGGCGACGCCCGTCGCGACGCTCGACCTCGACGGCTTCGATCTGCCGCGCAAGGGTGCCGCGGGCCCGGTCGAGGAAGCGCGCCAGGCGCTGATCGCCGACCCGCGCAACGACGAGAACCTCGCCGTGGCGCAGACGCACCTCGCCTTCCTGCGCTTCCACAACAAGGTCTGCGACCGGCTCGCCGTGGCGGGCACGCCGTCCACCGTGCTGTTCGAACGCGCGCGGGAGACGGTGGTCAAGCACTACCAGTGGATGCTGCGCTTCGACTTCCTGCCGCGCATCGTCGACCCCGCCATCGTGACCGACGTCTTCAGCGTCGGCCGCCGCTTCTTCGAGGTGGGTGCCACCGGCTTCCCCACCATGCCCGTGGAATTCTCGGTCGCGGCCTACCGGCTCGGCCATTCGATGATCCGCGACAAGTACGACTGGAACGCGGTGTTCGCCCCCGGCGGGGCGATCGGCGATTTCGGCACGCTCGACAACCTGTTCCGCTTCTCGGGCACCAGCGGCAACCTCTCGCCCTTCAGCAGCGCCGACCCGAACCAGCCATCGGACCTCAACAATCCGCTCGACGGGGAATTCGAGCGGCTGCCCACCAACTGGGTCTCCGACTGGACGCGGATGTTCGACTTCGCCAACGAAGGCGTGCCCGCGCTGGCCCCCGAGCCCGGCCATGCGGTGAACATGGCGCGGCCGATCGACATCCGCCTGACCGACCCGCTGAAGCTGCTGCCGCTGGGGTCCTTCGGCGCACGGGGCGGCGGCGTGGGCGTGCCGGCGGCGCAGCGCAACCTCGCCTTCCGCAACCTGGTGCGCGGGCGGATGGTGCGGCTCGCCACCGCGCAGGAAGTGGTGAAGGCGATGCAGAACGCGGGCATCGCCATAACGCCGCTGACCTCGGCGCAGATCCTGGGCAGCGAGTTCACCGGCCTGCCCCAGGCGCTGCAGGACGAACTCGTCACCGCGACGCCGCTCTGGTTCTACGTGCTGCGCGAAGCGGGGCTGAACGGCGGGAAGATGGGCAGCATCGGCGGGCGGATCGTCGCCGAGGTGTTCCACCGCGCGATCGAGGGCAGCCGCATCTCCATCCTGCGCGACCCCTTCTTCACGCCCACGCTCGGGCGCGTGGCGAACATGTTCCGCATGACGGACCTGCTCGGCATCGCCTTCGACGCGGCGGCGGGGGAGATGCGCCCGCTGTCGCAGAACGCGCCACGGCCGACGGCGGCGCAGATGAAGGCCTCGATCGATCCGTGAGCGCCGCGCCGGGGCCGGCCGCGCGCCGGCCCCGGCGTCAGGCGGTGCGGCGGACCGGCATGCCGAAGCGCTGCCAGGCCGCGAG
>NZ_JACADQ010000134.1 GCF_016106015.1 Neoroseomonas rubea
GCCGCCCGGTGGATCACGCCGTGCGGTCGCCCCCGCCGCCGGCCAGCGCCGCCTGCGCCGCCGCCAGCCGCGCGACCGGCACGCGGTAGGGCGAGCAGGAGACGTAGTCGAGCCCGACGCTCTCGCAGAAATGGATCGAGGACGGGTCGCCGCCATGCTCGCCGCAGATGCCGAGCTTGATGTCGGCCTTCACGCGCCGGCCCTTTTCCGCCGCGATGCGCACCAGCGCGCCGACGCCGTCCGGATCGATGGAGACGAAGGGGTCCTTCGGGAAGATGCCCTTCTCGACATAGAGCGGCAGGAACTTGCCCGCATCGTCGCGCGACAGGCCGAAGGTCGTCTGCGTCAGGTCGTTGGTGCCGAAGGAGAAGAAGTCCGCCGTCCCGGCGATCGCATCGGCGGTCAGTGCCGCGCGCGGCAGCTCGATCATGGTGCCGACGCTGTAGTCGATGTGGTAGCCGGTCTCGGCGAAGACCTCCTGCGCCACGCGATCGACCAGGGCGCGCGTGATCTCAAGCTCCCGCCGCGTGGCGACGAGGGGGATCATAATCTCGGGATGCGGCGCCTTGTGCGTCTCCTTCCCGATCGCGCAGGCGGCCTCGAAGATGGCGCGGGCCTGCATCTCGTAGATCTCGGGGTAGGAGATGCCGAGCCGGCAGCCGCGATGGCCGAGCATCGGGTTGGCTTCGGAAAGCTCCTGCGCCCGCCGGCGCATCTCCTCGACATTCGCGCCGAGGGAGGAGGCGACCTCGGCGATCTCGTAGTCCGAATGCGGCAGGAATTCGTGCAGCGGAGGGTCGAGCAGGCGGATCGTCACCGGCAGGCCGGCCATGATGCGGAACAGGTCGATGAAGTCCTGCCGCTGGAAGGGCAGCAGGCGCGCGAGCGCGATGCGGCGCCCGGCCTCGGTCTCGGCCATGATCATCTGGCGCACGGCGCCGATGCGCTCGGGGTCGAAGAACATGTGCTCGGTGCGGCACAGGCCGATGCCTTCCGCGCCGAACTTGCGCGCCGTCTCGGCATCGAGCGGCGTCTCGGCATTGGCGCGCACGCGCAGGCGCCGCACCTTGTCCGCCCAGCCCATCAGCGTGGCGAAGTCGCCCGAGAGCTGCGGCTCGATCATCGCGACGGGGCCGACGAAGACCTCGCCCGTCCCGCCATCGATCGTCAGCACTTCCCCGCCGCGGATCTGCACGCCGCCGGAGGAGAGCACCTGGTTGTTGTAGTCGACCGAGACGGAGCCACAGCCGGCCACGCAGGGCCGGCCCATGCCGCGGGCGACGACGGCGGCGTGGCTCGTCATGCCCCCGCGCGTGGTCAGGATGCCCTTGGCAGCGTGCATGCCGTGGATGTCCTCGGGGCTCGTCTCGATGCGCACGAGGATGACGCTCTCGCCCTTCTGCGCGCGCGCCTCGGCTTCATCTGCGCTGAACACGACGATGCCGGATGCCGCACCCGGGGAGGCGGGGAGCCCCTTGGCCAGCAGCTTGCGTGATGCCTTGGGGTCGAGCGTCGGATGCAGCAGTTGGTCGAGCGCGGCGGGGTTCACGCGGCGGATCGCCTCGGTGTGGTCGATCAGGCCTTCCTGCGCCATGTCGACCGCGATCTTGAGCGAGGCGGCCGCGGTGCGCTTTCCGTTGCGGGTCTGCAGCATGTAGAGCTTGTTGCTCTGCACCGTGAACTCGATGTCCTGCATGTCGCGGTAGTGGCGCTCGAGCGTCTCGCGCACCTTCACCAGTTCCGCATAGGCGGCGGGCATCGCGACTTCCATGCTGCGCTCGTTCGGCTTGGCCTTGAGCTGCGCCATGGGCTGCGGGGTGCGGATGCCGGCGACGACGTCCTCCCCCTGCGCGTTGATCAGGTACTCGCCGTAGAAGATGTTCTCGCCTGTGGACGGGTCGCGCGTGAAACAGACGCCGGTCGCGCAATCCTCGCCCATGTTGCCGAAGACCATCGCCTGCACGTTCACCGCCGTGCCCCATTCGGCCGGGATGTCGTGCAGCCGGCGATAGGTGACGGCGCGCTGGTTCTGCCAGGAGGAGAAGACGGCGCCGATCGCGCCCCAGAGCTGTTCCCACGGGTCCTGCGGGAAGGGCTTGCCCGTCACTTCCCGCACCATCTCCTTGTAGCCGTGCACCACGCGGTGCCATTCGGCGGCGGAGAGGTCGGTGTCCTCGATCTTGCCGGTGTCGAGCTTCACATGCTCGATGATCTCCTCGAACCGGTGATGATCGACGCCGAGCACGACCGAGCCATACATCTGGATGAAGCGGCGGTAGGAATCCCAGGCGAAGCGGGCGTCGCCCGAGGCGGTGACCAGGCCTTCAACGGTCGCGTCGTTCAGGCCGAGGTTCAGCACCGTGTCCATCATCCCCGGCATCGACACGCGCGCGCCGGAGCGCACGGAGACGAGCAGCGGCTTGTGATGGTCGCCGAAGCGGTTGCCGACCGCGTCCTCGACGCGCACGAGGCCGGCCTTCACCTGCGCTTCCAGATCCGCCGGATAATGCTGGCCGTTCTGGTAGTACCAGGTGCAGACCTCGGTGGTGATGGTGAAGCCGGGCGGCACCGGCAGGCCGATCGAGGCCATCTCGGCCAGGTTCGCTCCCTTGCCGCCGAGCAGGTTGCGCATGTCGGCGCGGCCTTCGTTGTGGCCGGCGCCAAAGCTGTAGACCCACTGCGTCATCGGGGGACCCCTAGGCTTCGATCTTCGAGAAATCAGCCACCGCGTCCATCGTGGCGCGAAGGCGGGCGAGAAGTTTCAGGCGATTGCGGCGGAGTTCGGGCGCCGGATCGTTGACGATCACCTTGTCGAAGAAGGCATCGACGGGTGCGCGGAGCGTGGCCATGGCATCCATCGCGCGCTCGAAATCCTCGGCGTCGAGGTCGAGGGCGATGCGCGCGGCGGCGGCTTCCAGCGCGGCGGCCAGCGATTCTTCCTCATGCGCTTTCAGAAGGTGCTTTTCATAGCCTGTGTCGAAGGCGTGGCCGTCGCGCTTTTCCTCGATGCGCAGGATGTTCGCGGCACGGCGATGGGCGGCGAGGAGGTTCGCGCCGGCTTCGGATTCGACGAAGGCACGGACGGAATCGGCGCGGCGCAGCAGGCGGTTCAGGTCGTCGTCCGGCGCGGCGCCGAAGACGGCGGTGACGACGTCATGCCGCGCGCCGTCCGCGCGCAGCTGCACGCGCAGGCGTTCGGCGATGAAGTCCATCATGCCCGCGGCGAAGGCGGCCACCATGGTCGGGTGGCGATGGCCCGGCGGTAGTGTCCAGTCGGCGGCCAGCTTCTCGCGCGCCACCTCCATGCCGAAATCGGGGGAAGTGGTCGTGCCCGTGGATTGCGCGTAGCCGAAGAAGGCCTCCGCCAGCACGTCCGCGAGCGGCAGCCTCAGCCCATTCTCCCGCACGATCCGGATCACGCCCAGCGCCGCCCGCCGCAGCGCGAAGGGATCGCCCGAGCCGGTCGGGCGCTCATCCACCGCGAAGAACCCCGCCAACTGGTCCAGCTTGTCCGCCAGCGCCACCGCGACCGCGACGGGTTCCGACGGCACCTCGTCCCCCGGCCCGAGCGGACGGTAATGCGCAGCGATCGCCTCGGCGACGCGCGCATCCTCCCCCTGGCCCAGCGCGTAGTAGCGCCCCATCACGCCCTGCAATTCGGGGAACTCGCCCACCATGCCGGAGGCGAGGTCGGCCTTGGCGAGCCGCGCCGCGCGCGCCGCAAGATCGGGTTCCGCCCCGACCTTCCCGGCGATGATCCGCGCGAGCCGCTCCAGCCGCGCCACGCGCTGGCCCTGCGTACCAAGCTTCGCGTGGAACACCACGGTGTCGAGCTTCGGCAGGAAGGAGTCGAGCGACTGCTTGCGGTCCAGGTCCCAGAAGAAGCGCGCGTCGGACAGCCGCGCGCGCAGCACGCGTTCGTTGCCCGCGACGATCGCGGCGCCGCCATCGGGGGCGGCGATGTTGGCGACCAGCGCGAAGCGTGGCGCCGCCGACCCGTCCGCGCGCCGCAGCGCGAAATAGCGCTGGTTGACGCGCATCGTCGTCCGCATCACCTCGGGCGGCAGGTCCATGAAGGCGTCGTCGATCCGCCCGAGCAGCGGCACGGGCCATTCGACCAGGCCCGCCACTTCCGCGACCAGCGCTTCGTCGGGCACGACGGAAATCCCCTCGGCCGCGGCGAGGGCCGCGATGCCGTCGCGGATCGTCGTCGCGCGTTCCGCCGCGTCCAGCACAACGCGCCGCTCGCGCAGCCCCGCCGCGTAGTCTGCGAAGCCGCGCACCGCGAAGGCGCCGGGCGCCATGATGCGGTGGCCCTCGGTCTCGTTGCCGGAGGCAAGCCCGTGTCCGTCATCCTCCCCGGCGCGCAGGTCGAAGGGCACGACCTCGCCCTCCAGCACGCAGAGGATGCGCTTGAGCGGCCGCACCCAGGCCATGGCGGAGCTTCCGCCCCAGCGCATCGACTTGGGCCAGGGGAAGGCGCGGATGATGGCCGGCATCGCTGTCGCGACCAGCGCGCGCGCTTCCACCGTCTCGCCAGGCTTCGCGAGCACCCAGAACTGGCCTTCCTGCTTAAGCTGGTCGCGCGCGGCGCCATGCTTGCGCAGGAAGCCGTCCAGCGCCTGGTCGGGGGCGCCGAGGCGCGGACCGCGTTCCTCCTTGCCCTCTGTCGTGACGCTGGCCCTGAGCGTGGCGGCCAGCCCGATGCGGCGTGGGCCGAAGAAGACGCGCGGCGTGCCGTCCAGCAGCGCGCCACAGCGTTCGGCGAAAAGCCGCGAAAGGTCCTCGGCCGCGCGCGCCTGCATGCGCGCGGGGATTTCCTCGGAGAAAAGCTCGAGCAGCAGGTCAGGCACTAGATCGCAGCCTTCACGTCGGTGCGGGCGAAATCGTCGCCCTTGAACAAGAGCGGCTCATTGCGTGCCTTGGCGAGCGCGTAGGAGACGCAATCGCCGAGGTTGAGCCCCGCCGGGTGCCGCCCCTTGCCGTAGCGGCGCCAGGCTTCGCGCGCGAGGGCCGCGTGTTCGGCGGTGAAGGGGACGATCTCCGCCTGCATCGCCGCCAGAAGATCGTCCAGTTCGCGGCCCATTTCCGGCCCCACGCGCCCTTCGGCCACCAGCGCGGCCTCGACGACGGTGGGCGCGGCGACGTTGCGCGTCGGCGCCTCGCGCAGGGCCGAGGCGAAAGCCGACGCCTCGGATTCCTGGAACAGGATCGCGATCAGGGCTGACGAATCGACGATCACTTCGGTAGGCCGTTCTCGTCGTAGAGGTCGCGGTGGTCGCTCGTCACGCCGGGCGGCACGAGCTTCGAGGCGCGGTCGGAAATGGCCATGATGGCATCGAACATGCGCTGCTTCCGTTCGTCGCGCGCGGCCTTTTCCCGCGCGAGCCGCTCATGCACCGCCTCGCGCACCGCGCCCGTCGCGGACGTGCCGAGCAGCGCCGCGAGTTCCTTCGCCTCGGCGATCAGCGCATCGTCCTTGATGTTCAGCTGCCCCATGACGCCCTTATGGTAGAAAGCATCATACATATGGTAGAAAGAGGCGCCCGGGGCAAGGTCACGCGGCTTCCCCGGCCAGCCAAGCGTCGCAGCAGCCCTTTGCCAGCGCCCGCACGCGGCCGATATAGGCAGCCCGCTCCGTCACGCTGATCGCCCCGCGCGCGTCGAGCAGGTTGAAGCGGTGGCTCGCCTTGATGCACTGGTCGTAGGCCGGAAGCGCTAGGCCGCGGTCGAGAAGTGCTGCGCATTCGCGCTCGGCATCCTCGAAATGGCGGAACAACATCGCGATGTCGGCGTGCTCGAAGTTATGCGCGCTGTATTCGCGCTCGGCGCGGAGGAAGACCTCCCCATAGGTCACGCCATCGTCATTGAAGGCGAGGTCGTAGACGTTCTCGACGCCCTGGATGTACATCGCCAGCCGCTCGAGCCCGTAGGTCAGCTCCGCGCTGGGCTGCTCGCAGGCGATGCCGCCCACCTGCTGGAAATAGGTGAACTGCGTCACCTCCATTCCGTCGCACCAGACTTCCCAGCCCAGGCCCCAGGCGCCGAGCGTCGGGCTCTCCCAGTCATCCTCGACGAAGCGGATGTCGTGCAGCGCGGGATCGATGCCGAGCGCGCGGTAGCTTTCGACCAGCAGCGCCTGCGGATCGGGCGGGGATGGCTTCAGGATCACCTGATATTGATAGTAGTGCTGCAGCCGGTTCGGGTTTTCCCCATAGCGGCCATCGGACGGACGGCGCGACGGCTGCACATAGGCCGCCTTCCAGGGCTTCGGGCCGAGGGCGCGCAGCGTCGTTGCCGGATGGAAGGTGCCCGCGCCCACTTCCATGTCGTAGGGCTGCAGAATGACGCAGCCCTGCGCCGACCAGAAGCGGTGCAGGCGCAGGATGATGTCCTGGAAGCTTGGGGGCTTGTCCGGCATGACGGGTCTGGCGCTGATGGTGCGGCGCACCTATAGGCGCCCGACCCGGGCCCCGCAAGGAAACCACCATGGATGCTGCCGCACTGATCCGCGCCTACCTCGACGCCTTCAATCGCGGCGACCGCGCGGCGATGCTGGCGCTGCTGGCGGAGGACGTTGCGCATGAGGTGAACCAGGGCGAGCGGGAAGTGGGCCGGGATGTCTTCGCCGCCTTCATGGCCCGGATGGATCGCTGCTACCGCGAAAGGCTCGAGAACGTCTTGGTCATGGCGACGCCGGACGGGACCCGGGCCGCGGCCGAGTTCGTCGTCCATGGCGAATATCTCGCGACGGACGAGGGCCTGCCCGAAGCGTGTGGGCAGCGCTACGTTCTGCCGGCTGGTGCCTTCTACGAGATCCGCGGCGGTCGTATTGCGCGCGTGACGATGCACTACAACCTCGGCGACTGGATCCGCCAGGTGCAGGGCACGAAGGTGTGAGCCACGGTAGCGATGGCACCCGCCGGCGCCGGCAGCCCGGTGCGTGTCATCGGCGCGTCGTGACGATCCAGACCGCGCTGAGCACCACGGCGCCGCCTGCCAGCACCGGCCAGCCCGGCACCTCGCCGAGCCAGGCTGCGGCGATGATCGTCGCGAAGACCGGCTGGAGGTAGCCCACCATCGCCGCATCCGCCGCGCGGGCGCGCATGGTCAGGCCGAGGAACATCGTCAGCGGCACGGCAGTCGCGAAGATCGCGAGGATCACCGCCACCACCCAGACCTGCGGCGGCTGGTCCAGCGCCCCGGGCCCGTCGATGGCGAGCGCGGCACTGCCTGAGACCAGCCCCGAGACTAGCTGCTGGCCGAGCGCGAGGCCCGCCGCCGGCCCCCGCGGCCGCATCCGCACCCAGACGGTGCTGAGCGCGTAGGAGAAGGTCGCGCCCAGGATCAGCAGCGCGCCGAAGCGCGTGCCGCCGGACGTGATGCCCGGCCCGATCACCAGGGCGATTCCCGCGAAGCCCACCGCGATGCCCGCCAGCAGGCGGCGGGTCGGCCTTTCGCCCGGCAGCAGGGCGCCCGCGAGCAGCGTGACGATGAGCGGCCCCGCCGCCTGCACCAGCGCGGCCGGTGCCGCCTCCATGTGCTGCAGCGCGAGCGGGATGAGCGTGTTCGGAATGATGCCGGCCAGCGTCCCCAGCACGAGGGCCCCCAGCAGCATGCCGCGTCCGAGCCCGCCGAGTTCGCGCCGGAACCAGAGGAAGGCGAAGACCGCGACCGCCGCGAGCGCGCCGCGCACGCCGGCCACCGCGAAGGGCGGCATATGCGCCGCGAGATACCGGATGAGCGGATAGGCCGCGCCCCAGAGCGCGGCGATCACCAGCAGCCGCCCCCAAAGCGCCGCGCCTGCGAGCGGCGCCGCGGCCGTCACGGGAAGCCGTCGAAGCGGCAGAACTCCGCCGCTGGCACGCGTTCGGTCACGAGCCCGTTCTCCGGCGCGGCAGGATCCGCATGGCCGAGCGCCATGCCGCAGACCACCACCTCCTCCTCTGCCAGGGCGAGATGCTCACGGATGGTCCGGTGATGCGGGGCGAAGGCGGCCTGCGGGCAGGTGTCGAGCCCCATGCCGCGCGCCGCCGTCATGACATTGCCCAGGAAGATGCCGTAGTCGAGCCAGGAGCCGATCTCGAGCCGCCGGTCGATCGTGAAGATGAGCCCGACCGGCGCGCCGAAGAAGTCGAGGTTGCGCGCATGCTGGCGCCGCATCTTCTCGGTCTCCCCACGCGCGATGCCGAGCAGTCCGTAGAGGTCCCAGCCCACCTTGCGGCGGCGGGAGATGTAGGGCTCGAAGAAGGCGTCGGGGTAGTAGCGGTACTCGGCCTCGACCTTCTTGCCGGCCAGTGCTTCCGCGACCAGCGCGGCCGAGAGCCGCTTCAGCGGTTCCCCGGCCAGCGCATGGGCGCGCCAGGGCTGCATGTTGGTCCCCGACGGTGCGCGGGCGGCGATGTCGAGGATGCGCTCGACCGTCACCCGCGGCACAGGTTCCGGCAGGAAGGCGCGGATCGATCGGCGGGACGCGATGGCCGCCGCGACGGCCTCCGCGCTCACGCCCGCGCCGTGTCGGCGAAGGCGACGGGCGCGCCCAGCGGCGTGCCGAGCACCTCGTCCTCCCGCATCACGACGTTGCCGCGCACGATCGTCATGGCGGGCCAGCCGGTGCAGCGATGCCCGGCGAAGGGCGTCCAGCCGCAGGGGGAAACGATCCAGGAGTCCTCGATCGTCCGCTGGCGCTTCATGTCCACCACCGTGACGTCGCCATCGTAGCCGACCGCGAGCCGGCCCTTGTTCAGCGCGCCATAGACGCGCGCAGGCCCGGTGCCCATCAGGTCCGCCAGCCGCGGCAGGGAGAGGCGCCCCGCGCTGACATGGTCGAGCATCAGCGGCACGATGGTCTGGATCCCGGTCAGCCCCGCCGCGGTGTTGGGCCAGGGCCGCTCCTTCGCCTCGCGGGAATGCGGCGCGTGATCGGACCCCACGCAGTCGACCCGCCCGTCGCGCACGGCCGCCCAGGCGGCTTCAAGGTGCCGCGCGTCGCGGATCGGCGGGTTCATCACCGCATAGCCCTTGAGGCGGTCATAGGCCTCGTCCGTCTGGGTCAGGTGATTGAGCAGCACCTCGCAGGTCGCGATGTCGCGGAAGCCGCCCAGGTAGCCGAGCTCCTCTGCCGTCGAGACGTGCAGGATATGGGCCGGCCGGTTCGTCCGGCGCGCGATCGCCATCAGGCGGCGCGTGCCCAGCATTGCCGTCTCGACATCCCGCCATTCCATGTGGTTGCGGTGCGGCATCCCGGGCGTGAACATCGGCTTGCGGGCCTGCAGCCGGTATTCGTCCTCGGAATGATAGCAGATGCGGCGGCGGCCGGATCGCATGACGGCCTCGAGGCTCGCATCGTCCTCGACGAGCATGTCGCCCGTGCTGCTGCCGGCGAAGACCTTGATGGCGCAGACATTGGGCTGGTGTTCCAGCTCCGCCAGCGCGGCGATGTTCGCCTTGGTCGCGCCGACATAGAGGCCGACATCGCACCAGGCCGCGCCCGCGAGCCCCTTGCGCTTGGCATCGAGCCGCGCCGCGTCGGTGATGGCGGGCGCGGTGTTCGGCATGTCGAACACGCTCGCGAGCCCGCCCAGCACCGCTGCCTTCGTCCCCGTCGCGATCGTCTCGACATTCGGGTCGCCCGGGTCGCGCAGGTGCACATGCGGGTCGATCAGGCCGGGCATCACGTGCAGGCCCTTGCAGTCCACCACCTGCGCCGCCTCGGCGGTGCGCAGGTCACCGATCGCGGCGATGCGCCCGCCGGCGATGGCGAGGTCCGCCGCCTCCACCCCCCAGGGCATCACCACCTGCCCGCCCTTCAGGATGAGATCGTACCGGTCCATGGCTTGTCCTCCGCGCAGTCGGTGCCTGTGTCGCACCGGAGCGCCGCCGAGGGAAGGCGGGCCGGCGCGCCGCTTGCATTCCCATCGGCGCCTCACAGGACGAAGATGTGCCCATGCCCGACCCCGACGCCCTGATCGACGCCCTCCTGCCATTCAGCGGCATCCCGATGGACCCCGCCTGGCGGCCCGCGGTGGCGGCCAATCTTCGGGTGGCGGCCGCCATCGCCAAGGCTCTGCAGGACTTTCCGCTGCCGGATGCGGTCGAACCGGCGCCTGTCTTCGAGCCGGGCCGATGAGCCTCGATGCCCTGCTCGACCGGGACGCGGTCGGCATCGCGAGCGCATTCCGGGCCGGCGAGGCAACCGCCGCGGAGATCGCCGAAGCCGCGCTCACGCGCATCGCCGCGCGCAACCCCGCGCTGAACGCCTTCACCGACGTGTCGGCAGCGCGGGCCCGGGCCCGGGCTGCCGCGCTGGACGCCGCGCGCGCCCGGGGCG
>NZ_JACADQ010000135.1 GCF_016106015.1 Neoroseomonas rubea
CTCTTCGGATCCGCCGGGCAGGTCCGCCTGCTGCTGGTCGGGCGCGACGGGGCGCGCCTTGCGGCGCTGGCGGCGGACCTGCCCGGCGCCGCCGTGGCCGTGGCGGATGCGATGGATGCCGGGGCCCTGCGTGCGGCCATCGCCGGGGCGGGGGCGGAGATCGCGGGCCTCGCCTATTGCGTCGGCTCGATCGGGCTCAAGCCGCTCAAGCGCACGACCGAGGCGGATTTCCTCGATGCCTTCCGGCTCAACGCCCTGGGGGCTGCGGTCGCGGTGCAGGCGGCGCAGGACGGGCTGGTCGCGGCGAAGGGGGCGGTGGTGCTGTTTTCCACCATTGCCGCGCGCGCCGGTTTCCCGAACCATGCCGCCATCGCCGCCGCCAAGGGGGCGGTGGAGGGGCTGGTCGTGGCACTCGCTGCCGAACTGGCCCCGGCGGTGCGGGTGAACTGCATCGCCCCCTCGCTCACCCGCAGCGCCATGGCGGCGCCGCTGATCGGGAACCCGCAAATGGCCGAGGCGATCGCGAAGCAGCACCCCATCCCGCGGCTGGGGGAGCCGGAGGACCAGGCGGCGCTGGCCGAGTTCCTGCTCTCGCCGGCCGCCGGCTGGATCACGGGCCAGGTCTTCGGCGTCGATGGCGGCCGTTCGACGGTCAGGAGCCGCGGCTGATGCATCGCCGCGCGGCGCTCGCGCTGCCCGTCCTGCTCCTGCCGGGACGGGCCGGCGCGGCGGAGGGCGACTACGCCTTCCGCGTGCGCCGGCGCGGCGACATCGTCGGCACGCATCGCGTGCGCTTCGCGATGCGCGGATCCGAGCGCGTCGCGACCTCCGAACTGCTGATCCGGCCCTCGGTGATGGGCATCGTCGTCTATCGCTATGAGCATCTGTACGAGGAGATGACGCTCGCCGGCCGCTTCCGGCGCGTCACCTCGCGGCTGAACCGCAACGGGCGCATCGTGGAGGTGCGCGGGGAGGCAGTGGCCGGCGCGGTGCTGCTCGACGGCACCGCGGGCCCGCAGCGCCTGCCGGCTGACGCCGCGCCGCTGTCCTGGTGGGAACCGGCGAGGATGGGCGGGCGCGTGCCGCTGTTCGGCACCACCACGGGCCGCGCGCTGAACCTGCAATGGCGGGGCCAGCCGGGTGGGCGCGAATTCGCCTGCACCGGGGACGTCACCGCGCGCGTGACCTTCGACGCGGCGGGGCGCTGGGCGGCCTTCTCCGCGACCGGGGATGACGGCACCGACATCGTCTACGAGCGGGCATGAACGGCGGCACGCTGCGGATCGTCCTCGGGGACCAGTGTTCGCGGGACCTCTCGGCGCTGGCGGGCCTCGATCCCGCGCGCGACACGGTGCTGCTGATGGAGGTGCAGGCGGAATGCACCTATGTGCCCCACCATCCGCAGAAGATCGTGCTGGTGCTGTCCGCCATGCGGCATTTCTCGCGCGCGCTCGTGGCCCGCGGCGTGCGCGTGGACCATGTGCGGCTGGACGATCCCGCCAACACCCAGTCCTTCCGCGGGGAGATGCTGCGCGCAGTGGCCCGCCACCGGCCGGACCGCATCGTTGCGACCCATCCGGGCGAATGGCGCGTGTTGCAGGACATGAAGGGATGGGAAGCGGCGGCGGGCATCCCGGTCGAGATCCGCGAGGACACCCGCTTCCTCTGCTCGCTGCCGCGCTTCCGTGCCTGGGCGGCGGGGCGGAAATCCTACCGCATGGAATTCTTCTACCGCGAGATGCGGCGGGAGACCGGGCTGCTGATGGAGGGCGACGAGCCCGCCGGCGGCAAATGGAACTTCGACGCCGAGAACCGCGCCGCGCTGCCCAAGGGCCTGGTGCCGCCCCCGCCGCACCGCTTCGCGCCCGATGACATCACGCGCGAGGTGATGGACCTGGTCGCCACGCGCTTCGGCGCGCATTTTGGCGATGTGGCGGGCTTCGCCTGGCCGGTGACGGCGAAGGATGCCCGGGCCGCGCTGGATGCCTTCATCCGCGATCGGCTGGCGCTGTTCGGCGACTACCAGGATGCGATGGCGGCGGGGCAGCCGACGATGTTCCACGCGCTGATCTCGACCAGCCTGAACGCCGGGCTGCTCGACCCGATGGAGGCCTGCCGCGCGGCGGAGGCAGCCTGGCGGGACGGAAGCGCGCCGCTCAACGCGGTGGAGGGGTTCATCCGCCAGATCCTCGGCTGGCGGGAATATGTGCGGGGAATCTACTGGCACCTCATGCCGGGCTATGCGGCGGAGAACGCACTTGGCGCGACGCGCCCTCTGCCCGGCTTCTACTGGGGCGCGGCCACCTCGATGCGCTGCGTCGCGGAGGCCGTGGCGCAGACGCGCGACCTCGCCTACGCCCATCACATCCAGCGGCTGATGGTCACGGGCAATTTCGCGCTGCTCGCGGGCCTCGACCCGGCCGAGGTGAATGCCTGGTACCTCGCCGTCTATGCCGATGCCTTCGAGTGGGTGGAATTGCCGAACACCCATGGCATGGCCATCCACGCCGATGGGGGCGTGATGGCGTCCAAGCCCTATGCGGCGTCCGGGGCCTACATCAACCGCATGTCGGACTATTGCGGCGGCTGCGCGCATGACCCGAAGCAGGCGACGGGGCCGCGCGCCTGCCCCTTCAACTACCTGTACTGGGACTTCATCGCGCGGCACGCGGACCGCTTCGCGGCCAATCCGCGCATGGCGATGCCGCTGCGCACGCTCGCGAAGATGGACACCGCCAAGGTCGCGGCGATGCGGGGGGAGGCGGCGCGCTTCCTCGCCACCCTCGACGGCTGAGCGGGCGCGTTCCATCCTCGGCCCGACATCCGAGGAGGACCACGATGGACACCGCGACCGAGATCGAATGGATGAAGCTGACCTTCGCGGAGCTGAACGCCCGCGCGGCCGCGGATGCGCTCGTGATCGTCCCCGTGGCGTCCCTGGAGCAGCACGGGCCGCATCTGGCGACCGGCGTGGACATCATCTGCGCGACCGGCGTCGCGCACGCCATCGCGCGCCGCATGGTCGCGGCGGGGCAGGCGGTGGTGGTGACGCCCTGCGTCTGGACAGGCCTCGCCGAGCACCACGTGCCCTTCGGCGGCACCGTCACGCTGGACTACGCCGCCTTCGCCGCGGTGCTGAAGGGCGTGGTGCGGTCTGCCGGCCGCGCCGGCTTCAAGCGCGTGATGCTGCTGAACGGCCATGGCGGCAATGCGGAAGCCGTCGCGGTGGTGGGCGGGGAATGCCAGACCGAGTTCGGGCTGAAATGCGTGGCGGGCACCTACTGGCATCTCGCCGGCGACGCCTTCGCGCCGATCCTGGAACGCCAGTCCAACGTGCTGCACGCCTGCGAGGCCGAGACGTCGATGGTGATGAAGCTGCTGCCCGAGGCCGTGCGCACCGACCGCCTGCCCGACGCGCACGGCCCGCATTCGACGCGCCCCGAGGGCCAGCCCGCCGCGATGATCCGCCGGCGGTCCTTCAAGGAGATCACGCCGTCCGGCGTGGTGGGCGATGCACGCTCGGCGACCGCGGCGAAGGGGGAGGCGCTGCTTGCCGCGGCGGCGGAGCGGATCGCGGCGGAACTCGCCAATCCGAAGCTCTGGGGCTAGCGGGAGGCCCGCATCGCGGTTCCACGCGATCGGTCGCTGCCCTACAGCACTATCCGATCACACTGGATCAGTGTGATCGGATTTCGTGCTGTAGAGTCAACGGATACTAGAGCAAGAAATACGACCAGCCGATTCCGGCTGATCGGATATTGCTCTAGGATGACGCACCGATGACACAGGGGGGGGAACACATGATCAGACACATCCTCGGCGCCGGCTTGCTCGCCGCCAGCGTCGCCGCTACCGGCCCGGCCGTCGCGCAGACGGCCTGCCCGCATCGCGGCGCGCTCGACGACTCCTATTGCGACGCGAACCGCGACCTGGTCGCCGATGTCCCGACCGATGCGGCGCGGCTGCGCGATCCCTCGACGCTCGTCTTCGCCTATACGCCGGTCGAGGACCCCGCCCTGTATGCCCAGCAGTTCCGCCCGCTGCTGGACCACCTGACGCAGTGCACCGGGCGGCGCACCGTCTATTTCCAGGTGACGTCGAACGCCGCGCAGGTCGAGGCCATGCGCTCCGGCCGCCTGCACATCGCCGGCTTCTCGACCGGACCCACCGCCTTCGCGGTGAACCTCGCCGGCGCCGTGCCCTTCGCCATCAAGGGCAATGCCGAGCAGTTCGAGGCCTATCGCGTGGTCGTGCTGGTGCGCGCCAATTCCGACATCCGGACCATCGCGGACCTGAAGGGGCGGCGCGTCGCGCACACCTCGGCCACGTCGAATTCCGGCAACCTCGCCCCGCGCGCCTTCTTCCCCGGCCTCGGCGTGACGCCGGACACCGACTACCGCGTCGTCTATTCCGGCGGGCACGACCGCAGCGTCATGGGCGTGAACGCGGGCGATTTCGATGCCGCGCCGGTGGCGTCGGACGTGTACAACCGCATGGTCGCGCGCGGCCAGGTGCGGGCGGAGAATTTCCGCGTCATCTGGCAGTCCGATCCCTTCCCCACCAGCAGCTTCGCGCTGGCGCACGACCTGCGCCCCGAACTCGCGCAGCGCATCCGGCAGTGCTTCCTCGACTACCGCTTCCCGCCGCAGCTGCAGCGCGACCTCGGCGGCAATGACCGCTTCTGGCCGGCGACCTATCTCGAGCAGTGGGCGCCGGTGCGCGCGGTGGCGGATGCGGTGAACGCGCCCTACACCCGTGCGGCCTTCGACGCCGAGAGCCGGCGCGAACTGGAAGCCGAGGCGCGCCGCCGCGCGCAGCAGCAGCAGCAGCAACAGCCGCCGCAGGCCCCCGCCGCGACGCCGCGCTGAGGCATGAGCGCGGGGCTTTCCATCCGCGGCCTGTCCAAGGCCTATGTGCCCGGCAAGCCGGTGCTGCGGGACATCACGCTGGACTTCGCCCCGCGTGGCGTCACCGCCATCATCGGCCCCTCGGGCACCGGCAAGTCGACGCTGATCCGCTGCATCAACCGGCTGGTGGAACCCTCCGGCGGCAGCATCCTGCTGGACGGGCAGGACCTGGTGCCGCTGCGCGGGCGGGCGCTGCGCCTCGCGCGGCGGCGGATCGGGATGGTGTTCCAGGAATACAACCTGGTGGAACGCCTGTCGGTGATGGAAAACCTGCTCTCCGGCCGACTCGGCTACGTCCCGCTCTGGCGCGCCTGGCTGCGGCGCTACCCGGAGGAGGACATCGCCCGCGCCTTCGCGCTGCTGGATGCCGTCGGGCTGCCGGACCACGCGACGCGCCGGGCGGATGCGCTCTCCGGCGGGCAGCGCCAGCGCGTCGGCATCGCGCGCGCGCTGATGCAGCGCCCGGCGCTGCTGCTGGCCGACGAACCGACCTCCTCGCTCGACCCCCGCACGGCGGTCGAGGTGATGGAATTGCTGACACGGCTGACCGCCGAGGAAGGCGTGCCGGTCATCGTCAACATCCACAATGTGGAACTGGCGAAGCGCTTCTGCGGCCGCGTCATTGGCATGCACCAGGGGGAGGTCGTCTTCGACGGCCCGCCCGAGGCGATCGAGCCGCGCCACCTGACGCAGATCTACGGCGGCGAGGACTGGATGTGACGGCGCGCCGCGCCTTCGCGCCCAACTGGCAGGGCCGCGCGGCACTCGCCGCGCTGGCGCTCTACTGCGTCTACGCCGCGGCGCAGCTCGACGTCTCGGGCGAAAGGCTGCTGGTCGGCTTCGGGGAAGGGGCGCGCTTCCTCGCCCGCATGTGGCCGCCCAATTTCGAGCGCTGGGACACGCTGGTCGAAGGGATGGTCGAGAGCATCCAGATCGCCGTGCTCTCCTCGGCCGCGGGCATCGTCCTGTCCCTGCCGCTCGGGCTGATGGCCGCGCGCAACCTCTCGCCCTGGTGGATCAGCGGGCCGACGCGCGGCTTCGTCGCGGTCTGCCGCTCGCTGCACTACGTGATCGTCGCCATCCTCTTCGTGAAGGCGGTGGGCTTCGGGGCGCTGGCGGGGATCGCCGCGCTGACCGTCGCCTCGATGGGCTTCGTCGCAAAGCTGTTCGCGGAAGCGATCGAGGAGATCAGCATGAAGCAGGTGGAGGCGGTGCGCGCGACCGGCGCCGGGCCCTTCGCCGTGCTGCTCTACGGCGTGCTGCCGCAGGTCGCCTCCCGCTTCGTGGGCTTCTCCATCTACCAGCTCGATTCCAACCTCAGGAACTCGACCCTGGTCGGCATCGTCGGCGCGGGGGGGATCGGCGGGACGCTCTTCGCCGCCTTCAAGCGCTTCGACTACGACTTCGTCGCCGCCATCCTGCTGACCATCATCGCGCTGATCTTTCTCGCCGAGATCGTCTCCGCCCGCGTGCGCAAGGCGCTGCAATGAGCGCGGCGCTCGAGCGGGAATGGACGCGCTTCACCCCCGGCCAGCGCATCGCGCGCTGGCTCGTCTGGCTCGCCGTGGTCGCATCCTGCGTCTGGGCGGTGCGCACCATCGAGGTCATCCCGGAATTCCTCCTCGACGCGCCGGAGCAGATGGCCGACCTGCTGGTGCGGATGTGGCCGCCCGACCTCGCGCATTACCGAATGGGCGTGCATGACGCGCTGGTCGAGACGCTGCACATCGCCACACTCGGCACGGTGCTGTCCTTCGCCATGGCGGTGCCGCTCGCTTTCCTCGCGGCGCGCAACGTCTGCGGCGTCGCGGCGCTGAACTGGCTGGCGAATCTCTGCCTCGTCGCCTCGCGCAGCGTGAACGCGCTGGTCTGGGCGCTGCTGTTCGTCGCCGTCTTCGGCCCGGGCGCGGTCGCGGGCGTGCTCGCCATCGCCTTCCGCTCGGTGGGCTTCGTGGGCAAGCTGCTGGCCGAGGCGATCGAGGAGACGCCGCGCGGCCCGATGGAGGCGATGGAGGCGGTCGGCGCGCCCTGGGGGCACCGGATGCTCAAGGGGCTCTGGCCGCAGATCCAGCCGGCCTTCTGGGGCATCGCGCTGTTCCGCTGGGACATCAACGTGCGGGAATCCGCCGTCCTCGGCTTGGTCGGCGCGGGCGGGATCGGCGTCGCGCTGGATGACGCGATCAACTTCTTCCAATGGGACAAGGTGGCGACGATCCTGCTCGCCATCCTCGTCGTCGTGATCCTGGCCGAGATCGTGGTGACCCGGGTGCGCCGCCGCCTGATCTGACCGGCGGCGTCAGCCCTGGCCGCGCCGCTGGTCCGGGTGGCGCGTGCGGCCGAGGATGTGGTTGCTCGCGCCGATGACATGCACGGTCGAGCCGACGATCAGCGGATCGGGCTCGTGCACCACGCTCTCATCCTTGCCGTCATAGGGCAGGCTGCGCAGGAAGTGGCGCATGGCCTCGATCCGCGCGCGGCGCTTGTCGTTCGACTTCACGATGGTCCAGGGCGCGTCGGCGGTGTCCGTATAGAAGAACATTGCCTCCTTCGCCTCGGTGTAGTCATCCCACTTGTCGAGGCTCGCCTTGTCGATCGGGCTGAGCTTCCACTGCTTGAGCGGATCGGTCTCCCGCGCCTTGAAGCGGCGCGCCTGCTCATCCCGCGTCACGCTGAACCAGAACTTGAAGAGCCTGAGGCCGGAGCGGACCAGCATCCGTTCCAGCTCCGGCGCCTGGCGCATGAATTCCAGGTAGTCGCCCGCGGTGCAGAATCCCATCACCCGCTCCACGCCCGCGCGGTTGTACCAGGAGCGGTCGAAGAACACGATCTCGCCCCCGCTCGGCAGGTGGGAGACGTAGCGCTGGAAATACCATTGCGAGCGTTCCTGCTCGGTCGGCTTCTCGAGCGCCACGATGCGTGCCCCGCGCGGATTGAGGTGCTCCATGAAGCGCTTGATCGTGCCGCCCTTGCCGGCGGCGTCGCGGCCTTCGAACAGCACGGCGATGCGCTCGTTGGACGCCTTGATCCACGCCTGCGCCTTCAGCAGCTCCACCTGCAGCGGCATGATGCGCTGCATGTATTCCTTCTCGGTCAGCCGCGTGGCGTAGGGATAGGCGCCGGATTCGAAGGCGCGCCGCACCGCTTCGGCATCGTGCCGCGGGCGGCGGCCCTGCCGCGTCGGGGTGGCGAGGTCGGCCACCGCATGGGTGATGGACCGCGCGCCTTCGGCGGCGTCCTGCGCGGGGTCCTCCGGAATGGGCGTGTCCAGCGCAGCATTGTCTTCGGTCATCCAACCCTCCGCGGGATCGTTGCAGATCAGGAAGGTCATTAGACAGTCATATCGTGAACGGGTCCTTGCCTTGGATCAACGACACCGCCATTCAGCGGTCGCCCATCCAGGTCGAGGTCGATCCAGGCGAGCGCGCCGCCCTTGCCCGCGCCCGTGTCGAGGAAGATCGCCCGCCCGCCCCGCGCCCCGGGCATCACCGCCGGGCGCCCGTCCGTCGAGCGGTTGTCGTGCCCGACCACGACGGTCAGCCCCGCCGGGATGCGGTCGATCCAGCCGGTCAGCCTTTCGGGGAAGCCGTTCGGCCCCTCCCGCCCGGTCACCTGGCCGAAGATGGCGCGGCCGACCAGCCCCTCCGGCTTCGCCGCGCCGGCATCGGAGGGGGAGGGGGCGTGCAGCATCGCGTCGTGGAAGGCGGCATGGACGAGGAACAGGCCGCCGATGCGCAGCCAGGCCGGCGCGCGCGCCACTTCCTCGATCGCGCGGGCGGTCAGCGCCGGCCCGTCCGGCGCCGCGCGCAGCTGGTCGAGCGTGCGCCCGAGCCCCGCCGCCTCCATCCGCACCTTCTGGCCCGACAGCGCCCGGCGCAGCTTGTGGTCGTGATTGCCGAGGATGAACAGCCCGCGCCCCGCCGCGGTCAGGCCGAACATCAGCCGCAGCACGCCGGGGCTGTCCGGCCCATGGTCCGTCAGGTCTCCCAACTGGATGAGGAACAGGCCCGCGGCCTCCGCCCCCGCCACGGCGGCGGCGAATTGCGTGGCCTCGCCATGCACGTCGCCGACGATGCGCAGGCCGCGGAAGCCCGCGGCGCGCAGGCTCTCCCGCGTCAGGGTCACGCCGCGGCCGCGCCCTTCAGCGTCGCGAAGGCCGCGAGCGCGCGGGCGCGGCCCTCGGCGAGATCGACCACCGGCCTGGGATAGTCCCGCCCCAGCACGATGCCGGCGCCGCGCAGCACCATCTCCGGCGCCTCATGCGGCTTGTTCAGCCAGCGGTCGGGCAGGCGGGCGAGTTCCGGGCACCAGCGGCGCACATAGCCGCCGGAGGCGTCGAACTTCTCCGCCTGCAGCACCGGGTTGAAGATGCGGAAATAGGGCGCGGCATCCGCCCCGCAGCCCGCCACCCACTGCCAGGACGCCGCATTGGCCGCGAGGTCGGCATCGACCAGCGTGTCCCAGAACCAGGCCTCCCCCGCCCGCCAGGGCAGCAGGAGATGCTTCACGAGGAAGGAGGCCGCGATCATCCGTACCCGGTTGTGCATCCATCCGGTGCGCCAGAGCTGCCGCATGCCGGCATCGACGATGGGATAGCCGGTCTGCCCGCGCTGCCAGGCGCGCAGCAGCGCCGCATCCTCCCGCCAGGGGAAGGCGGCGAATTCGGGCCGCAGCGGCTGCTCCGGCATCTCCGGCCGGTGCCAGAGCAGGTGGTGGGAGAATTCCCGCCAGAGCAGTTCCTTGAGGAAGGTCTCCAGACCCTTGCCGCCCTTGGCACGCGCCGCGTGCCACGCCTGGCGCGGCGAGATTTCCCCCAGATGCAGATGCGGCGAGAGGCCGGAAGTGCCCCATTCGGCCGCGGGGTCGTTGCGTCGCTCGGAATAGCCGGCGAGGCCGTGCGCGAGGAAGGCCGCGAGCCGCGCCTGCGCGCCCGCTTCGCCGGGTTGCCACTGCGCCGGGAATTCCGCCGCCCAGTCGGGTTCCGGCGGGCGCGGCAGCAGGCCGAGGGCGTCGAGCGCCTCGCCTTCCGGCGCGCCCGCCACGGGGATCAGTCGGTCGGGGGCCGGGATGGGCGGCGGCAGGTCCTCGAGCAACGCGAACAGGGCGCGGGAGAAGGGCGTGTAGACCGAGTACGGCTTGCCCGTGCCGGTGCGCACGAGATGCGGCTCGTGCAGCAGGGCGGAGCGGTGCGCCACCAGCCGCCGCCCGTCGCCCTGCAGCGCGGCATGCGTCTCGGCATCGCGCTGGCGGCCGGCGGGCTCGGTGCGCCGGCCGGCATGGATCTCGGTCGCGCCGATGCGCGTGGCGAGGTCGGGCAGCAGCCGCCGTGGATCGCCGCGCAGCAGCAGCAGCGGGGCGCCGCGATCGGCCAGCGCGCGCGCCAGCGCGGCCAGGCTGTGGTGCA
>NZ_JACADQ010000136.1 GCF_016106015.1 Neoroseomonas rubea
GTCTCAAGTGTGGCTGGGGTGCGTGCGCGTGCCCTTTCGATCTGCGGCCGGGCGCGGCCTTGGCCTGCAAGGCGACGCCGACGAATTCGCCGGTGGCGCCGAGATGGCGCGCGAGCAGCGCCGTCGCGCGCGGCGCGTCGCGGTCGAGTGCTGCTTCGGCGATGGCGGCATGCTCGGCCGCGACATCGCGCCCCGGCCAGGCGACGGCGTTGGCGATGGCGCGGTAGCGCTCCGCTTCCTCCCGCAGCCGGTCGCAGAAGGCAAGCAGCGGCGGCGCGTCGCAGGCGGCGATCAGGGCGCGGTGGAAGGCGCGGTGCGCTTCCTCCCAGGCCGGGTTCGCCACGTAGCGCCCGGGCTCGAGCGACCGTGGCAGGCGTGCGAGGCGTCGCTCGGCGGCGGCGACCGAATCCTCCCATGCGGCGTCGCCGCGGGCGATGGCTTCGCCGAGTGCGAGCGCCTCCACCAGGCAGCGGGTGCGGACCAGGCCCGCGAAGCCGGCGGGGTCGGCCTCGGCCACGCGGAAGCCGCGCTGCTCGATGCGGCGGGCGAGCCCCTCGGCGGCGAGTTGCGCCAGCGCCTCCCGCACCGGGGTGGGGCCGGCGCCGATGGTCGCGGCGAGGTCCTGGACCTTCAGCCTTTCCCCAGGCCCGAGGCGCCCTTCGAGGATGTCCGCGCGCAGCCGACGATAGGCCGCGGTGGCCTGGGTGTCGGGGGACCCGGCGGGGTCGGGCGTGGCGCCGTTGCGCTGCATGGCGGCGGACCATGGCGAAGCGGGCTGCGGGAGGCAAGAGCGATAAAACGCGTTGACAGGGCAATTTTATCGGTAAAATAAGCGTGCATCTGGAGGACGCCGATGCGCCTGCTCTCGTTCCGCTCGCCCGAAGGTGCCGCGCTCGGCCTCCGGCTGGGAGAAGAGGTCGCGCCGCTCGCGAGCCTCGGCGCCGATGTCCCGGCGAGCATGCCGGCGCTGCTCGCGATGGGGCCGGGCTTCCTCGCGGGCCTCGCCGCGCGGGCGGCCGCCGCGCCGCGCATCCCGGTCGCCGGCCTCGACCTGCTGCCGCCTGTGCCCGTGCCCGGGAAGATCGTCTGCATCGGGCTGAACTACGCGCTGCACGCCAAGGAAGGCGGCAACCCGATCCCCGACTATCCGGCCGTGTTCCTGCGCGGCGCGACGTCCCTCGCGGCCCCCGGCGCGCCGCTGATCCGCCCGCGGGCCAGCGCGAAGCTGGATTGGGAAGCGGAACTAGCCATCGTCATCGGCCGCCGCGCGCGGCATGTGAGCGAGGCGGAGGCGCTGTCCGTCGTCGGCGGCTATGCCTGCTTCAACGAGGGCTCGGTGCGCGACTTCCAGCGCAGGTCGACGCAATGGACCATCGGAAAGAACTTTGATGCAACCGGCGGCTTCGGGCCGGAGATCGTCACACCCGAGGAACTCCCGCCTGGCGCGGACGGGCTGCGCATCGCGCTGCGCGTGAACGGGCAGACGATGCAGGACAGCACGACCGCCGACATGATCTTCAAGGTGCCGCGGCTGATCGCGATCCTGTCGGAGGTCATGACGCTCGAACCCGGCGACGTGATCGCGACGGGCACGCCGTCCGGCGTCGGCTATGCCCGCACGCCGCCGCGATTCCTCGTGCCCGGCGACGTGGTGGAGGTCGAGATCGAGGGCATCGGCACGCTGCGCAACGGCGTCGCGGACGAGGCCTGACAGCCATGCGGGAGGTGACGCTCACCTTCGACAACGGCCCGGACGAGGCGACGACGCCGCGCGTGCTGGACGTGCTGCGCCGGCGCGGCATCCGCGCGACCTTCTTCGTGGTCGGCAACCGGCTTGCGGATCCGGCGCGGCGCGCGCTGATGGCACGCGCGCATGCCGAAGGCCACTGGATCGGTAACCACAGCTTCACCCACCAGGGCCCGCTCGGGGCGCGGACGGATCGCGGCCATGCGGGCGCCGAGATCGCCATGACCGAGGCGCTGATCCGCCCCTTCGCCCATCCCGACCGGCTGTTCCGCCCGGTGGGCGGAGGCGGGCGCATCGGGCGCCATCTGCTGAGCGCGGAGGCCGCGCTCCATCTGCAGGAAAATCGCCAGACGGTGGCGCTGTGGTCCGCCGTGCCGGGCGACTGGAAGGACGCCGAGGGCTGGCCGGAGGTCGCCTTCGCGCAATGCATGGCGCAGGCGCGGCCGGTGCTCGTGCTGCACGACATCGCGGGCGGCGCGATGGCGCATCTGGACGCGCTGCTCGGACGCCTGGCCGATGCGGGGGCGACCTTCGCGCAGGAATTTCCGGATGCGGTGGTGCCGATGCGGCGCGGGGTGGCCACGCCGGGCTTCGACGCCCATGTGATGCCCGAAGGCGGACCGCCCGCCGAGTGCCGCGCGGCCTGAGCGGGCGGAGCCATTGACCCGGTGCGCCCCGCGCAAGCAGGGTGCGCCGCCAGACGAACGGGCCGCCGCAGGGGCGCCGGCGCGACGAGAGGAGGAAACAGTGCAGGACCTCGACGTCAACGAGATCACCGACGCCGTCATCGCCCAGATGGCGACGACGCCCGATCCGCGCCTGCGCGAGATCATGGAAGCCGCCGTCCGCCACATGCATGCCTTCGCGCGGGAGGTGCAGCTGACGCCCGACGAATGGCTCAAGGGCATCGCCTTCATGACCGCGGTCGGACAGATGTGCTCGCCCATCCGCCAGGAGTTCATCCTGCTGTCGGACGTGCTCGGCCTCTCCCGCCTGGTCAACGTCATGCACGATGCCAAGGGGCGGGAAGCGGCGGGGACCGAGACCAGCCTGCTCGGCCCCTTCTTCCGCGAAGGCGCGCCGGAGGTGCCGCTCGGCGGCACGCTGGCCCGCGCGGAAGGCGGGCCGGAGATCCTGATGTTCGGCCGCATCACCGACACCGAGGGCCGCGCCATCCCGCACGCCGTGATCGACCTGTGGCAGACCAATGCCGAGGGCCTGTACGACCTGCAGGCGCATGATCCGTCTGAGATGGACATGCGCGGGCGCATCCGCTGCGACGCGGAAGGGCGCTACCATGTCCGCACCGAACGGCCGCTCGGCTATTCCATCCCGATGGACGGGCCGGTGGGGGAACTCGTGCGCCAGCAGGCGCGGCACGGCTTCCGCCCCGCGCATATCCACATCCTGATCGCAGCCCCGGGCTTCCGGGAACTGGTCACCGCGCTCTATCTCGGCGATGACGAGCATGTGGACAGCGACACGGTGTTCGGCGTCTCGAAGTCGCTCGTGGTGACGACCTCCGACGACCTGCCCGACGCGCCGATGAAGGGCGTGCCCGCGATCCGCTACGACTTCACCCTGTCGCGCGAGAGCGGCGAGGCGGGCGGGCGCGTCGGCTCCGACCCGTCCAGGCTCGTCCCCGCCGGCTGAACCGCATTCCCCAAGGGAGAAGACAAGAATGATCACCCGACGCCTGCTGGGCGCGGCGGCGCTTGCCGCTGCCGCCGCCCTGCCGCCGCCCGCGCTTGCGCAGGAAGCCTTCCCCAGCCGCACCGTGCAGGTCGTGCTGCCCTATCCGCCGGGCAACGCGATCGACCTGCTGGTGCGTGCGCTCGCCGCGCAGATGTCGGGGCCGCTCGGCCAGTCCGTCGTCGTCGTGAACCGCGACGGCGCGGCGGGCGTGGTGGGGTCCGTCTCGGTGCTGCGCGCGCCGGCGGACGGCTACACGGTGCTGTTCATGCCGGCACTCGTCGCCTCGGTGCTGCCGGTGACGCAGTCGACCTCCGGCCTGCAGACCGGCTCCTTCCGCCCGGTCTGCCAGGTGTTCAGCAATTCGATGGCGCTCGTCGTCCGTCCTGACAGCCCGATCCGCACGCTGGCCGACCTGCAGCGCGCGGCGCAGGCCAATCCGGGGCGGATGACCTACGGCACGCTCGGCGTCACCTCCATCCCGCATCTTGCCATGGTGCAGTGGCTGGGCGCGGCGCGCGCCGAGATCGAGCACGTGCCCTATCGTGCCGACGCCGCGGTGATGACGGAGGTGCTGCAGGGGCGCATCGATGTCGGCTCCATCGTGCTGGGCTCGGCCGCTGGGCGGAACGACATCCGCGTGCTGGCGGTGTTCGACCGGCAGCGGCACCCGGATTTCCCCGAAGCGGCGACGGCGGTGGAGCAGGGCTTCGACGTCGCCCCGGCCTCCTTCGGCGGGCTGTTCGTGCTCGCCGGGACGCCGGAGGACCGGATCGCGCGCATCGAGGCCGCCTGTGCGGCGGCGGCGAACAGCGAGGCCTACCGCACCGCGGCGCGCACCGGGTCCCAGCCGGCGAACTACTTCCTCAACCGCGCGGACTTCTCCCGCCGCCTGGCCGATGACATCGCCCAGAAGGCCGAGGTGCTGCGCGGCATCCGGTTGAACTGAGCTTCAGTACATCGTGGACTCGAGGCGCGCCGGCGCCTCGCGGTCGTAGTCGGCGGCGTCCACGGCGCCGTCGGCACGGTGGGAGGCGATGAGCTGCCCCATCGTCGGCAGCCCCGCCGGCCGCGCCCGCCCGTCCCAAAGGCGGGACCGCATGATCGACTTGGCGCATTGCATGAAGAGTTCCGTGACGGTGACCACCAGCACCGTCGCCGGCACCTTGCCCCGTTCGACGAAGCGGCCGGTCAGCGCCGGGTCCGCCGTGATGCGCGCGGTGCCGTGCACGCGCAGCACCTCCGACGCGCCTGGGACGAAGAAAATGACCGAGACGCGGTTGTCCTCGAGGATGTCGCGCAGCGCGTCCAGCCGGTTGTTGCCGCGCCGGTCCGGGATCAGCAGCGTGCCGTCCGGCTCGACCGCGACGAAGCCCGGCGCGTCCCCGCGCGGCGTCGCGTGCACGCCGCGGCTGCCGACCGTGGACAGGATGCAGAAGGGGGAGGCCGCGATCCATGCGCGGGCCGTCGCCTCGATCCGGTGCGTCACCTTCTTGATCGGGCCTTCCAGCGGCTGGTCGTAGATCTCGCGCAGGCGCGCTTCCGTGGTGACGGCGAAGGGGTCGGCGGGGGAGTGCGTGTCCATGGCGCCAGTCTGGCCCGGCCCCGGGCCGGTCCGCCAGCCCGTGCTTGCCCCGGGCGGGACGGCGCGGCTAGAAGCCCCGGGTCCCCGAAGCCAACGGTACCCGACGGAGAGAGGCCTCCATGGCCGGCCATTCGCACGCCAAGAACGTCATGCACCGCAAGGCCGCCCAGGGTGCCAAGCGCGCCCAGGCCTTCGGCAAGCTGATCCGCGAGATCACCGTCTCCGCCAAGATGGGCCTGCCCGACCCGGCGATGAACCCGCGCCTGCGCGCCGCGGTGAAGGCCGCGCTCGTGGCCAACATGACGAAGGACACGATCGACCGCGCCATCAAGCGCGCATCGGATGCCGGCCAGGGGGAAGGCTATGAGGAGGTGCGCTACGAGGGCTACGGCCCGCACGGCATCGCCATCATCGTCGAGGCCCTGACCGACAACCGCAACCGCACCGGCGGCGACCTGCGGTCCATGTTCGCCAAGAACGGCGGCGCGCTGGGGGAGACGAACTCGGTCGCCTTCCAGTTCGAGCGCAAGGGCGTGCTGCGCTTCAAGCCCGCCGCCGCCTCCGCCGACGCCATGCTGGAAGCCGCGATCGAGGCCGGCGCCGAGGATGTGGAATCCGACGAGGACGGCCACGAGGTCAGCACCAGCGTCGAGGATTTTGCGAGTGTGCGCGACGCGCTGGAGGCGAAGTTCGGCCAAGCGGAGGCGGCGAAGCTCGAATGGTGGCCATCGACCACCATCGACCTGGATGAGGAGCGGGCGCGCGAGGTGCTGAAGCTGATCGACGCGCTCGACGACCATGACGACGTCCAGACCGTCTATGCCAATTTCGAGGTGGACGCGGCGGCGGCCGAGAGGCTCTCGGCGGCCTGAGCCGGCATGTTCGCGCGCCTGAAGGGCTGGGCGCGCGCCATCCGGCGCGACGTGCATGCGCTGTGGCTCGCCGCGCGGGATCCGCGCACGCCCTGGGCGGCGCGGCTGCTGGCGCTGGCCATCGCGGCCTATGCGCTTTCCCCCATCGACCTGATCCCGGATGTCATCCCGGTGCTGGGCTACCTTGACGACGCGATCCTGCTGCCGCTGCTGATCCTGCTCGTCCTGCGCCTCATTCCGCCGGCGCTGATGGAGAAACACCGCGCGACCGCGGCGGCGGCGGCGGCGCGGCCGGTCAGCCGGGCGGGGGCGGCCTTCATCGTCCTGCTGTGGCTCGCCGCGGCGGGCGGGCTGATCTGGGCCTTCCGGCCATGGCTGGCGGGCTGACGGGCGGGCGGGCGCCGCTTCTGCTAGAAGGCCGGCGCCATGGCGCGCGCCCCGATTCGCATCCTCGGCCTCGATCCCGGCCTCCAGCACACCGGCTGGGGGCTAATCGAGCATGACGGCTTCCGCCTGCGCTTCCTCGCCGAGGGCGTGATCTCGACCACACCGGCCGAGGATCTGCCCGACCGGCTGCTCGCGCTGCATCGCGGCCTCGCCGCCGTGATCGACCTGCATGCGCCGGAGGAAGCCGCGGTCGAGAACACCTATGTCGCGCGCAATCCGGACAGCGCGCTGAAGCTCGGACAGGCGCGCGGCGTCGTGGTGCTGGCCCCGGCACTGGCGGGGCTTTCCGTCGCGCAATACGGCGCGATGGAAGTGAAGCGCGCCGTCGTCGGCAACGGCCACGCGGCCAAGGACCAGGTGCAGGCGATGGTGAAGCACCTGCTGCCCGGCGTGACCTTCAAGCGCGCGGACGCGGCCGACGCGCTGGCAGTGGCGATCTGCCACGCGCATCACCGTTCCTCCCGCGCGGCCCTCGCCCGTGGATACCAGCCGGCATGATCGGGCTGCTGAAGGGGCGGGTGGAAAGCACCCACGAAGGCGGCTGCATCCTCGACGTCAACGGCGTCGGCTACCTGCTCTCCTGTTCGCGCAAGACGCTCGATGCGCTGACGACGCGGGAGGGGCCGCACCGCGTGCTCGTCGAAACCCGCGTCAGCCAGGATGCCATCACCCTGTTCGGCTTCGCCGACGCGACCGAGCGCGAGGCCTTCCGCGCGCTGATCGAGGTCAAGACGGTCGGGCCGCAGAAGGCGCTGATCGTGCTGTCCTCGCTGAGCCCCGACGGCCTCGCCCGGGCCATCGCCGCCAAGGAACGCAAGCGGCTGGCCGAGGTGAAGGGCCTGGGCGCCGCGACCGCCAACCGCATCGTGGACGAGCCCGCCATGCAGAAATGGGCGGTCGGCCGCGCGACGCCGGAGGCCGATGGCGAGGGCGCGCTGCCCGTCCTCGCGCCGGAACAGGGGGCGGAGGCCGATGCCGTCTCCGCGCTGGTCAACCTCGGCTGGAAGCAGCCGCAGGCGGCGGCGGCCATCGCGCGCGCGGCCAAGCGCCTCGGTGAAGGGGCGACGCTCGACGCGCTGATCCGCGACGGGCTGAAGGAAATGGCGCGATGAGCGGGGAGCGCCTGACCTCGCCCGACCGGCAGGAGGACGACTACGGCGAGCACGCGCTCCGCCCGCAGACGCTCGCCGACTTCACGGGGCAGGCGAGCCTGCGGGAGAACCTCGCGGTCTTCATCGCCGCGGCGAAGGCCCGCGCGGAGCCGATGGACCATGTGCTGTTCTACGGCCCGCCGGGCCTGGGCAAGACGACGCTCGCTCAGATCGTCGCGCGCGAACTGGGCGTCGGCTTCCGCGCGACCTCGGGCCCCGTGCTGCAGCGCTCGGGCGACCTTGCGGCCATCCTGACGAACCTGCAGCCGCGCGACGTGCTGTTCGTGGACGAGATCCATCGCCTCCAGCCCGCGATCGAGGAGACGCTTTATCCGGCGATGGAGGATTTCTGCCTGGACCTGATCATCGGGGAGGGGCCGGCGGCGCGGACCGTGCGCATCGACATCCCGCCCTTCACGCTGATCGGGGCGACGACGCGCGCCGGGCTGCTGGCCACGCCGCTGCGCGACCGCTTCGGCATTCCGCTGCGGCTGATCTTCTACACGGCCGAGGAACTGCACGGCATCGTCACGCGCGGCGCGCGCAAGCTGAACTTCGCCCTGTCCGACGACGGCGCGATGGAAATCGCGAAGCGATCCCGCGGCACGCCGCGCATCGCCGGCCGGCTGCTGCGCCGCGTGCGGGACTTCGCGATGGTGGAGAACCGCGTCGCCGACCGCGCCATGGCCGATGCGGCGCTGCGGCGGCTGGAGGTCGATGCGCTCGGCCTCGATGCGATGGACCGCCGCTACTTGTTGCGCATCGCCGAACACCATGGCGGCGGGCCGGTCGGGATCGAGACGCTGGCGGCCGCGCTGGCCGAGGGGCGCGACACGCTCGAGGAAGTGGTCGAGCCCTTCCTGATCCAGGAAGGGCTGGTGCTGCGCACGCCTCGCGGGCGGATGCTGGGTGAGCGCGGCTGGCGGCATCTGGGCCTTGCGCCGCCGGCGGGCCTGGTCGCGCAGCTCGATCTGTTGCGAGACCAGGATATATGACTGGGCCTGAACTAGCCGCGTCAGACCGGATACATCGACACTACCTGCGCGTGTATTTCGAGGATACCGACGCGGGCGGGATGGCCTATCACGCCCGCTATCTGCACTGGGCGGAGCGCGCGCGGACGGAATCCTTGCGCGCCATTGGGTTGCCACACAATCTGATGATAGAACGTCATGGAGCGCTGCTCGTGGTGCGGCGCGTCGAAGTGGAGTATTGGCGGCCCGCCCGCCTCGATTCGCGGGTGGTCGTGGAGACCGCGATCCTCAGGGTTACCGGCGCGCAGATCCTTCTCGACCAGACGGTCCGCCTGGCGGAGGAAGGGTCGGGAGCGCCGGGCGAAAGGCTCGCGGGGCTGAAGGTCGGGCTGGTCTCAGTGGACCAGGCCGCGCTGAAGCCGGTGCCGCTGCCCGAACCCTGGCGGTCGGTGCTCAAGGGCCTGGTCGTCCAGCCGGCGGGCTGACGGCGACGAAGTCATGGAAGGCGGCCGCGGCCGCCGGCCCCCGATCGCGGGGCGAGGAAGGAGAGACCGCGTGAACGGCACGGTGACGGCCCAGGCGCTCGGACAGGCGGCGCACGACCTCTCGCTCTGGGGGCTCTTCCTCCAGGCGGACTGGGTGGTGAAGTCCGTCATGATCGGGCTGCTGCTCGCCAGCATCTGGGTCTGGGCGGTGGTGTTCGACAAGGTGACGGGGCTGCGCCGGGCGAATCGCGCGGCGGATGCCTTCGAGGACCGCTTCTGGTCCGGCGGCAGCCTCGACGACCTCTTCGCGCGGGAAGGGGAGGAGCCGACCCATCCGATCGCCGCGGTGTTCGGCGCGGCGATGCGTGAATGGCGCCGCAGCGCCGGCAACGGCGCGCTGCTCGGCGGTGCCAAGGAACGCGTCGAGCGCGCCATGGCCGTGACCATAGGGCGGGAGATGGACCGGCTGGAACGCTGGATGGTCTTCCTCGCCTCGGTCGGTTCGGTCGCACCCTTCATCGGGCTGTTCGGCACGGTCTGGGGCATCATGAACTCCTTCGCCGCGATCGCGGGGATGCAGAACACCAACCTCGCCGTGGTCGCCCCCGGCATCGCGGAGGCGCTGTTCGCGACGGCGATCGGCCTGATCGCGGCGATCCCGGCGGTGCTCGCCTACAACAAGATCAACACCGACCTCGCGCGCTTCGCGGGGCGGATGGAATCCTTCGCGACCGAGTTCGCGGCCATCCTGTCCCGCCAGACGGAAATGGCGGCCAACGACAAGGCCGCGCCCGCGGCGACCGCGGCGGAATAGCGCGATGGGCGCCCCCCTTGTCGGCAGCCGGGCCAATGGCCGGTCCCGCTACCGGCCGATGGCCGAGATCAACGTCACGCCCTTCGTCGACGTCATGCTCGTGCTGCTCATCATCTTCATGGTCGCGGCACCGCTGATGACCGTGGGCGTGCCGGTGGACCTGCCGCGCACCGCCGCATCGCCGCTCAACCAGGAGACCGAGCCGCTCACCATCACGGTGAACCCCGAGGGCCGCGTCTTCCTCCAGGAAACCGAGGTGACGGTCGAGGACCTGGTGCCGCGGCTTCGCGCCATCATGGCGAACCAGCCGGCCGGCGCGCAGGAACGGCGCATCTTCGTCCGCGGCGACCGCGCCATCGCCTATGGCCGCGTCATGGAGGTAATGGGCACCATCGCCGGCGCCGGCTTCACCCGTGTCGCGCTGCTGGCCGAACAGCCGGCCGGGCCGCGCCCCGGCGGGGCCCCCGCCGCCCCCGCGCGGCGGGACGGGAGAGCTCACGCCTGAACTCCTG
>NZ_JACADQ010000137.1 GCF_016106015.1 Neoroseomonas rubea
CGGCGGCTGGCCTGCCGCGAGCGGAGGCGGCGCCTGCACCGCGGGCTGCGCGGGCTGCTGCGCGGGTCGCTGCGCCTGGCCCTGCGCCGGGCGCTGCTGCCCCTGCTGCTGGCCCTGGCCGGGCACAAACCACTGCTGCCCGCCCTGCTGGGCGGCGGCGGGAAGGGCGACGAGCAGCCCGGCAAGGGCCGCGGATACGATACGGGACATGTCAGGCGGTATCCTGGATCAGAAGCGGGTGCCGAAGCCGAGGCGGAAGACCTGGGTCTCGTCGTAGTCCTTCTTCACGACGGCCTGGGCGAGGTCGATGTTGATGAGGCCGATCGGGCTCCGCCAGGAAACGCCCACGCCCATGCCCACGCGCGGGGAGGCATCGTCGCGCACGCAGCTCGGCGAGGCGGGGGGGCAGCCCGAATTGTTGATGCTCGAGGGCAGGCCCGACAGCGAGCCGACATCGACGAAGGCACGCCCGATGAAGCCGAGTTCGGAGGGAATGGGCAGCGGGAAGCGGAACTCGGCCGAGGTGGTCCACAGCACCTCGCCGCCGAGGCTGTCATTGGTCGACACGTCACGCGGACCGGCGCCGCCCAGGGCGAAGCCGCGCAGGTTCTCGCCACCCAGGAAGAAGCGGTCGACGATGCGCGTGTCGCGGTCCCCGTAGGGCGCGAGATAGCCGCCGCCGGCGGCCAGCACGAGCACATAGTCGGGATCGCCAAGCAGGCGCTCGAACGGGATGTAGTATTGCGCGTCGGCGCGCGCCCGCACGTAGGAGACGTCGCCGCCAAGGCCGGCCAGGTCGGCGCCCACGCGCACGACGTACCCGTCGCGTGGCTCGATGCGGCTGTCGCGCCGGTCGTAGGTGACCGTCGTCGAGACCTGGCTCAGCAGCGTCCGGCCTTCCTGCTCGCGGATGAAGCGGGAGACGTTGGGATCGACGTCGAAGATCTCGCGGTCGACGAGCGAGTAGGACCAGGACTGGCGCAGCCGCTCGTTGATCTCGTAGCCCATGCGCAGCGCGAAGCCGGCGCGCCGCTCCTGGTAGCCCGAGGTGTCGCGCAGGTCGCGGTTGACGAGGAAGACATCGGCGCCGGCCGCGAGGTTCCGCTCGAGGAACTGCGGGTCGGTCACCGAGACGTCGACCTGGCTGCGCCGCTGGGCCAGCGTGAGGTTCACGCGCGCATCGACGCCCGTGCCGAGGATGTTGCGCTCCCTCAGGCCGATATCGGCGAGGAAACCGGCATCGGTCGAATACCCGCCGCCGAGCGTGAACTCGCCGGTGGCGCGCTCCGCCACCTGCGTGTTCAGGATCACCCGGTCCGGTGCCGAGCCCGGCGCGGTGCTGATCTGCACGTCGCTGAAGAAGCCGAGGCTACGGATGCGCTCGCGCGAGCGGCGAACCTGCTGCGCCACCAGCGGGTCGCCTTCCGCCAGGCGGAACTCCCGGCGGATGACGCGGTCCTGGGTGCGGGTGTTGCCGGTGATCTCGATCCGCTCGACGAAGGCGCGCGGCCCGTCGGCGATCTCGAAGGTCAGGTCGACGCTCTGGTTGTCGCGGTCGCGCACCACGCGCGGTTCCACGGCCGCGAAGGGAAAGCCGCGCGCCGCGAGCAGGTCGGTCAGCAGGTTGTCGGCCCGCTCGACCGCGTCGCCGTCATACCAGTCGCCCACGGACAGCGGCACCTCGCGGTCGAGGCCCGCGGGATCGAGCCCGCGCACCGTGCTCGTCACGGCGAGGTTCCGGATGCGGTACCGCGGCCCCTCGTTGACCGTGTAGGTCACGAAGAAGCCGCTGCGGTCGGGGGCGAGTTCCGCGGTCGCGCCGGTGATCTGCACGTCGGCATAGCCCTGGCGCAGGTAGAAGCGGCGCAGCAGCTCGCGGTCGAAGGCCAGCCGGTCGGGATCGTAGGTGTCGGAGGTCGAGAGCAGCCGGTACCAGGCCTGCTCGCGTGTCGACACGATCTCCTTCAGCCGGCTGTCGGAATAGGCCTCGTTGCCGACGAAGTTGATGCGCGCGACGAGCGCGACCTCGCCCTCGCTGATCTCGAACACCACGTCGACGCGGTTCTGGTCGAGCTCGATGATCTTCGGCTCCACCGTCGCGCCGAAGCGGCCGCGGCGCGCGTAGATCTCGAGGATTCGCTGGCGGTCGGCCTGCGCGGCGGCCGGCGTGAAGACGGAGCGCGGCCGGAGCTGCACCTCGCTGCGCAGCGAATCGCTCGTGACGCGGCGATTGCCCTCGAAGCCGACGCGGTTGACGATCGGGTTCTCCACCACGCGCACGATGACGCGGTTGCCGTCCGGCCGGATCTCGACATCGCGGAAGAGGCCCGTCGCGAAGAGCGCGCGCAGGCTGCGGTCAAGCCGGTCGGGGTCCGCCGGTTCCCCGGGCTGGACCAGCATGTAGGAGCGGATGGTATCCGCCTCGATCCGCTGGTTGCCCTGCACCTCGATCGCGGCGACGCGTCCCGGCGCCTGCGCGAGGGACGGGACCGCCAGCACGAAGGCGACAAGGACGAGGGCGAGGGTGCGCAGCCTGGACAACGAATCGCCACCTGATCTTGGGGTCTGGAAGGGCGGCGCACACTAGCCGAGGTGCCCCCCCGCCGCCACCCCTGCCGCCCGGCGCCGGGCGGCAGGCTCAGCCGAGCAGGCCGGAGACCCAGCGCACGACGCCGAGTTGCGTCAGGTCGTTCCATGTCGCGAGGATCATCAGCGTCACCAGTAGGGCGAAGCCGCCCCGGAACGCATATTCCTGCGCGCGCGCCGTCAGCGGCCGGCCGCGGATCGCCTCGGCCGCATAGAACACCAGGTGCCCGCCATCGAGGATGGGAATCGGGAATAGGTTGATCAACGCCAGGTTGATTGACAGCAGGGCGATGAAGGAGAGCAGGGACAGCATCCCCATCTCCGCCACCTCCCCCGACAATTGCGCGATCCGCAGCGGCCCGCCGATCTCCTCGGTGCCGGTCTGCCCGCTGATCATCTTCCACACGCCCGCCAGCGTCTGGCCGGAGATCACCACCATGTGCCAGGTGCCCGCCGCGACGGCGGAGAAGGGATCGAGCCGCTCGCGCTCCGGCGCGCCGCCCGTGACGCCCAGCATGCCGCGCCCGTCCTCCGGGCGCGCGGCAGGGGTCGCGATGACCTTCACCTCGGTCTCGCCGCGGCGGACGAGGATCTCCACGGGCTGGCCCGCGCGGGGCTGGATGTGCCGCTGCAACTGGTCGAACCGCGTCACCCGCTCGCCATCGAGCGAGAGCACGCGGTCGCCGGGCGCGAGCCCGGCGCGTTCCGCCGCCGAGCCGCCGACCACGGTCTGGATTGCGGTCGAGCCGACCGGCCGGCCGACAGTCGCGAAGATGCCGGCGAAGAGGATGGCGGCGAGCAGGAAGTTGAAGGCCGGCCCCGCGAAGACGACGATCGCTCGATCGCCGACGCTCTTTTCGTGGAAGCTTTCGCCGGCGCGGAACGTGCCCGCCTCGGGCGGCGCGTCATGGGCGAACTCCATCCCATGCATCTTCACGTAGCCGCCCAGCGGGATCCAGCCGATCCGCCATTCGCAGCCGCGGCGGTCCGTCCAGGCCGCGATCGCACGCCCGAAGCCGATCGAGAAGCGTTCCACATGCACGCCCCGCCAGCGCGCCGCGAGGTAGTGCCCGAGCTCGTGCACGAAGATCAGAACGCCGAGCACCACGATGAAGGCCGCGATGCTGCGGAAAGGGTCAGGCAGGAAATCCATCGGTTCCGATCCCGGTTGCGCGTCGGCCGCTCAGGCCGCCGCCCGTTCCGCGGCGATCCTCGCCGCGGTCTCGCGTGCCGCGCCGTCCAGCGCCAGGATGGCGGACAGATCCGCCCCGCCGGGTGCGCCGAGGGCGGCGAGCGTCTCCTCCACCACCACGGCGATGTCGAGGAAGCCGAGCCGCCGGTCGAGGAACAGTCCGACCGCCGTCTCGTTCGCGGCATTCAATATGGTGGTTGCCCCGCCCCCCGCCCGCAAGGCCTCCCGCGCAAGCCGCAGCGCCGGGAAGCGTTCGGGGTCCGGGGCGAAGAATTCGAGCCGCCCGAGCGTGACGAGGTCGAGCCGCGGCACGGACGCCGCCATCCGCGCGGGCCAGGCCAGGGCATGCGCGATCGGCGTGCGCATGTCCGGCGTGCCGAGCTGCGCCAGCACCGACCCGTCCGAATACTGCACCAGGCCATGGACGGTGGATTGCGGGTGGACCAGCACCTCCACCCGTTCCTCCGGCACCGGGAACAGCCGGACGGCCTCGATCAGCTCCAGCCCCTTGTTCATCATGGTGGCGGAATCGATCGAGATCTTTGCGCCCATCGACCAGACCGGATGCTTGACGGCCGCTTCCGGCGTGACGCGCGCCATCTCGGCCATCGGCATCGTGCGGAAGGGGCCGCCCGAGGCGGTCAGGACGATCTTCTCCACGGTCGCGTAGGGGTCAGCCGCGCCGCCGCGGGCCTCCAGCGCCTGGAAGATGGCGTTGTGCTCGGAATCGACCGGCAGCAGCGTCGCGCCGGCGGCGCGCGCCGTCGCCAGCACGATCTCCCCCGCGCAGACCAGGCTTTCCTTGTTCGCGATCGCGAGCACCCCGCCGCGCCGCAAGGCCGCCAGCGTCGCCGGCAGCCCGGCCGCGCCGACGATCGCCGCCATGGTCCAGTCGGCGGGGCGGGCCGCGGCGGCGATGACCGCGTCATCCCCCGCGGCGACCTCGATCCCCGTCCCCGCCAGCGCATCCCTCAGCGCCGCGTAGCAGCCAGGGTCCGCCACAACGGCCAGGCGCGCCTGCAGCCGGCGCGCCTGCGCGGCCAGTCCGGCGACGTCGCGGTTGGCGACCAGGGCCTCGACCCGGAAGGCGCCGGCCGGCGCTTCCTCCAGCAAGGCGACGGTGCTGCGCCCGACCGAGCCGGTCGCGCCGAGGATCGTGACGCTGCGGGTCATCGCCAGAGCGGCTGCCCCTGGCCCAGCAGGAAGGCGAGCAGCGCCGCGACGGGCGCGGCCGCGATCACGCCGTCCAGCCGGTCGAGCAGCCCGCCATGCCCGGGGATCAGCGCGGAACTGTCCTTCACGTCGAACCGCCGCTTGATCCAGCTTTCAAGAAGGTCGCCCGCCTGTGCCATCACCGCCAGCATGGCCGCGACGGCCGCCGCACGGGAAGCCCCCCCCGGCGCGACGATGGCCGCGACCGCAAGACCGACCACCATGGCCGAGGCGAGCCCGCCCAGCGCGCCCGACCAGGTCTTGTTCGGCGAGATCGCCGGCGCGAGCTTCGGCCCGCCGAAGAAGCGCCCGGCCATGTAGGCGCCGATGTCCGACGCCCAGACGACGAGGAACAGGAAGAACACATTCGCCCGCCCGGCCTCGTTGTCGTGCCGCAATTCGATCAGCGCGATGCCGGCAACGCCGATGTACAGCACCCCCGCCGCCAGCCAGCCCGCCGGCTGCCCCGGCCGGTCCGGGCCGCGCAGCCGCGCGGCCTGCCACCAGGTCACGGCCCACAGGATCACGAGCAGGGCGAGCGCGGCGCGGGAATGTTCGGCAACGGCCAGCGTGCCGGCGGCCAGCACCGCGACCGGCACCGCCATGCCCGGCAGCCGCCGCGTGCTCAGCCCGCACAGATGCACCCATTCCCAGGCGAGCAGCGCGCCGCCGGCCGCGATCAGCGCCGTCCACGGCTCCGCGCCCAGCCAGATGCAGGCGAGCGCGACCGGTCCGAGGACCAGGGCCGAGAGGAAGCGCTTGCGGAGATCCTTCCAGCGCTTCGCATCCGCCGCGGGGGCCGTTGCCTCGCTCAGGGCCGCGCCCCGTAGCGCCGTTCCCGCGCGGCGAAGGCGGCGACTGCCTCGGCGAGCGGCGCGGCGCCGTAGTCGGGCCAGAGCGTGTCCTGGAAGACGAACTCGGCATAGGCCGCCTGCCAGAGCAGGAAGTTCGACAGCCGCTGTTCGCCGGACGTGCGGATGATCAGGTCGGGGTCCGGCATGCCGGCGGTCTGGAGGAAGCCGCCGAAGGTCGCCTCGTCGATCGCGGCCGGGTCCATCCGGCCTTCCGCGACGGCCTGCGCGGTGCGGCGGACGGCACCCAGGATCTCGTCCCGTGCGCCGTAGGACAGCGCCACGGTCAGGTTCAGCCGGGTGCCGCCGGCGGTCGCCTTCTCCGCCGCCTCGATCGCGCGGGCGAGCTCGGCGCCGAAGCGCGCATGGTCGCCGATCACGCGCAGCCGCACGCCTTCCTTCACCAGGCTGGCGACCTCGGCGCGGAGATACAGGCGCAGCAGGCCGGTCAGGGCGGAGACCTCGTCGAGCGGACGGCGCCAGTTCTCGGAGGAGAAGGCGAACAGGGTGAGCCAGCCGATCCCCTGGTCGGCCGCGGCCTCGATCGTCCGGCGCGCGGCTTCCGCGCCCGCCTTGTGGCCGAGCGCCACGGGCAGGCCACGCGCCTGCGCCCAGCGCCGGTTGCCGTCCATGATGATGGCGACATGGCGGGGCGGCGCCGCGGGCGCGGCGGGCATGCGGACGGGATCGGTCGCGGCACTCATGCGCCCCTGCCCCCTCGGCGACCCTGCCCGGCGCGGCCCTGCGGCAAAGAACCCCCTCCTGCGATTCCCACCCGCGCGGATCAGACCGTGCGGATGTCCTTCTCCTTGTCGGCGAGCACGCTATCCACCTGCTTCACGTACTGGTCGGTGAGCTTCTGGATCTCGATCTCGGCCTGCTTGGCCTCGTCCTCGCTGATCTCGTGCTTCTTGTCCCAGCCCTTGACCTGCTCCATCCCGTCGCGGCGCACGCCGCGGATGGCGACACGGGTGCTCTCGGCATAGCGGGCCGCGGCCTTGGCGAGCTCGTTGCGCCGTTCCTGCGTCAGCGGCGGCAGGGGCACGCGGATGACCTGGCCCTCGGCCTGCGGGTTGAGCCCGAGATTGGCCTCGCGGATGGCGCTTTCCACCGCCTTGGCCAGCCCCTTGTCCCACACCTGGACCGACAGCAGCCCGGGACCGGCGACCGAGACGTTGGCGACCTGGTTCAGCGGCGTGACGGACCCGTAGGCCTCGACGCGGATGGGCTCGAGCAGCGCGGGGCTCGCCCGGCCTGTGCGCAGCCCGGCGAACTCCTTCTTCAGCATCTCCATCGCGCCGTCCATGCGGCGCGTCAGGTCCTGCTTCAGGGCCTTGAAGTCGGCGGCCATGGCCCCCTCTCCCTCAGTGCTGGTCCTCGTGGACGGTGGTGAAGCGGCCTTCGCCCTTCATCACCGCGGTGAAGGCGCCAGGCTCGTGGATGTTGAAGACGATGATCGGCAGGTGGTTCTCGCGGGCCAGGCTGATCGCCGCCGCGTCCATCACGGCGAGGTCGCGCGCGAGCATGTCGAGGTAGGTCAGCGTGACGTAGCGCTCGGCATTGGGGTTCTTGCGCGGGTCTGCCGAATAGACGCCGTCGACCTGCGTGCCCTTCAGCAGCGCGTCGCAGCCCATCTCGGCCGCGCGCAGCGCGGCGGCCGTGTCCGTCGTGAAGAACGGGTTGCCTGTGCCGGCCGCGAAGATGACGACCCGCCCCTTTTCCATGTGGCGCGTCGCGCGGCGGCGGATGAAGGGCTCGCAGACGCTCGACATCGGGATGGCCGACTGCACGCGCGTCGGCACGCCAACCTTCTCGAGCGCGGCCTGCATGGCAAGCGCGTTCATCACGGTGGCCAACATGCCGATCGAATCCGCCTGCGCCCGGTCCATCCCGGACGCGGCGCCGGAGACGCCACGGAAGATGTTGCCCCCGCCGATGACGAGGCAGACCTGGACGCCGAGTTCGACCACGCCCCGCACATCCTCGGCGATGCGGCGGCAGACGGCGGTGTCGAGGCCGTAGTCGCGGCTGCCCATCAGGGCTTCCCCGGACACCTTGAGCAGGACGCGCTTGTAGGCGGGCATGGCGCTCATGGGCGGGAATCGGGCATCCGGAATGGAGGAGCGGGGAGGCACCATAGGTGCGGTCCCCCGGCGGCGACAATAAGGCGGGCGGGGGTGCACCCCGCCCGCACCTGCGTCACCCCTGGCCGGCGGCCGCCGCGACCTCGGCGGCGAAGTCGGACTGCTGCTTCTCGATGCCCTCGCCGAGCTGGTAGCGGGCGAAGCCGGAGAGCGTCGCGCCCGCCTTCTTCACCACTTCCTTCACCCGGCTCTCGCCATCGATCACGAACACCTGCTCGAGGAGCACGACCTCCTCGTAGTACTTGCGGATGCGGCCCTCGACCATCTTCTGGATGACCGCCTCGGGCTTGCCCGACGCCTGGGCCTGCTCGGTCAGCACCGCCTTCTCGCGCTCGAGCGCCGAAGGCTCGACGGCGGAGATGTCGAGCGCCTCCGGCCGGGCGGCCGCCACATGCATGCCGATCTGGCGGCCGAGCGCCTCCATCACCGCGGTCTCGGACGCGCCTTCGAGCGCTACCAGCACGCCGATCTTGCCCAGGCCCGGCTTCACCGCGGAGTGGACATAGGTCGCGACCGCGCCCTCGTTCACATGCAGCATCCGGATGCGGCGGATCGACATGTTCTCGCCGAT
Source organism: Neoroseomonas rubea (assembly GCF_016106015.1). Classification (GTDB taxonomy): domain Bacteria; phylum Pseudomonadota; class Alphaproteobacteria; order Acetobacterales; family Acetobacteraceae; genus Neoroseomonas; species Neoroseomonas rubea. Next base: position 8,557 of record NZ_JACADQ010000137.1, read on the forward strand.
CGTCGCGATCAGGTGCGTCAGCTGCTCGGCGACCGTGCGATGCGCGGAGCCGCCTTCGACCAGGTCAACCGAGCCGGGCCAGCGCGCGTTCTTCAGCGCCTCGACATCCTCGCCGACGGTCAGCGCCAGTTCGGCGACGGTCGCGACGAAGTTCTGGAACAGCTCGTTGCGGGCGACGAAGTCGGTCTCGGCATTCACCTCGACCATCGCCGCGCGGCGCGGGGCGGACGCCACGCCGATCAGGCCCTCGGCGGCGACGCGGCCGGACTTCTTGGCCGCGGCCGAAAGGCCCTTCTTGCGCAGCCAGTCGATCGCGGCCTCCATGTCGCCGTTCGCTTCGACGAGCGCCTTCTTGCAGTCCATCATGCCCGCGCCGGTCTTCTCGCGCAGGTCGCGGACCATCGAGGCGGTGATCTCGGCCATCGGAATGCTCCGTGGTTGCCAGTGGAAAAGGGGGATCGCCGGGGCCGCGCGGCCCCGGCGGGTAGGGTCTCAGGCCTGCGGCGCGGCGGGCTCGGCCTCGGCCGGCGCTTCCACCGCCACCTCGGGCAGCGCTTCCGGCGCGAGGTCCTCGGAGGCGCCGAGATCCACGCCCGAGGCCTGCATCTCGGCCGAGATGCCGTCGAGCACCGCCGAGGCGATGCTGTCGCAGTAGAGCGTGATGGCGCGGATCGCGTCGTCATTGCCCGGGATGGGGTAGGTCACGCCTTCCGGATCGGCGTTGGAATCGACCACCGCGACGACCGGGATGCCGAGCTTGTTGGCTTCCTCGATCGCAAGCTTCTCCTTCACCGTGTCGATGACGAAGATGATGTCCGGCAGGCCGCCCATCTCCTTGATGCCGCCGAGGGCGCGGTCGAGCTTCTCCTTCTCCCGCGTCAGCATCAGGACTTCCTTCTTGGTCAGGCCGCTCGTGTCGGTGCCAAGACGTTCCTCCATCTGCTTCAGGCGCTTGATGGAGCCGGTGATCGTCTTCCAGTTGGTCAGCATGCCGCCGAGCCAGCGATGGTTGACGTAGTACTGGCCGCAGCGCGTCGCGGCTTCCGCCACGTAGTCGGCCGCCGCCTTCTTGGTCCCGACGAACAGCACGCGGCCGCCGGCCGCCACCACGTCGCGCACCGCGCGCAGGGCGCGGTCCATCATCGGGACGGTCTGCTGTAGGTCCAGGATGTGGACCTGGTTGCGCACGCCGAAGATGTAGGGCGCCATGCGCGGGTTCCAGCGCCGCGTGTGGTGGCCGAAATGCACGCCCGCCTCGAGCAGGGCACGCAGGGTGACTTCGCGCATCGCCATGGGGCGATCCTCCTTCCTGTAGTCCGGTTGGGCCTCCGCGGCGCAATCCCCCGGGATGTCTCCCCGGGACCGGACCCTGCCTTGGTCGAGGAAGGGCGCACCGCGTGCGGATTACCGGGCGGGGCTGCCCCCGACCGGCGCGCGCCGTATGGCCGAAAGCCGGGCCCGCGGCAAGCCCCGGCGACTATTCGGGGCGGATGCCGGCGCGCTCGGCGGTCGCGCGGATCGCCGCCCTCTCCCGCTCCAGCCAGGCGGCGAAGCCCTCGGGGCCCTGCTCCCGCTCGGCCACGATCTCGGCACCGAGTTCCGCCTGCCGCGCCCGGTAGGCGGGGTCGGCCAGCCCCCGCCGCACGGCGGCCGCCAGCGCGGCCACCACCGGCGCCGGCGTGCCCGCCGCCGA
>NZ_JACADQ010000138.1 GCF_016106015.1 Neoroseomonas rubea
GGCGGTTGCGACGGTCGCCTCCTGGCTCGTGCCCTCCCCCCGCGCGCGGCCCATCCTGGCCGGCGCGGCGCTGGCGGGCGGGGCGACGGCGCTGCTCGCCGCGCTGCCGGGGGCGACGCGGCTGCTGCTGGAAGCGCTGCCGCTCGCGGGCAACCTCATGCTGGCCTGGCATTTCGGCGCGACCCTGCGGCCGGGGCGGGAGCCGCTGATCGCCCGCTACACGCGGGCTGATTTCGGCCACATGCCCGCTGAACTGGTGGGCTATACGCGGTCCCTGACCATGCTCTGGACGTGGTTCTTCCTGGCCTTTTCGGCGGTGAACGCGGCGACGCTGGCGGGCTTCGGGCCGCCGGCGGGCCCTTCGGCCGCGGCCAATGTGGCGCTGGCGGTGCTGTTCTTCCTCGGCGAACACGCGGTGCGCGCGGCGCGCTTCGGGCATCTCGGCCCGACCCATCCGTGGCGGACGCTGCGCGCGATCTGGCGCGCCGACACGGAACAACCCCATGCCGGCTGACGCGACGCTGCCGCTGACGGGCCGCGCGCCGGGGGAGGTGATCTTCCGCCGCGGCGCGGCGCCCGTGACCGTCGCCCGCTTCCTGGCCGAGGTGGCCGCGCTCGCTGCCCGCCTGCCGGATGAAGGGCCGGTGCTGAATTTCTGCGCCGACCGCTACCTGGCGCTGGTGGGTTTCGCCGCCGCACTCTCGCGCGGGCAGGTGACGCTGCTGTCGGCGGATCGGTCCGCGCCGCGGCTCGCCGACATCGCGCGGCTGCACGGGGCGCGCTACGCGCTGTCGGACACCGATGCGGCGCTGCCGCTGCCGGTGCTGCGCCCCGCGGCCGAACCCGCCTGGGAAGGTGCCAACCCGGCCATTCCGGCAGCGGCCATCGCCGCCATCGCCTTCACCTCCGGCAGCACCGGGGAACCGAGGCCGCACGCCAAGCCCTGGGGCGCGCTGGTTGCCGGGGCGCGGGCCGCCGCCCAACGCTTCGCCGTCGCCGCCGGGACGAGCATCGTCGGCACCATTCCTGCCCAGCACATGTACGGCTTCGAGACCACGCTGATGCTGCCGCTGGTCGCCGCCGGGGCAGGCCATGCGGGGCCCGTCTTCTACCCGTCCGACATCCAGGAGGCGCTGGCGGCCGTGCCGGCGCCGCGCCTTCTGGTGACGACGCCGCTGCAACTGCGCGCCCTGATCGGCGCCGCCGTGCCGCTGCCGCCCCTCGCCGGGATCGTCTCCGCCACCGCGCCGCTGGCCGAAAGCCTCGCCGCGGCGGCCGAGGCGTCCTTCGGCGCGCCGGTGCTGGAGATCTACGGCGCGACCGAGGCGGGCTCCGTCGCCTCCCGCCGCACCCTCGATGGCGAGGCCTGGGAGCCCTATCCCGGCATCCGCTTCGCCATCGCAGAGGACGGGGCGGAGGTCGCGGTGCCCGGCCTCGCCTTGCCCGTGCCGCTGGCGGACACGCTCGAATGGTGCGGGGAAGGCCGCTTCCGCCTGCTCGGCCGGCGGGGGGACATGGTGAAGCTCGCTGGCAAGCGCGCCTCCCTGGCCGGCCTCACGAGCATCCTCACGGCGATCGAGGGGGTGGAGGACGGGCTGTTCCTTGCGCCCGACGACCTCGACCGCAATCCGCGCGCGCGGCTCGCGGCGGCCGTGGTAGCCCCGGGGCGGAGTGCCGAGGAGATCGTCGCCGCGCTGCGCGACAGGGTCGAGCCCGCCTTCCTGCCCCGCCCGGTGGTGGTGATGGATGCCCTGCCGCGCGACGCGCTTGGCAAGGTCAGCCGCGCGCGCATCGCCGAACTTGCCTGGCGCCGGCGCGAAGCTGGGCCGCGCGCCCTTCACATTCGCGATCCGCTTCCCTAGGTAGCCCCGCCGGGAGGCGGCATCAGTCCCCGGCCGAAGGGCCGGATGCGCGGCTTCGTCCTGTGCCGTCCGGGAGTGCCCGCATCCTGTCCGCCGAGACCCCACTGCTGGAGGCGCGCCGCCTCACCCGCCGCTTCGGTGCGCTGGTCGCCAATGATGCCATCGACCTGGCGGTCCGGGCGGGGGAGGCGCATGCGCTGCTCGGCGAGAACGGCGCCGGCAAGTCGACGCTCGTGAAGATGCTGTATGGCCTGCTGCAGCCCGATGCCGGGCAGGTGCTCTGGCGTGGCGCGCCGGCGGCGCTGCCAGACCCGCGCGCCGCGCGCGCGCTCGGCGTCGGCATGGTGTTCCAGCACTTCTCCCTGTTCGATGCGATGAGCGTCGCGGAGAACGTGGCGCTCGCCCTCGATGTGCCTGAACCGCTGCCGCGCGTGGCCGAACGCCTCGCCGCCGTCTCGAGTGCCTATGGCCTGCCGCTCGAGCCCGCGCGGGAGGTCTGGCGGTTGTCGGTGGGCGAGCGCCAGCGCGTCGAGATCGTGCGCTGCCTGATGCAGGACCCGCGGCTGATCATTCTCGACGAACCCACCTCCGTCCTCACGCCACAGGAAGCCGAAGGCCTGTTCGGCACGCTCGACCGGCTGCGCGCGGAAGGGCGCGCGGTGCTCTACATCTCCCACAAGCTCGAGGAAGTGCGCCGGCTGTGCGAGGCGGCGACGATCCTGCGCGGCGGCAAGGTGGTCGCGGCCTGCGACCCGCGCGCGGAAAGTGCCGCGAGCCTCGCTCGCATGATGGTGGGCGCCGAGGTGGGCGCGGCGCGGCGCGCGGATCGTGGAGACGCCGGGCCCGTGCGGCTGTCCGTCCATGCGCTGAGCCTGCCGCCGGACGAGCCGCACGGCATCGGTCTGCACGACGTCTCGCTGGACCTTCGCGCGGGGGAAGTCCTGGGCATCGCCGGCGTGGCCGGCAACGGGCAGGACGCGTTGTTCGCGGCGCTGTCCGGCGAGCGCGCCGCACCGGCCGCTGACCGGATCATCCTCGATGGCGCGGCGGTGGGGCGGGAGGACATCTCGGCGCGGCGCCGGCGTGGTGGCGCCTTCGTGCCGGAGGAACGGCTCGGCCATGCCGCCGCGCCGGCCTTCCGCCTGTCGGAGAACGCGCTGCTCGCCGGCCATGCGACGGAAGGCTTTGCGCCGGGCGGCCTCGTGCGCCGGTCCCGCCTGCTCGGCTTCGTCGACCGCGTTACGGCGGCCTTCGATGTCCGCAAGGGACCGCGCGACCCGGAGGCGCGTGCGCTGTCGGGGGGCAACCTGCAGAAATTCGTCGTGGGGCGGGAAATCCTGCGCGGACCGCGGCTGCTGGTGGTCTGCCAGCCGACCTGGGGCGTGGATGCGGGGGCCGCGCAGGTGATCCGCCAGGCGATCCTCGACCTGGCGCGCGGCGGCGCGGCGGTGCTCGTGATCAGCCAGGATCTGGATGAGCTGTTGGAGATCACGGACCGCATCGCGGTGATCTTCCACGGGCGCCTGTCCGCCGCCACGCCGACCGGATGGACGACGCGGGAGGAGATCGGCCTGCTGATGGGCGGCGCCGCGACGGCGGAGGCCACGTGATGCGCCTCGTCCTGGAACAGCGGGCGGAGACGGGCTGGGCGCTGCGGCTGCTCTCGCCGCTGCTCGCGGTCGCCCTCGCGCTCGTCTCGGCGGCAGTGATGTTCGCCGCGCTCGGCGCCGACCCGCTGGCGGCGCTGCACGCATATTTCGTGCTGCCGCTGTCCGATTCCTGGGGGCTGCAGGAAGTGGCCGTGAAGGCGACGCCGCTCGTGCTGATCTCGGTCGGGCTCGCCTTCTGCTACCGCGCGGGGGTGTGGAACATCGGCGCGGAAGGGCAGTTCCTGGTCGGCGCGCTGGGCGGCGCCTGGCTCGCCGTCGCGACGCATGGCGGGGCGCAGGGGCCCTGGCTGCTGCCGGCGATGCTCGCGGCGGGGGCCTTGGGTGGCGCGCTGTTCGCGCTGATCCCGGCGCTGCTGCGCACGCGCTTCGGGGCGAGCGAGATCCTGACCAGCCTGATGCTGGTCTATGTCGCGGAGCTCCTGCTCGACTGGCTGGTGCGCGGGCCCTGGCGCGACCCGGCCGGCTTCAACATGCCGCAGACGGTCACCTTCTCCCCCGCCGCGACGCTGCCGCTGCTGGCCGAGGGCGGGCGGGTCAACCTCGGCACCCCGCTGACACTGCTGATCGTCGCCGCGGCGGCGCTGGTCGCCGCGCGCACGCTGAAGGGCTTCGAGATCCGGCTGGTGGGGGAGGCGCCGCGCGCTGCGCGCTTCGCCGGCTTCGACGCGAAGCGCGTGACCTGGGCGGTCTTCGCCTTCTCCGGCGCGCTCGCCGGGCTCGCAGGAATCATGGAGGTGGCGGGCACGCTGCGCCAATTGCAGCCGGGGCTTTCGCCCGGCTATGGCTTCACCGCCATCATCGTGGCCTTCCTAGGCCGGCTGAACCCGGTGGGGTGCCTCGTCGCCGGCGTGTTCCTGGCGGTCACCTTCATCGGGGGGGAGAACGCGCAGATCATGCTGCGCCTGCCGCTCGATGCCACGCGCGTCTTCCAGGGGCTGCTGCTGTTCTACGTGCTCGCCTGCGACACGCTGCTGCTCTATCGCTTGCGGCTGCTGCGGAGCGCGCCGGCATGACGCTGCTCGAAGCCATCCTGCTGACGGTCATCACCGCCTCCACCCCGCTCCTGATCGCCGCGATCGGGGAACTGGTGGCCGAGCGTGCGGGCGTGCTGAACCTCGGCGTCGAGGGGATGATGATCATGGGCGCGGCCGCCGGCATCGCGGTGGCCATCACCACCGGGTCGAGCGCGGCCGGCGTCGCGGCAGCGATCCTGGCAGGCATGGCGCTCGCGGCGATCTTCGCGCTGCTGGTGCTTGGGCTCGCGACGAACCAGGTGGCGGCGGGGCTGGCGCTCGCGATCTTCGGCCTGGGCCTTTCGGGCGTGGTGGGCGCGCCCTTCGTCGGCGTGCCGCGGGAGGGGATCGGCAAGATCGCGGTGCCTTGGCTGTCGGAGATTCCCTTCCTCGGCCCCGTGCTGTTCCGGCAGGACCCCTTCGTCTACGCCTCCTTCGCGCTCGTCATCGGCGTCGCCTGGTTCCTCGGCCGCACGCGGGCGGGGCTCGTGCTGCGCGCCTGCGGCGAGAGTGCGGCGGCGGCGCATGCGCTGGGCTTCAAGGTGCTGCGCATCCGCTTCCTCGCGCTGCTGTTCGGCGGCGCCTGCGCGGGGCTGGCGGGCGCCTATCTCTCGCTCGTGCTCACACCCTTCTGGACCAGTGGCATGACGAGCGGGCGGGGTTGGATCGCGCTCGCCATCGTCGTCTTCGCCTCCTGGCTGCCCTGGCGCGCCGTGGCGGGGGCCTATCTGTTCGGCGGGGTGACCATCCTGCAGCTGCATGCTCAGGGCGCCGGTGTCCCGGTGCCGCCGCAGGCCATGGCGGCCTTGCCCTATGTCATCACCATCCTCGCACTCGTGCTGATCATGCGCGCGCGGGGCGGCGGCAGCGCCGCGCCGGCGGCGCTCGGCACGCCCTTCGTGCCGGACCGTTGATCCCGGCCGTGCGCGGGGACATCTCGACCATCGCCATTCCACAAGAAGGAGGCTTCATCCCATGACCATCACCCGCCGCCGGACCATTCAGGGCGCGGCCGCGCTCGCCGGCGCCGCCGCGCTGCCCGGCGCCGCCCAGGCGCAGTCGCGCCTCAATGTCGGCTTCATCCTGATCGGCCCGGTGGGCGATTTCGGCTGGTCCACCATGCACGATGTCGGCCGGCGCCGGATGCTGGAGGTGCTGGGCGACCGCGTGACCGCGACGCAGGTGGAATCCGTGGCCCCGCCCGATTTCGACCGCGTGGCGAACCAGCTCGCGCGCACGGGCTCGCGGCTGATCTTCACCACCTCCTTCTCCTATTTCCAGCCGACGGTGCGCGTCGCGCCCACGCTGCCCAACGTGATGTTCGAGAACGCGACGGGCACCAGCACCCTGCCGAACCTCTCGATCTACAACGCCCGTTTCTACGAAGGCCGCTACGTCCAGGGCGTGATCGCCGCGCGCAAGTCACGGTCCAAGACGATCGGCTACATCGCCTCCTTCCCCGTGCCGGAGGTGATCCACGCCATCAACACCGTCATGCGCGGCGCCTGGTCGGTCGATCCGCAGATGAAGATCCGCGTCGTCTGGGTCTCCGCCTGGTTCAACCCGGCGCGGGAGGCGGATGCGGCGCGCGCGCTCATCGACCAGGGCTGCGACGTGATCTGCCAGCACACCGACAGCCCCGCGCCGCTGCAGCTCGCGAACGAGCGCGGCGTCTTCGGCTTCGGCCAGGCTTCCGACATGACGCGCTTCGCGCCGCGCGCGCATCTGACGAGCAACGTCAACAACTGGGGCGACTACTATGTGGAGCGCGCCCGCGCGATGCTCGACGGCACCTGGCGGCCGGGCGATGTCTGGGGCGGGCTGAATTCGGGCATGTTCCGCCTCGCCCCCTTCACCAACATGACGCCGGAGGAAACGTCGGAGGCCGAGCGCATCCGCGACGCCATCGCCGCCGGCACGCTGCACCCCTTCGAGGGCCCGATCGCCCGTCAGGACGGCACCGAGGTGATCCCCGCCGGGCAGCGGCTGACGGACGACCAGATCCGCGCGCAGAACTATTTCTACCGCGGCGTCGACGTGGCGATGCCGTAATGCCCTTGCCGGGCGGGCGCCGGCCGTGCTGAAGCGCGGCCCATGTCCGCCCGGCACGAGGCTGTCTTCACCATCCCGCATGACCATCCGAGCCTGCCCGGCCATTTCCCGGGACGGCCGGTGGTGCCGGGCGTGCTGCTGCTCGATGCCGTCATCACCGCTGCGCGGGGTGCCTTCGCGCTCGGCCCCCCCTCCGGCCTGCCGCGGACGAAATTCGCCGCGCCGGTCCTGCCGGGGGAGGCGGTGCGGATGATCCTGACGCTGTCGGACGGTGGCCGGCTCGCCTTCGCCTGCCATGTCGGGGACCGCGTGGTCGCCTCGGGCGAGGCGCGCTTCCCCGCATGACCGCCACCACCGCCTGGGCGCGCACGCCCGAGCGCGGCAGCCCGTTCGTGCTGCGGCTGATGGTGCGCATCGCGCTCGGGCTCGGCTGGCACGCCGGCCATGCGCTGCTGCATCCGATCACGTTGTTCTACCTGACGACGGCGCCGGCGGCACAGAAGCGCGCCGCGCGGCGCTACCTCACGCGCGCGCTCGGCCACGACGCGACGTGGCGGGACCTGTGGCGGCTCTATTTCTGCTTCGCCTCCACCATGCTCGACCGCGTCTTCCTGCTGACCGGGCGGATCGGGGGGTACGAGGTCCAGGTCACGGGGCTCGGGACGCTGCGCGACGCCGCGGCGCGCGGGCAGGGGCTCGTGCTGCTCGGCGCGCATATGGGGTCCTTCGAGGCGCTGCGCGCGGTCGGTGGCGCCGGCGCGCCGGTGGAGGTGCGGATGCTGATGCACACCGACCGGGGCAGCGCCTCGGACGCGCTCTTCGACAGCCTCGACCCGACCCGCGCCTCCTCGGTCATTCCCCTCGGCCGGCCGGATTCGATGCTGGCGGCGAGCGAGGTGCTGGACCGCGGCGGCGTGGTCGGCCTGCTTGCCGACCGCGCGGCACGGGGGGAGAGGATGCTGCGCGTGCCCTTCCTTGGGGCCGAGGCGTCCTTTCCTGGCGGACCGATGGCGCTGGCCGCTGTGCTGAAGGCGCCGGTCGTGCTCGGCTTCGGGCTGTGGCTCGGGCCCCGGCGCTACGTGCTGCGCTTCGAACCCTTCGCCGAGGTCGTCGCCCTGCCGCGGGCGGACCGGGAGGCGGCGCTGCGCGACTGGACCGCGCGCTACGCGGCGCGTCTCGGCGAGGTCTGCCGCGAGCACCCTTACAACTGGTTCAACTTCTTCGATTTCTGGGAAGAAGCGCCGGACAGCCCGGCACGAGCCGCTGGTTCGAACTGAGCCGAGCCGGCGCGGTCAGCAGTGTTCGGTCACCTGCGGGACAGGCGCGGCGATGTCGATGTTCAGGTAGCTCAGCACCATCTGCAGAACGATTTCGATCGGCGTCACGACGTCCCTGCGCGATTCATCTGTCGCCCGGAACCAATTCACGATGCCCCGCGCCACTTCGGGATCCAGGGCATCAATATTCCATGCGGATGGCCAGATATCGCTGCTGACGCGCGCGGTTCGGTTTCCATGCGTAATTTCCACGACATCGTGGTTTGTCGTGACGGTCAGGTCTGGATATTTCATATGATGAGGCATTCAAAAAATCTTATGGTCGATAGCGTCAGATACACAGCGATTGCTGATGCACGTCGTGCATAATTCTATGGCCAGACATGCAGATCGGCGGGCACCGGTCCCGACATCAGGCCTGCGCCGCGTCCTCCGCGCGTTGCCAGCGACGCGCCCGGTGGGGCAGACAGGTTCCCCATGCCGCTTCCCGACGAGACCGGCGCCGCGCCGCGCCTGCCGCGCCGCCTGCTGCTCCTCGGCCTCGCGGCCCAGGCGCCCGACCCGCTGGCCGCCATCCTGGCGCCGCTTGCCGCTGTGCGCGAAAGCCGCGCCACCTTCGTCGAGGAGAAGGAGCTGCCGGAACTCGAGCGCCCCCTCCTCTCGCGCGGCCTGCTCGCCTGGCGCGCGCCGGACCGGCTGGAAAAGCACACGATCGAGCCCGTGGAGGAGCGCTTCCTGCTGGAAGGCGAAGTTCTGACGATCGAGCGGCGCGGCGAGCGCCGCCAGGTCGCGCTCGATGCCGCGCCGGAGATCCGCCCGCTGGTCGAAGCCGTGCGCGCGACGCTCGCCGGGGATGCGGCGACGCTGCGCGCGCATCATCGCGTCGCGGCCAGCGGCGGGCCCGCGCGCTGGCGGATCGAGCTGGCGCCGCTCTCCTCCCGCGTGCGCGCCGCCGTGCAGCGCATCGTGCTGGAAGGCGAAGCGGGGGCGATCCTGCTGGTGGAAACCCAGGGCCGCGACGGGCGCAGCAGCATGCGCATCAGCCCGGTGCGATGAGGCGCATCGTCCCGCTGCTGCTCGCGCTCGCGCTGCTCGCCGCCGGCTTTGCGGCGGCCTCCCGCCTTGTGACGCTGCGCGGGGACATCGCCGACTTCCTGCCCGCTCCGGCCACGGCGGAGGCGGCCTTCCTGCTCGGCGAGCTGCGCTCGGGTGCCGCGACGACGCTGCTCATCGCGGGGATCGAGGGCGCGGCGGCGGAGGACCTCGCGCGCGTCTCGCTGGCCATGGGAACCACGCTTGCCGCCGATGCGCGCTTCGCGCTGGTGGCGAACGGCGCGCCGCGCCTGGCAGAGGAGGAGGCGGCGCTGCTCTTCCTGCATCGCTACGCCCTGTCACCCACCACCGATGGTTTCACCGAGCCGGCACTGCGCGCAGCGCTGGAAGGCGTGCTGGACGGGCTCCGTTCCTCGGCCGAGCCGCTCGTGCGGCGCTTCGCCTTCGCCGACCCGACCGGCGCCTTCCTCGGCCTGCTACGCGGCTGGGCGGACGGGGCGGCGGTGCGCAGCGCGCACGGCGTCTGGATGGCGGAGGGCCCGCGCGCGCTGATCCTGTTGCAATCCCGCGCCGCGGGGCTGGATACGGATGCGCAAGGCGCAGCGGCGGAGGCGGTGCGCGCCGCCTTCGCCGCCGCCTCGCCGCCCGCCAGCGCGCGGTTGCTACTCTCCGGCCCCGGCATCTTCGCGGCTGAGGCGGCGGCGACGGTGCGGGCGGATGTGAAGCTTGTCTCGACGCTCTCCTTCGTGCTGGTCGGCGCCTTCCTGTTCTGGCGCTACCGCTCGCCGTTGATGCTGGCGGTCGTCGCCTTGCCGCTGGCGGCCGGCACGCTGGCCGGGCTGCTCGTGGTGGATGCGGTGTTCGGCCATGTGCATGGCGCGGCACTCGGCTTCGGCATGACGATGCTTGGCGTCGCGGACGACTACCCGATCCTGCTCGTGACCAACCGCGCGCCGGGGGAGAGCCTGCGCGACGCGGCGCGGCGGCTCTGGCCGACGCTGCGCCTCGCCGTGGCGGCGGCGGTCGCTGGGCTGCTGCCGATGCTGGCATCGGGCTTTCCGGGGCTCGCCCAGCTCGGGCTGTTCGCGGCGACGGGGCTCGTCGGCGCGGCGCTCGCAACGCGATTCGCGCTGCCGGCGTTGCTGCCGGAGGGGCTGTCCGTCCGCCCGATGCCGGAGCGGCTGGCGCATGCGCTGCTGCGCCTGCCG
>NZ_JACADQ010000139.1 GCF_016106015.1 Neoroseomonas rubea
CCCCGCCGCCCCGCCCGCCCCCCTGCCCGGCGAGGATGGCGACGTCCGCCGCGGCACCGAGCCCGAGGCCAAGCCGCGCCTCGTGCCGCGCAGCAAGGTGCAGGACCGGGCGCAGGACCGGCCGCGCCGCGTCGCGGAACAGCGCGCGCTCGACCTCGGCGAGGGGCAGTGGCGGCTGCCGCCGCTCGACCTGCTGACGGAGGCGCCGGCGCGCCGCACCGGAAGGCCGTCGGAGGAATCGCTGCAGGCCAATGCGCGGCTGCTCGAAAGCGTGCTTGAGGATTACGGCGTGCGCGGACGGATCGCGGAGATCCGGCCCGGCCCGGTCGTCACGCTGTATGAGCTCGAACCCGCGCCAGGGACGAAATCCTCGCGCGTCATCGGCCTCGCGGACGACATCGCGCGGTCGATGTCCGTGATTGCGGTGCGCATCGCGACCGTGCCAGGGCGCAACGTGATCGGCATCGAGATGCCGAACGCGAAGCGCGAGACGGTCTATCTGAGCGAGATGTTCGTCGACGAATCCTGGCACCGAAACCAGGGGCGTCTGCCGCTGGCGCTCGGCAAGGACATCGGCGGCGCGCCGGTGATCGCCGACCTCGCCCGCATGCCGCATCTGCTGATCGCGGGCACCACCGGCTCCGGGAAGTCGGTCGGGATCAACACCATGATCCTGTCGCTGTTGTACCGCTTCGGCCCCGACGAGTGCCGCTTCATCATGATCGACCCGAAGATGCTGGAACTGTCGGTCTATGACCGCATCCCGCATCTGCTCGCCCCCGTGGTGACGGAACCGCCCAAGGCGATCGGCGCGCTGAAATGGACGGTGCGGGAGATGGAGCGCCGCTACCGCGCCATGTCGCAGCTCGGCGTGCGCAACATCGGCGGCTACAACGAGAAGGTCGCAGCGGCCCGCGCGCGCGGGGAGGTGCTCACGCGCAAGGTCCAGACCGGCTTCGACCCTGAGACCGGCAAGCCGACTTTCGAGGAACAGCCGCTCGCGCTCGAGCCGCTGCCCATGATCGTCGTCGTCATCGACGAGATGGCCGACCTGATGATCGTCGCCGGCAAGGAGATCGAGGCCGCGGTGCAGCGGCTCGCGCAGATGGCGCGCGCGGCGGGCATCCATGTGATCATGGCGACGCAGCGCCCGTCGGTCGATGTCATCACCGGCACGATCAAGGCGAACTTTCCGACCCGCATCTCCTTCCAGGTGACATCGAAGATCGACAGTCGCACCATCCTCGGCGAGCAGGGGGCGGAACAGCTGCTCGGCCAGGGCGACATGCTGCACATGCCCGGCGGCGGGCGGCTTGCCCGCGTGCACGGCCCCTTCGTGAGCGACACGGAGGTCGAGCGCGTGGTGGAATTCCTGCGCAGCCAGGGCGAGCCGCACTACATCGAGGAAGTGACGGAAGCCGAGGACGATGACGGGGCCGGCGCCATCCCCGGCATGCTCGGCGGCAACACGGATGGCGAGGCGTCCTTGTACGACCAGGCGGTCGCGCTGGTGACGCGCGAAGGCAAGGCCAGCACGTCCTTCGTGCAGCGCCACCTCAACATCGGCTACAACCGCGCGGCCAAGCTGATCGAGCAGATGGAGAAGGACGGCGTGGTGGGTCCGGCAAACCATGTCGGCAAGCGCGAGGTGCTCGCGCCCGGCCCGCGGGATTGACGCGGGGGCCGGTATGCCGACGACCGAACCGTTGCTCGCGACGCTCGACGCCGCGACGCGCACGCGCATCGCGGCCGAAGCGCTGCCGCTGCGCGCCCCGGCCGGCGCGGTGCTGTTCCGCCCGGGCGATCCCTGCCGCGGCTTCGTCATGCTGCGCACCGGCCGCGCGCGCGTGGACCTGATCGCCGAGGACGGGCACGCGCTGCTGCTCTATCGCGTGGAACCGGGCCAGGCCTGCGCCATCACCACATCATGCCTGTTTGCCGGGGAGGCTTATTCCGCCGAGGGCACCGCGGAGACGGAATGCGAGGGGCTGCTGCTGCCCGCCTCGCTCTTTGCCCGGCTGGTGGAGGAGAGTGCCACCTTCCGCACCTTCGTCCTCGCCGGCTTCGCCGCGCGGCTCGCGGCGCTGATGGGGCGGATCGAGGAATTGTCCTTCCGCAGCGTCGATGCGCGGCTTGCCGCCTACCTGCTGGACCGGGCGCCGGGCACGGTGGCGGCGACGCAGCAGGAGATCGCGGCCGATATCGGCACCGCGCGGGAGGTGGTGAGCCGCCGTCTCTCGGCCTTCGCGCGCGGCGGGCTGGTGCGCACCGAGCGCGGCGCGGTCACGGTGCTGGATGCGACCGGGCTGATGCGCATCAAGGACGGCGCCGTCACGTCGTGACTTGATCACCGACAGGGTGCCGTGCGCGGCGCGAGATGGCGCCGCGGCCGCAACCGGCCGATCGATCAAGGAGCGGAACCATGAGCTGCAATGTCGGTGGCGTCGATCGCGTGCTGCGGATCGTCGCGGGTCTCGCCATCCTGGGCGCGGGCGCCTTCGGGCCCCTCGGCTGGTGGGGGCTGATCGGGCTGGTGCCGCTGGCGACCGGCGTCATCCGCTTCTGCCCGGCCTATACGCTGCTCGGCATCCGCACCTGCGCGGCTGAGACCCCGGCGGGTTAGCGGCCTACGCCGCGGGGAAGAAGCGCGGGTCGGGCAACGGCCCGTGCGGCGTCGGCGTCGCGTAGAGCGTCGCACCGCCTGGCGCGGCATCGAGTACGAGGCGCAGGCCACCATCCTTCGGCGCCTGCGCCGCCGCTTCGCGGGCGAGGGCCATCGCGGCGGACTGCAATTCGGCCGGCGTGGCGGCAAGGCGCGGCAGGTTGTCCGCCACCGCAACCTCCGTGACGCGTCCAGGGCCGAGCAGCAGCGCCAGCACGGGGCGCAGCATCTCGATCACCCTGCGCGGATCCGCCCCCTCGGCCGGCGGCGCGGCGAGGGCGAGATAGGCGCGTAGCAGAGCCTCCAGCCGCTGCGCGGCCTCCTGCACCCGTTCGGCACGCGCCCTCTCCTTGTCGGTGCCTGCGGCGCGCACCATCAGGTCGGCGGTGCCGGAGATCGCGGCGAGCAGGTTGTTCGCCTCGTGCCGCACCGGCCGGGCGAGCGCTACCAGATGATCAGCGGAAGGGGTCATGCCGCGGCGGTCTCCCAGTGCAGGCGCAGCGCCGCGGCCGCCTGGCGCAGCGTGAGGTCGGAGGCCGGGATGAAGCGGCCCATCGTCAGGTAGGCATGCATCTGGTCCGCGACGTGCAGGTGCGCGACATGCACGCCTTCCTCGTCGAGGCGCTCCGCATAGGCGATGCCTTCATCCGCCAGCGGATCGTGGCCGCAGGTCATGACGAAGGCGGGCGGCAGGCCGGCGAGCGAGGCGGCGCGCAGCGGCGATCCGCGCCAGTCGGTCCGCTGCGCGGCGTCCGGCGCGTAGTGGTCGATGAACCAGCGCATGGTCGCGGCCGTCAGCGGATAGCCCTCGATGCAGCGGAGGTAGGAGGGCGTGTTCGCCGCGAGGTCGGCGACGGGATAGAGCAGCATCTGGAAGCCAGGCGCGGGCACCGCCCCGTCGCGGCCCATCAGGGCGAGGACGGCGGCAAGGTTGCCCCCGGCGCTGTCGCCGCCGACCGCGATGCGCGACCCGTCCAGGCCCAGCGCCGCCGATTCCGCCACGACGAAGCGCAGCGCCGCGGCGCAATCCTCCACCGCGGCGGGGAAGACATGCTCGGGCGCAAGCCGGTAGTCCACGGCGATGACGCAGGCGCCGAGATGGTTCGCGAGCGCGCGGCAGACCTGGTCATGGCTGTCGAGATCGCCGATCACCCAGCCCCCGCCATGCAGGAACAGCAGGCAGGGCAGCGGCGCGGCCGGATCGGTGCCGAGGCCGCGATAGCGCCGCAGGCAGATCGCGCCGGCCGGGCCGGGGCAGGTCAGGTCCTCGACGAACGCCACCGGCGGCGGATCGGGCTGCAGCACGGGGCGGGAGGCGGCGGAGACGGCCCGCGCCTCCGTCGGCGTCAGCGTGTGGAGCGGCGGGCGGGCGGCCTCGCGGATCAGGTCGCGCACGCGCTGCGCGCCGGGGTCGAGCGGCACGGCGCTACTCCGCCGCCGCGCGGGAGGCTGAGGGCGTGAAGCGGAAGCCTTCGAAGCCGCGCGCTGCGATGCCGTCGCAGATCTCGCGATAGGTTCCGACGCCGCCGATATAGGGCATGAAGACCTGCGGCTTGCCGGGGATGTTGACGCCCATGTACCAGGAATTGGCGTGCGGATAGAGCGTGCGCTGCGCGACCTCGCCCGCGTGGCGCACCCAGGCATCCTCGGCGGCCGCATCCGCTTCCACCGTCGCCGCGCCGCTCGCCTGCATGTGCGCCAGAAGGTCGGCGACGAAATCCACGTGCTGCTCGATCGAGACCATCATGTTCGACAGCACGGAAGGGCTGCCGGGCCCCGTGATCATGAACAGGTTCGGGAAGCCTGTCGCCATCAGGCCGAGATAGGCGGTGGGCCCCGCCGCCCAATGGCGCGCGAGCGTCGCGCCATCGCGGCCCGCGATCTCCATGCCGAGCAGCGCGCCGGTCATGGCGTCGAACCCGGTGGCGAAGACGATGGCGTCGAGCGCGTATTCCCCTTCGCCCGTGCGCACGCCATCGGGCGTGATGGCCTCGATCGGCGTGCGGCGCAGATCGACCAGCGTGACGTTCCGCCGGTTGTAGGTCTCGTAGTAGCCGGAATCGACGCAGATGCGCTTCGTGCCGATCGGGTGGTTGGTGGGGCAGAGCGCGTCTGCCGTCGCCCGGTCCTGCACGATGGCGCGGATCTGCCGGCGGACGAAGTCCGCGGCGGTGTCGTTCGCCGCCTGGTTCGTCAGCAGGTCGGAGAAGGACGCCATGAAGGCTGTGCCGCCGCGTTCCCAGCGCGCCGTGTATTCGCGCTCCCGCGCCGCCGCATCGACCTCGAGCGCGGAGAGCGGGTTGAGCGGATAGTCGATGCCGGTGCGCAGCGTGCGCGCATGGCGGCGCCGTTCGGCGTAGCGTGCCTTCCAGGACGCCTCGTAGTCGTCATCCATCGCCCGGTTGCGGGACGGGATGGAGAAGTTCGGCGTGCGCTGGAACACGGTGAGATGCGCCGACTGTTCCGCGATGACCGGGATGGCCTGGATGGCGGAGGATCCGGTGCCGATGACGCCGACGCGCAGCCCGGTGAAGTCCACCGGCTCATGCGGCCAGCGGCCGGTGTGGTAGGTCGCGCCGCGGAAGCTCTCCCGGCCGGGGATGTCCGGCAGCCGGGCGGCGGACAGGCACCCGGTCGCCATGATGCAGTGGCGCGCGACGACCTCCTCCCCCGCCGTCGTGCGCAGGCGCCAGAGCGCGGCAGTCTCGTCGAAGGTGGCGCTGGCGACGCGCGTGTCGAAGCGGATGTCGCGGCGCAGGTCGAAGCGGTCCGCGACGTGGCGCGCGTAGCGCAGGATCTCGGGCTGCGCGGCGAAACGTTCCGACCAGCGCCAGTCCTGCTGCAACGCATCGTCGAAGGAGAAGGAGTACTGCATGCTCTCGACGTCGCAGCGCGCGCCGGGATAGCGGTTCCAGTACCAGGTGCCGCCGACATCGTCCGCGGCCTCGAGGATGGTCGCGGTCATGCCGAGGCCGCGCAGCCGGTGCAGCATATAGAGGCCGGCGAAGCCGGCGCCGACGATCACGGCGTCCATTCCTGGTCCCCTCCTGTTCTTCGGTGCCAGCATGCCGGGGCCGCGGGGGGCTGGATACCCCCTCAGCGCCGCGCGTAGCTGACCGCCAGGACGCCGTTGGGCCAATGGCGCGTGGCGTCGAGCCGCCAGCTGGCCGGCACGCCGCCCGGCGCGAAAAGCGGGATGCCCGCGCCGAGGGTGACCGGCATGAGGAAGAGCTCGATCGTGTCCACGATGCCGAGCGCCAGGCAGGCCTGCGCGACCGAGGCGCCGCCGAGCAGCCAGATGTCGCCGCGCACCGTCTCCCGCCGCAGCCGCGCGACCAGCAGGGCGAGATCGCCGGAGGCCGCCTCCACCCCCGCCGGCGGGGCGGCGTCGAGCGGCCTTCCCGTCAGCACCACGACGCGCTTGCCGGCATAGGGCCAGTCCCCGAAGCCGCGCGCCTGGTCGTAGGTGACGCGGCCCGTCAGCACCGTGCCGATCTCCGCGATGAAGGCCGCCGTGCCGTACTCCTCGCTCTCGAAGGGCGCGAGCCAGTCGACGCTCCCCGCCGCGTCGGCGAGATGGCCATCGAGCGAGACGGCGGCATACAGGCGCAGCCGCGCGGTCATTCGCCGCGCTCCTCCGGCAGCGCGCAGAGCCTTGCCGCGCGCAGCCGCGCCGAGACGCCCGCATCGGCCGTCACGACCGCGAAGGGGATGGCCAGCAGCAGCGACAGCAGCACAGGCGCGGCCAGCAGCAGCGTGAGTGGCGAGGCCGCGGCGAAGGCGACGGTCAGCGCCACGCCCGCCAGCGTCGGCGGCCAGAACTGCCGCGCCGCATCGGTCCAGGACACACCGCGGTCGGCGCGGTTCTGCGGCACCCAGCCCACCTTGAGCCCGAAGGGCAGCGCCAGCAGGAACAGCGACTGCGCCATCAGCCGTGCCGGTTCCATCAGCGTGGTGAAGAGGATCTCCGCCGCCGCGCCGCGCGCGGCCGCCGCCCGCCCGCCATAGCGCGCGGCGAGCGCGGGCTTGGCGAACATCTCGGCGTAGCCGGCGAGCTTTGGGGCGTAGTGGCAGGCCCAGGCGGCGGCGAGCAGCCCGACCAGCGCAAGCGTCGGTGTCGCTGCCCCGCCGCCGGTCAGCGCATTCACCGCCGCGAGCAGCAGGATCGCGCACCAGAGCGGCGCGCCGAGGAACAGCAGGATCGCCTGCACCAGCTGCCAGCGCGCCATCCAGGTCTGGCCGGGCAGGCGCAGCAGCGCGAGATACTGCATGTTGCCGCCGGCCCAGCGCAGGTCCCGCGTCACGAAGTCGCCGAAGGTGGGCGGGTTGCCTTCCGCGCTGCCCTCGTCGTCCGGCAACACGCGCACTTTCCAGCCGGCGGCGGTCAGGCGCGTCGCCTCCACCTGGTCGTGGGAGAGGATGCGGCTGCCGTCCGGCAGCGGGCCCAGGCGGCAGTGTTCGCGGAAGGGCGCGATGCGGATGACGGCATTGTGGCCCCAATAGGGCCCCTGGTCCCCCTGCCACCAGGCCTGGCCGATCGCCCATGTGCGCATGCCGTGGCGCATGCCGAACTGGAACAGGCGCGGGAACGCGGCGGTCGCGGGCCGGCCATGGATCAGCTGCTGCACGATGGCGAGGCGCGGATCGGCTTCCAGGCAGGCGACGAGGCGCAGCACCGCGGCCGGCGCCATCTCCGAATCCGCATCGAGGCAGAGGAAGTAATCGAGCCCCGCCGCATGATGGTCGAGGAAATCCATCACATTGCCGGCCTTGAATCCCTCGTTCGAGGTGCGGCGGCGGTAATGCGCGTTGGGGTGCGACGTAGCGAAGGCTCGGAAGGCGGCTTCCTCGGCCTCGGCCGCCGAACCTGAAGGCGTGTCGGACAGCACCCAGAGATCGAAATGGGACGCGGGCAGCCCGTCCATCAGTCGCCCGAGCGGCGGCAGCACGGCGGCCATGTCCTCGTTGCGGATGCATATCGCAATCGCGGTGCGGCCCTGCGGCGGCGGCGGGCGTGCGGCGCGCAGCGCGGGCAGCACAGCGGCGACCGGGTCGCGCGCACCGAGCAGGATGGCCAGCCCCACCAGTGCATTCGCGGCGGACAGCGCGCTCCAGGGAATGGTGCCTAGGAAGCAGGCGAGGATCAGCGCCTCCCACACCGTCCAGCCGCCGGGCGCGAGCACGGCCACGGCAAGCGCCGCCAGCCCCGCCGTGATGGCGAGCGCCAGCAGCAGGAACAGGGCGCGGCGGAGGAGGATGGGTTCGGCGAGCACGGCGCCGCTCTATGGAACGATGGTGGCGGGATTGCGAGGGGGCTCAGGGCATCGCCGCCCGGCCCGTCGCGGCGAAGGCGAAGGCCACGCCGGACAGCCCCGCCCAGCCGAGCGTGCCTGCCGCGAGCCAGCCCGCCGCCGCCGGCGCCCGCAGGCGCAGCAGCGCCCAGGCCAGGATCGGCAGCGCCTGCATCGCATGCACGGCAAGGAAATGCGCCAAGCGCAGGTCGCCCCCCGCGCGCGACCAGAAGAAGGGCGGCCAGGCGCCGGCATCGCTCGGCGGCGCGCCGACATAGGGGCCCTGGTTCGCGCCGATGGCGAAGCCGGTCGCGGCGCCGCCAAGACCGGCGAGGATGAAGCCGAGCGCCACCCCCGCGCGCAGCAGCGGCGGCATCGCCCCGCGCCGCGACCAGCGCGCCGAAGGCCGCGGCGCAGAGGCAGAGCAGCAGCGCCGCCGCGCCCATCAGCCCGTAGATCGCGGCGCCCAGCGCATCGCGCGCGAAGTGCGATGGCTCTCCAAGGGCGGCACGCAGCGCGATCCAGCCGGCCTCGACCAGGGTGCAGGCGATGGTGCCCGCGGCAATCGCCCGCGCCGCCCACCCATCCCGCCAGCCCGGCGCCAGCGCGGGCCAGGCCAGCGCGAGCGACCAGCACCACAACGCGAGCGAGGCCGCGAACTTCGCCGGCTTCACCCAGACCGGGACGCCGCGGATCTCCCGCCCATCGAAGGGCATGGCAACGAGGCAGGCGAGCAGCAGCACCGCCATGGCGAGCCCGGTGCGCGCTAGCGCCGGCTGCCGTTCCTCCAAGGAGTACCGCGCCGCGATCATGCGGCCCGCCGCGCAGGCAGCGCGCGCAACGCGAGGAAGGCGAGCAGCCCCGCCGGCCCGGCGAGGAAGGTCAGCGGCAGGGCGGGATAGAGCCGCCAGAGCGGGAGCGCCTCCGCCGTCGCGCGCCGGCACATCCAGGCGCCCAGGAACAGGTCGAAGGCGAGGTAGTGCAACCAGCCCGCCAGCAGCACCCCGTCCCGCGCGAACAGCGCGCGCACCCCGGCGAGGGTCGAGAAGCCCCCCTCCGTCCCCGGCGCGTGCCAGGCAAGCAGTGCGACATAGGCGATGGCGAGCGCGACCGGGATCGCCACCCCGGCCACGTGCCAATGTGCCCAGCGCCGGCGCGGGAACAGCGCCAGCAGGATCCAGCCCGCGAGGGCGAGCGTGTTCGCGGCGGTGAAGAGGCGTTCTTCCATTCCCGCCAGATGGCGCCGGCCGGGCGCGGGGCCAGGGCGCTCGGAGCTGGCGGTGCGGCAGCGCGCCAAGAAGGGGCGCACGCCGGCTTGGCGGGGCCGATGCGCGCCACGCCGGGTCGCCGGGCGATGGCCTGAAGGACGCGCCTTCGAGCGCGGCCTCAGGCGAAGGCCGGCCGCGCCCCCCGGAAGCGCCGCCCGCGCCGCAGCAGCCACAGCGCGATGGCGAGGTTCACCAGGTTCCACGCGATGCCGTTCCACATCGCCGCGTCATAGGACCCGGTCGCGTCGAAGATCGCCCCCGCCATCCAGCCGCCGAGCGCCATGCCGACCAGCGTCGAGGAGAGCGCGATGCCCACCCGCGTCCCCGCCTGGGACGCGGGGAAGAGCTCCCGCACGATCATCGCGTAGGACGGCACGATGCCGCCCTGGAACAGGCCGAAGACCGCGCTGACGACATAGAGCGCCACCATCCCGTCCGCCGGCAGGAACAGCAGCAGCGCCACGCCCTGCAGTGCCGAGCCGAGTGCAAGCGTGGCGAGCCCGCCGATCCGGTCCATCACGACACCGAACACCAAGCGAGAGACGATGCCGCAGGCGAGCATGAGGGAGAGCATCTCCGCACCTCGCTGCGCGCCGTAGCCGAGGTCGACGCAGTAGGCGACGATGTGGACCTGCGGCATGGCCATGGCGACGCAGCAGGCGATGCCGGCCGCGGTCAGCACCAGCTGCAGCCCGTTCGGCGGCAGGCCGAGAACGCGCTCCGGCGGCGCGCCCGGCGCTGCGGCGGGGCGGGGCGGCGGCAGCGGCAG
>NZ_JACADQ010000014.1 GCF_016106015.1 Neoroseomonas rubea
CCGCCCTGCGCGCCGCGCTCCTGCTCGGGCTGTGGTGCGCGCTGGCGGGCGTGGTGCCGGCGGACCTGCCTGTCGGCGTCGCGGCGGCGGCGATCGGCGCCTGGGCGAGCCTCCGCCTTCTGCCGCCGATCCGCGCCCGCATCCGTCCCGCGGCGCTGGCGACGCTGCTGCTGCACCTCCCGGCGAAGGCGCTCGGCGCCGGAATCGCGGTTGCGCGACTCGCCCTCGACCCGCGCCGAAGGCCCACGCCGCGGACGATCGCGTGGACGCCACGGATGCCTCCGGGGCGCGCGCGCGACGCCTTCCTGGCCTATGCAAGCCTGCTGCCCGGCACGCTCCCCGCGGGCGACGGGCCTGGCGGGACGGTGTTGATCCACGCGCTCGAAGGCGAGGCCGATGTCGCGGCCGCCATGTCGGCGGAGGAGGCGCTGTTCGCGCGCGCCTTCGGACTCGATGTCTAGCCTGCTTGGTGTCGCTGCCTTCGCCGTGCTCCTGACTTTGCTGCTCGGCCTGGTGCGCGTGCTGCGTGGGCCGCAGGCCGCGGACCGGATCGCCGCGGCGCAACTCCTCGGCACGACAGGCATCGCCGCCCTGCTCCTGTGGGGTGCTGCGGTGGGATCGGCAACGCATACGGACCTCGCCCTGACGCTTGCGGTGCTCGCCCCTTTCGCGACCATCGCCATGGTGCGCAAGGAGCCGGGGGAATGAGCCTGCTCGCGGATGCCTTCACCGTGTTTTGCGTGGTCGCGGGCATAGGCTTCTTCGCGGCCGGCACCGCGGGGCTCCTTCGTTTCCCGGACACGGGCAGCCGCCTGCATGCGCTGACCAAGGCGGATCACCTCGGCCTCGGGCTGATCGTGCTTGGGCTGCTGCCACGCGCCGAGGCGCTGGGGGGCGCCTTCCGGCTGCTGGCCATCTGGGGACTCGTGCTGCTCGCGAGCGCCGCGACCGGTCCGCTGCTTGCGCGCATTGCCCAGCGGCGGGATCCGCCAGCGTGATCGTGGACCTGGCGCTGGTCGGAGGAATCCTCGCCCTGGCGCTGGGCGTGCTGGTTGCGCGGCAAGCCTTCGCCGCCGTCGCCCTCTTCATCGGCTACGGGCTGCTGCTGGCGCTCGCCTGGGGGCGGCTCGGTCTGATGGATGTGGCGCTTACCGAGGCCGCGATCGGCGCGGGGCTTTCCGGCGTGCTGCTGCTCGCCGCGGCCCGTAGGCTCTCTGCCGCCCCCGCGCAGGAGGACTCGCCGCCGGGCCGGGTCACGCGCGCGCTGATCGGCGCGGGCTGCGCGATCCTGACCTGCGCGGTGGGCGCCGCGGTTCTGCTGCTGCCGGACGCACCGCCTGGCCTCGCGGCCGAGGTCGCGGCGAACCAGCGGGCCACCGCGCTCGGCAATCCCGTGGCGAGCGTGCTGATGGCCTTCCGTGGACTCGACACGCTGCTCGAATCCGCCGTGCTCGTGCTGGCCGTCATCTGCACGGTGGCCCTCGCGCCGGATCAAGGCTGGGCGGGGCCGCCGGGCGCACCGCAGCCGCAGGCGGACGGGCCGCTCGCCCTGCTCGCGCGGCTGCTGCCGCCACTCGGCATCGTGGTCGCCGCGCACATCTTCTGGATCGGTGTCGATGCGCCGGGGGGCAAGTTCCAGGCGGCGGCGATCCTCGCCGCGATGTGGCTGCTGCCCTGGATGGCGGGGATCGCGCCGGCGCCGCCGATCGGCACGCGCGCACTGCGCATCACGGTCGCCGCGGGGCCCGCGCTGTTCATCGCGGTCGGGCTGCTCGGCGCGATGCTGACGGGTGCCTTCCTCGCCTGGCCATCGGGCTTCGAGAAGCCGCTGATCCTGATCGTGGAGGTCGCGCTCACGCTGTCTATCGCCGCCGCACTCGCGCTTCTCGTCATGGGGCCGCGGACATGACAGCCGATGTCTACGGCCTGCTCGGCGCCGTGCTGACCGGCCTCGGCCTGTTCGGCATGCTGGTGCGGACGGAGCCGCTGCTGCGCATCCTCGCCTTCAACCTGCTCGGCGGCGGCGTTTTCCTCGTGCTCGGCGCCATCGCGCGGCGTGGCGCGGGGGCGGGCTTCGCAGCGGACCCGGTGCCGCAGGCGATCATCCTCACAGGCATCGTCGTTGCCTTCGCCGCGACCACCATCGCGGTGGCGCTGCTGCTGCGGCTTGCGGCGCGGAAGGATGACGCGTGACGGGCTGGAGCATGCTGCCGCTGCTCGCGGTGATGCTGCCCGTGCTCGGCATGGTGCTCGCCCCGGCGCTCGGGGCGCGGGGGGCGGAACGGTTGACGCTGGCGCTGCTGCCCGTGGGCTTCGCGCTCGCGCTCGGCACCGCGGCGGCGGTGCAGGCGTTGGGCGTGCCTCTGGTCCATCACCTTGGCCATTGGACACCGCCGCTTGGCCTCGCTCTGGGCGCGGACGGGATCGGGGCGGCGATGCTGCTGACGTCGACGGTGGTCGTCGCCGGCGTCGCCGTCTTCGCGCGCGCCGGCTTCGGCACGTCTCTGGGCATGCCGGAGCGCCGGGCCGCCTTCGCCTTCTGGCCCTTGCTGCTCGCCATCTGGGGCGGGCTGAACCTCGCCGTGACGGCACGCGACCTGTTCACGTTGTATGTCGCGCTGGAATTGCTGACCTTCGCGGCGGTCCCGATCGTCTGCCTGGACGGGCGGCGGGAGACGCTGGCGGCGGCGCTGCGCTACCTGCTGTTCGCACTGCTCGGCTCGGTGCTGTACCTGCTCGGCGTCGCGCTGATCTACGGCGCGGCGGGCACGCTCGACATCGGGCTGCTCGCGGGCCGGCTTGCGGCGACGCCGCCGGTGCTGGTCGCGGCGGCGCTGATGACCGCCGGGCTGATGGCCAAGACCGCGCTGCTGCCGCTGCATCTCTGGCTGCCGCCCGCCCATGCCGGCGCGCCGGCGGCGGGATCGGCGCTGCTCTCCGCCCTGGTGGTGAAGGGGTCCTTCGTCATCCTCGTCCGGCTCTGGGCCGGGGTGCTGCCGCCGTCGCCCGCCGCCATGCAGGCGCTGGCGGGGTGCGGCGCGGCGGCGATCCTGCTCGGTGGTGTCGCAGCGCTCGCTCAGACGCGGCTGAAGCTTCTGGTCGCGTATTCGACCGTCGCGCAGATCGGCTACCTGGTGCTGATGTTCCCGCTGCTCGCGGTGCCTGGCGTGGCGGAAAAGGCCTGGACCGGCGGCGTGCTGCAGGCGGTCTCGCATGCCCTCGCCAAGTCCGGGATGTTCCTCGCGGTCGGGCTGATGACCGAACGGCTCGGCCATGACCGCGTGGCGGACCTCGCCGGCGCGTCACGCGTCGCGCCGCGGCCGCTGCTCGCCTTCGGCCTCTCCGCCTTGACGCTGATGGGCGTGCCGCCCTCGGGCGGCTTTGCTGCGAAGTGGCTGCTGCTCAGCACCGCCATCGAGGCCGGGCAATGGTGGTGGGGCCTCGTCATCCTGACCGGTGGATTGCTGACGGGCGGCTATGCCTATCGCGTCCTTTCGGCGGCGCTACGCGCCGGGCCCGCCGCGGCCGCGCCATTGCCCCACGATTCACGCGACACGGTCGCGCTTGGCCTCGCGCTGCTCGCTCTCCTGTTAGGCATGCTGCCGCTCGCCAGCTTCGGGCTGCTGCAGATCGGGCGGGTGGGACCATGATGGCGGCGTTGATGCTCGCCACGCCGCTCATCCCGCTGCTGCTGCTGGCGGCACTGGCGCGGCGGGACTGGCGCCCGGCGGCGGCACGGCTGATCTGGGCAGCGCCCTTGCCGGGGCTGGCCTGCGCGCTGCTCGCCAACGGCAGCAGCATCGTCTTCGACGACAGGCTGCGACTGACCCTCGCGCTCGATGCGCCGGGCGCGCTGCTGCTGGGTGCTGCGGCCCTACTGTGGTGCGGCGCCTCGGTCTTCGCGCGCGGCTATCTGTCGGCCGAGGCCCTGCCGCGCTTCGCCGCCTGGTGGCTGCCGACCATGGCGGGGAGCCTCGGCATCTTCCTCGCCGGCGACCTGATCGGCTTCTACCTGCTGTTCGCGCTGGCAAGCCTGCCGGCCTGGGGCCTCGTTATCCACGACCGGACGCCGGGCGCCTGGCGTGCGGGCGCGACCTACATCCTCCTCACCGTGGTCGGGGAGGCAGCGCTGCTCGCCGCCTTCGCGCTGATGGCGGCGGCCGCGCCGGGCGAGAGCCTGGCGCTGGCGGACGTCGTCCCTGCGCTCGCCGACGCCGCGCTGCGCGAGGTGACGATCGCCCTGCTGCTGATCGGCTTCGGGCTGAAGGCCGGGCTCGTGCCGCTGCATGTGTGGCTGCCCATCGCGCACCCGGCCGCGCCCATGCCGGCGTCGGCGGTGCTGAGCGGGGCGATCATCAAGGCCGGTATCATCGGCCTTATCCGCTTCCTGCCGATCGAGGCGACACCCGCCGCCTGGGGCGAAGCGCTGGCGGCCGCGGGCTTCGTGACCGCCTTCTGGGGCGTCGCGATGGGCATCACGCAGCGCAACCCGAAGGCCGTGCTGGCCTATTCCAGCGTCAGCCAGATGGGCGTGGTCGCGGCGGCGATCGGGATGGGCATCGCGGGCGGCATCACGACCACGCCGCCCTCCGCGGCCTTCTACGCGCTGCACCACATGCTGGCGAAGGGCGCGCTGTTCCTGGCCGTCGGCGTCGCGGCCATGGCCGGCGGGCGGCTGCGCTGGCTCGTGCTCGCTCCTGCGACGCTGCTGGCGCTCGGCTTCGGCGGCCTGCCGATGACCGGCGGTTGGCTGGCGAAGGAGGCGGTGAAGGCCGAACTCGGCAGCGGCGTCCCGGGGATGCTCTCGGCGCTGTCCGCGGTGGGCTCGACGCTGCTGATGCTGCACTTCGTCCGCCGCCTGCCGGCGGGCGGCGCGGAGGACGCCACACTGCGGCCCGCGCCGGGCATCCTGCTGCCCTGGCTTGGCCTGGCGGCGGCGTCGATCCTGCTGCCCGTGCTGTGCTTCGTCGCGGTCGGCGGGTCGTTCGGCGCCTCGTTGCGATGGGCCGCGCTGGCCAAGGCGCTCTGGCCGGTGCTGGCCGGGGCGGTGCTGTTCGGAGCGCTGCTGCGCTGGGGCGGGCGACTGCCACAGGTGCCGGAGGGCGACGTGATCGTGCTCGCGCGCCGCGCGCTGCGGCTGGGGTCGCCGGCCGGCGACGCATTGGCGCACGCCGAGGCGACACTGCGCGCCTGGCCCGCGGCGGGCCTCGCCCTGCTGGCCGTGACGCTTGCGCTGGGCGCGCTGCTGCTCAGTAGCGGAAGGACAGGCTGATCGAGCCGTACTGCGCTGTGTTCCGCTGCGTCTCGAACTCGCGCGACCGCGCGGTGTAGGTCACGGTCAGGCGCGCGAAGGGCATGATGATCGCAACGCCCGCGCTGGCGTCGCCGACGAACACCTCCCGGTCCACGCTGCGGCTGTCGCGCCAGGTGTTGCCGTCGAGGAAGATGTCCCGCCCCACGACGCGGCCTTCGAGACCACCGAACACATACCAGCCCCAGCGCCCATCTGGCTGGTAGAAGGCCGAACCGGCGACCGAGGGGCGCATGCGCGGCGGTCCGAAATCCGCCTGCAACTCATTGCCGAACCTGACCATCAGCCCGGCCGCGCCGTAGGTCTGCACATTGCCGAGGCTCGCGGTCAGCGTCGGCACGATGCCGATGGCAACGTCGTCCCAGATCGGGTCGCTGTTGTAGCGCCATTGCCGCGTCAGGATCAGATTGACGCCGGGCTCGTCCTTGATCTGCCGGTCCCAGCCATAAGCCCGGTCGATGTTCATCAGGTCGTGGACGTTGTTCTGCGTCTGCTCGCCGAGCGCGGAAGGCCCGACAACGCCCAACTGCAATTCGATGCTGCCATAGGTGGTGGGCGTGTAGGAGGCGAGGTTGATCGCCCAGTACAGCCAGCCGGCATAGGGCCGGTCGAGCGGATCCGGGTCTCGCCGCGCGGTGTCCGCCGGCGTGAAGATGTTCTGCCCGAAGGCGAGGCCCCAGCGCGGCGTCCCGCCCTCCGGGAACAGCGCGCTCGACGTTACCGCGGCGAGCCAGGCCGGCGGATCGTAGGAGGAGGATCGCCAGGCGAACTGGAAGCCGCTGGTGTAGTAGCGATCGGTCCCCGCGAGCAGGTCGTTCTCGTAGGTGAAGCTCCAGGTGCCGAGATGGTCGCCCGGCACGCGGTCCTCGGCGCGCGCCGGCGTGCCAACAATCGCGAGGACAAGCGCGGCAACAACAAAGCGCAGAGTCACGGCGTCTTCGCCGCATCCTGCGCCGCGGCGAGCGCTTCGCGCAGCGCCGCTTCCTTCGTCTCGTCGAAGGAGGAACGCATCACGGTCGCGCCAATGCCGCGGAATTCCTCCAGCACCTTGTCGGCCGTGACCTTGCGGATAAGCAGGAACAGTGCCGCATGGCCGGCATCGAGCGCCTTGGCGACGTCCTTCATGAACGCGTCGTTGATGCCGACATCGGTGAGCTTGCCGCTGAGCGCGCCTGACGCCGCGCCAATCGCGGTGCCGACGAGCGGGGCCAGGAACAGCATCCCGATCAGCGTCCCCCACATTGCGCCCGACGCCGCGCCCACGGCCGTCGGGCTGAACACTTGGTTCAGCTTCACGCTGCCGTCGGGCCGCTTCACCGCGACGACCGCGTCGCCCAGTTCGATCAGGTATTCCTTCTGCATGGCGAAGAGGCGTGTGCGCACCTCCTCGGCCTGGGCCTCGGTCGGGAAGGAGACAACGAGAAGATCGGCCATGACAGGACGTCCTTACTGGTAGGGGATGAAGGCGGCCTCGGCCGCCGCGCGGCCAGCGCCGCCGCGCAGCGCCAGGCCCAGCAGCAGCCGGGCCTTGAGGCCGGATAGAAGCCCCGCGGGGATCGCGCCGCGCCGGATCAGGTCGATCTCGCCGCCCGGATAGCCATAGGTGCCGGTAAAGACCGGGCCGGCTGCGGAGCGGGAGGCGAGCACGACGGGCATGCGTCGCGCGAGTTCACCCACCGCTTCCGCGGCATCCGCGGGCACATGGCCCGCGCCCATGCCCTCGATCACCGCGCCCGCATAACCGAGGCCGGGCAGCGCGGCGAGCAGCCGCCCGTCATCGCCCATCGCCCAGCGGACCAGTGCGACCGGCGGTGGCGGACCCGCCTCGGCGGAGTAGGTCGGCAGCCGCCGCACGCGCGCGAAGAAGCGCGCCCGCCCTTCCGCCACCGCCCCGATCGGACCGAGCATGGGGGAGGCGAAGGCGGAGGGCAGCGTCGTATGCGTCTTCTGCACGAAGCGCGCGGCGTGGATGTCGTAGTTCAGCACGGCGAGCGTGCCGAGGCCGCGCGCTTCCTCGCCGACGGCGACGCGCGCGGCGGCGAGCAGGTTCGCCGGACCGTCCGCGCCAGGCGCATCCGCGCCGCGCATCGCGCCGGTCATCACCACGGGCTTGTCGCCGCCCACCAGCAGGTCGAGCAGGAAGGCGGATTCCTCGATCGTGTCCGTGCCCTGGATGACGACGGCGCCGTCCACACCGGCGGCGAAGGCCTGCCCGATGCGCGCCGCGACGGCAACCAGATGCTCGGGCGTGAGGGACGGGCTCGGCAGCCGTGCCGGGCTCTCGGCCTCGATCTCCGCGACCTCGGCTAGCGCGGGCACCGAGGCGACGAGCTCCGCAGCGCCGAGCCTCGGCGCGATGCCGCCCGATTCCTGCGGCACCATGGTGATGGTGCCGCCGAGCGAGAGCATGATCAGGCGCGGGCGCGTCACGCCGCCGCCTCCTCCTCCCGCCGTGCCGGCTGGGGCTGCGGTGCGCGGCCCGACGGGATCTCGCCCGGGCGGTAGGCCGGCAGGCGGCTCGCCGGGATGATGGCGAGCGCTGCGACCGCCGCCATGATGAGCAGCCCGATCTTGAGCGATTGCAGCCTTGCCTCGGTGTTCACGCGCACCGCCTCGGCCACCTGCTCGGGCGATGCGCCGGTGCGCTCCATGATGCCGAGTAGCCGGTCGTTCGAGACGAAGTTGATGCTGTCGAGGTCGATCTGCGAGATCACGGCCGGCGGCAGCTGGGGGTTCTCGGCGATGCGATACAGGATGCCGGCCGAGAGAAGCCCGACCAGCAGCGCGCCAGCCACCGCCGTGCCGACACCGGCCGCGAGGTTCTGCGTCGTGCCGCGCAGCGAGCCGACATCGCCCGCGAGTTCCTTGGGCGCTGCCGTGACCAGCACGTTGAACACGAGCGTCACCAGCGCCCCCTGCCCGAGCCCGAAGGTGATGAGGCCGAACATGACCGGGATCGCCGACCAGTCGTTGCGGACCACGAAGGCGAGCCAGAGCAGCCCCACGATGCACAGCAGGAAGCCGCCCTGCGCGATGCGCCGCGGCGGCACCTTGTCGTACAGCCGCACCACCAGCATCGCGGTGAAGAACACCGTCAGGTTGAAGGGCATCATGGCGATCGCCGTCTCGATCGGCGTGCGCCCCTGCACGATCTGGATGTAGAGCGGCACGGTGAAGTTCAGCATGGCCTCGAGCCCGACCACGGTGAACATGGCGTAGACCGCAGCGCGCTCCTCCCCCGAGGTGATCACGCGCAGGTCGAGCAGCGGCGTGCCGCCGCGCGCGGCAACGCGCCGGCACCAGGCGAGGAAGACCTGCAGCAGGATGATGCCGGTGACGATCATCAGCGGTGCGGGGGACATGCCGAACACGCTGAACGGCGCACCCGGCCGCGCCACGCCGAGCCCCCAGCGGTTGAGGTTGTTGAAGCCGAAGACGACCATGATGATCGCGGTCGCGGCCAGCGCGACGCCGACGATGTCGATCTTGACCTCCGGCCGCTGCTCCTCCGGCTTCAGCCGGAACGACAGGAAGAAGACGATCCCGGCCAGCACCACGAGGATGCCGAAGACCGGCCGCCAGCCAATGAAGGTGCCAAGCATGCCGCCGATCATGAAGGCCGCCACCCCCGCGCCGGCGCGCGCCGAGCCGAGCGCGCCCACCGCCGTCGCCTGCTGCGGCCCGCGATAGTGGTGCGCGATCAGCGCGACCAGCGCCGGCACGATCACCGCCGCGGCAAGGCCCGCGAGCAGCTGCGCGACCATCATCACGGGCGCGGCCGGCGCCATCACCATCAGGATCTGCGCGATGCCGAACAACCCGACCACGACGCGGAACACCGCGGTCGAGCCGAAGCGCTGAACCAGCTTCGCCCCCAGCATCACGAAGCCCGCGACCGAGAGCGAGTACATCACGATGCCGGTCGCGATCGTCGTCGGCGGCACCTCGAAGCTCGCGACCATGCCGGCCAGCGAGACGGGCAGGGCGGCGACGTTGAAGGACATCAGGACCTGGCCGAGCGCGATGGCGATCATCGGCACCCAGGATTCGCGCGCCGGCGCGGCGTCCGTGCTGCTCATCGGATGTTTCCCCGTTCTTGCCCCGCCTCTAGCCCGCGGGGGCGGAGGCAAAGAGGTTCAGTCCCAGCCGTTCCGACAGGAAGCGCGTGACGAGTAGCCCGCGCACGCTGTTGCCGGCCGCGTCGAGCGGCGGCGAGAAGACGCCGAGCCCGCCCTTGCCCGGCGCGATGGCGACGATGCCGCCGGCGACGCCGCTCTTGCCGGGCAGGCCGATCTCGTAGAGCCAGTCGCCGGATTGCTCGTAGAGCCCGGCGGTCGCCATGACCGCGAGGACGCGGCGGCACCTCTCGGGCTCCAGCACGCGCTCCTTCGTCACCGGGTTCACGCCGCCATCGGCAAGCGTCGCGCCCATCACGGCGAGGTCGCCCGCCGTGACGTTGATGGCGCATTGGCGCGTGTAGATGTCCGTCGCCTCGTCTGGGTCGCAATACATGCGCCCATAACCATGCAGCAGCCGCGCGATGCCCTGGTTGCGCTGGTTGGTCGCGGCTTCGGAGGCATAGACCTCCTCGTCCATCGCCAGTTCGCGCCCGGCGAAGCGCGACAGTCCCTCGCGGATGAAGCGCCAGCGTTCCTCGGCGTTCGCACCGGGGGCGAGGCTCGTCGTCGCGATGGCCCCGGCATTCACCATCGGGTTCACGGTCCGCTCGCCGTTCAGCTCGATCGCCATGACCGAGTTGAAGGGCAGGCCGGTCGCGTTGACGCCGATCGCCGCGCGCGCCCGCCCGCCGCCGAGCGCCTCGCACACCAGCGCGAAGACGAAGGGCTTCGAGATCGACTGGATTGAGAAGGGCAGCGCCGCCTCGCCGATCGCGAAGGTCTCCCCGCTGACGCCGGCGACGCAGATGCCGAACCAGGCGGGATCGGCCTTGGCCAGCGCCGGGATATAGTCTGCGACCGTGCCGTCAGTGACCTCGCCGTAGCGCTCATGGGCCTCGCGCACGAACGCGGCGACGACGCCCGGCGGCGGCAATTGGCCGGTCGAGACGGCGGCGGGGCCGACGGCCTCCTCCGCGTGCAGCCCCTCATACATCGGCAGAAGGGCCGACGGCAGACCGCGCGGCGGCCCCCAGCACGCAGTCCATGGGCAATGTCGCATGAAGGTGGGCGGTCATCCCCACTAGCCTAACAACGCCGGGCGGCACTGGGATCGACCTTGCGTCCCGCGAGTGGACCCAGGGTTCCAAACCGGCACGGCGCCCGGGGGGACCTAGAGCCGCCGCAGGATCTGGCTGACGTTCGGCGCCGCGCCTTCCGCGGCGCCAAAGGCGCGAACGGACACCTCCGTCCGTCCCTCAAGTGCCACGGCGCGAAGGTCCCGCGGCGCGATTCCGAACTCCGCGCGGAAGGCGCGGCTGAAGCTCGACGGCTCAAAGAAGCCGACCGCCTCGGCGACTTGGGCGATGCCGCGCCGGTCCGCAGGATCCGAGAGGAACCGATACGCAGCGGCAAGCCGCTCGCGTTGGATATGGCGGGCCACGCCTCCGAGCGGCTCGAACAGCCGGTAGAGCGCCGAGCGGGACACGCCGCTCATCGCGCAGAGACGGGCAGGCCCGAGCGTCGCGGAGCCAAGCTTCTCGCGGATCAGCCGCTTGATGCGCGCGAGCTGGAGATGCTCCAGCTGCGGCCGCGCTGCTTCGACGCTGTCGCAGCGGCTATTGAGCGCGGCGGCGAGCGTGGCCTTGGTCAACGCGGCGAGGTGCGGCAGGTCGGTCGCGCGGAACTCCTCCGCCTCGTCGCGCAACGTGTCGAGGAAGGATGCGAGGAGACGGCCCGTCGGTCCCTCGAGCGGCGCATTGAGCGACGCACCGAGCAGCGGCTCGAGCTCCTGCACCGCATCCCGCGCGAGGAACAGGGATTGCCACTCTATCTCGACGCCCTCGCGCTCGGCCTCGAAGGCCCGGGCCATGGTTAGCACGTAGGGAACGCCGGGCCGGAAGAAGATGTTGTCATCGCCACTGCGCTGGCGCTGGGTGCCGCGCTTGCATACCGCGACGATCCAGTGGTCGAGGGAGTCGCGCCGGATGCGCGCCGGCGTGCGGCTGTAGTCGTAGGGCGGCAGAACGGCGTGATAGTACATGAAGGATTCGAAGGGGAGCGCCATGCCGCTCGCCTGGAAGCCGGATGCGGGCGGTGTGCCCGGACGGCCGGTGTCGAGATAGGGCACGCACAAGTCCCGCCACGCCTCGAACTGCTGATGCGGCGGCAGACCCGTCGTCGACACGATGAGCGGACGTATGGCCCTGGAACGCTCCACCGGGGCCGGCTCTACGCCACCCTCGCCGCAAGATAAGCGCGACCGGCAATGCCCGGACCCGGTGTACATGTTTTCGCTCCCCGACGGCCTGCGATCGTGCGGCGCCCGTTGGCGAGGCAGGTAATACCGCGGCCGAACCTGTTCTCAAGAGAAATTGAGTATCGATCGCGGATCGTGCTGACGAAAGCTTCTGATTGGACACCGCTCCGCTGCGGCGGGTCGTCTGGCCGCGTGCCGCCGGATCGAGTCGGCAACGTGCGCCCCCAGCCGGCACGATGCGGACCGACCATGGCGGCGCGATGCCCGGGCCGGCGGGGCAGACATCGCGCCATGCGATGCTACCCTCGCCGCATGCTACAATCGCCTGTTCTTTCATTCCGCACGCGTAGGCAGGCCAGGGCGGTTGGCCCTGCGCCCGGAAGCTGCGCATGAGGGTCGCTGTCCTCGGCGCCGGGGCCTGGGGCACCGCGCTGGCGCTGCAGGCCGCGCGAGCAGGCCGGAACGTCGCGCTGTGGGCGCGCGATGCCGGACGCGCTGCCGACATTGCCGCCGCGCGGGAGAATGCGCGCTACCTCCCCGGCGTCGCGTTGCCCGGGTCGATGCTGGTCACCGCGGATGCGGATGCGGCGCTCAAGGGCGCGGCGCTCCTGTTGTGCGTCGTGCCGGTGCAGGCGCTGCGCGGCGTGCTGGCCTCGTTGCCGGCGTTCGATGTGCCGATGCTGGTGTGCGCGAAGGGGGTGGAGGCGGGGACGCTGCGCCTGCCCCTGGAGATCGTGGCGGAGGCAAGGCCGGGCCTGTCCGCCGGCGTGCTGTCCGGCCCCAATTTCGCCCATGAGGTCGCGCGCGGCCTGCCGGCGGCGGCGGTGGTCGCGGCGGCCGATCCGGCGCTGCGGGAAGCCGGGCTGGCGCTGCTCAGCTCGGCCGCGTTCCGGCTCTATGCGGGGGAGGACCCGGTCGGCGCGCAGGTCGGCGGTGCGGCCAAGAACGTGATCGCCATCGCAGCGGGCGCCGTGATTGGCGCAGGTCTCGGGGAGAATGCACGGGCGGCGCTTGTCACGCGCGGGCTCGCGGAATTGTCGCGGCTGGCGGTTGCTCTCGGCGGGCGCGCGGAAACCGCGGCGGGGCTTACGGGCCTGGGCGACCTGATCCTGACGGCGGCGGGCGCGGGCAGCCGGAACATGTCGCTGGGCCTGGCGCTCGGACGCGGCGAACGGCTGGGCGATGTTCTGGCCGCGCGCGCCGGCGTGACGGAGGGGGTGAAGACGGCGCCGGCTCTGGTCGCGCGGGCCGCGGCGCTTGGCGTCGAACTGCCGATCTGCGCCGCCGTCGCGGAGTTGGTGGCGGAGCGGATCACGGTGGCGGATGCGATGGCTCGCCTGCTCGCGCGCCCCTTGCGGTCCGAATAGCGCCGCTCAGGCGCGGCGGGACTGATCCTGCGCGTGCAGGCTGCGGACGGCGGCGACGTAGCCGGACTGCGTGCCGGTCACGAGCGCCTCGTTCAGCTGTCGCAGCAGGCGCTCAAGGTCGCCGGTGCGGCAAAGCTCCAGAGATCCAAGTCCGGCGCGGTGAGTGGCGCGGTAGGAGCCGTCCTCAAGCCGGTCGATCTCGATGGTGCTGGACCCGCCGGCGACGGGACGGAGGGTGATGATCACGTCCTCAGGGTTCGGTCCGGTATCGGCGTTCGCCATGGGCGACCAATCCTTCCTGGCGTTGCGGACGCGGGGCCGCCCCTGTGGCTGCGTCCGGCGGTGTCTCCGCGCGCTCGTCATCCTGGCGAGGCGGCGGACTTTGTACCGCAACGGAATCACCAAACGGCTTACGGGCGCCAGCGACCAGCGGTAGCGCTGTCGGGGCACGGAATCGTAATCGGCGACCGGGCGTCGTTGCGTAGCCGATCACCGCGCGCACAGCTCCAGGAAACACGTTCGTGTTCAGAGACTTAAAGAAATTGCATGACTTTTCGTGAGTTGCGCGGGCCGTCCAAAAGCAAGCGAATTCGACAAAAATAAACACAAGTCACGAAAAAGTGATATCTGGTGATTGATGAGATCGTCCAGGGACGGATTGGCACCGCCTCCCTAGTCGCCCGTCAGCGCAGCCCCCGCCGCCAGCGGCGCCAGCGGCACCGCCAGTGACACCCCCGCCCCCAGCAGCAGCAGGAAGGGCGAGGGCGACAAACCCGCCCCGGCGGCCTCGATTGCCGCCGCGCCGAAGATCACCGCGGGGATCGCCAGAGGCAGCACCAGCAGCGGCAGCAGCACCCCGCCCCGCCGCGCGCCAAGCGTCAGCGCCGCCCCCGCCGTCCCGAGCAGCGACAGCAGCGCGGTGGCCAGCGCCAGCGCCGCGATCGCCGCGCCCCAGGCTTCCACCGGCAGGTTCAGCATCGCCGCGGCAACGGGTGTCGCCGCCATCAGCGGCCAGCCTGTGGTGATCCAGTGCGCCAGCGCCTTGGCCCCCGCAATCCCCGCCCGCGGCAGGCCCGAGACCAGCAGCTGGTCGAGCGTTCCGTCCTCCGCATCCGCGCCGAACATGCGGTCGAGCGGCAGCAGCGCGGCGAGCAGGGCCGCTGCGAGCAGCGCGCCGGGGGCGATGCGTGCCAGCGTCTCCGGCGCCGGACCGACGCCGAAGGGAAAAAGCGCGGCCACGATGACGAAGAACAGCACCGCCGCGAGTGTGTCCGCCGGGTGGCGCAGCGCGAGCCGGATCTCGCGGCCGGTCAGGGTGAGGAAGGCGCTCACAGCCGGAGTTCCTCGGCATCCTCGATCGGCAGCGGGATATGCGTCGCCGCCAGCACGATACCCCCCGCCGCCCGGTGCGCGGCGAGCAGGGGGCGCAGCCGCTCGACCGACGCTGCGTCGAGCCCCGTCGTCGGCTCGTCCAGCAGCCATAGCGACGCGGGGGCGAGCGCCAGCCGCGCCAATGCGAGCCGCCGCTTCTGGCCGGAGGACAGGACGCGCCCGGGCAGGTCCGCCAGCGTCGCGAGACCGAGCGCGGCCAGCGCCGGCGCGACCTCGCCCCCCCAGAGCCGCGCGAAGAAGGCCAGGTTCTCGGCAACCGTCAGCGCCGGCTTCACCGCATCCTGGTGGCCGAGGTAGCGCAGCCGGGCGGCATGGGCGCCGGGGTCCGCCGCCACATCCTCCCCCCGCCAGAGGATCGTGCCGTCGGCCGGGCGCAGCAGGCCGGCGAGCAGGCGGAGCAGGGTGGACTTGCCCGCGCCATTGGCGCCGGTGAGCAGCACGGCGGATCCCGCCGCCACCCGGAACGAAAGCCCCGCGAAGACCGCCCGCTCGCCCCTGAGGCAGGCGAGGTCGCGCACCTCCAGCACCGCCCCGCCGACCTCAGCCAAACCCGCCCCCACTCCATGGACCGTTGCCGGCCGCCATGCTTTAAACCGCCCGTTTGTGCGGTCGCGAACGGCCGCGCCATACTGAGGAAGGGCAACGCGACCATGCGGATGATCGGGCAGGACAGCCTGAAGACCCGCCGTACCCTCAACGTGGACGGCAAGACCTATCACTACTTCAGCCTGCCCGAGGCGGCCAAGAGCATCGGCGACATCTCGCGCCTGCCCTACAGCCTCAAGGTGCTGCTGGAGAACGTGCTGCGCTTCGAGGACGGGCGCTCCTACACCGTCGACGACGCGAAGAAGATCGCCGAATGGGTGAAGGAAGGGCGCTCCACGAAGGAAGTGCCGTTCCGCCCCGCGCGCATCCTGCTGCAGGACTTCACGGGCGTGCCCGCGGTGGTCGACCTCGCCGCGATGCGCGATGCGCTGCTCAAGCTCGGCGGCGATCCGCGCAAGGTGAACCCGCTCGTGCCCGTCGACCTGGTCATCGACCACTCGGTGATGGTCGATGTCTCCGGCACGGCGAACGCGCTGCAGAAGAACGTCGACATCGAGTTCGAGCGGAACGGGGAACGCTACGAGTTCCTCCGCTGGGGCCAGGAAGCCTTCAACAATTTCCGCGTCGTCCCCCCGGGCACGGGCATCTGCCACCAGGTGAACCTGGAATACCTCGCGCAGGTGGTCTGGACCTCGACCGACACGGGCGAGACCTTCGCCTTCCCCGACAGCTGCTACGGCACGGACAGCCACACGACGATGGTCAACGGCCTCGGCGTGCTGGGCTGGGGCGTGGGCGGCATCGAGGCCGAGGCCGCGATGCTCGGCCAGCCCATCGCCATGCTCATCCCCGACGTGATCGGCTTCAAGCTGACCGGTAAGCTGAAGGAAGGCGTCACGGCGACCGACCTGGTGCTGACCGTCACGCAGATGCTGCGCAAGAAGGGTGTGGTCGGGAAGTTCGTGGAGTTCTTCGGCCCGGGCCTCGACGTCCTGCCGCTGGCCGACCGCGCGACGATCGGCAACATGGCGCCGGAATACGGGGCGACCTGCGGCTTCTTCCCCGTCGATGAGACGACGCTCGACTACCTGCGCGTCTCCGGCCGCGAGGAGCACCGCATCAACCTCGCGCGCGACTACCTGAAGGCGCAGGGCATGTTCCACGAGAAGGGCATGCCCGACCCGGTCTTCACCGACACGCTCGAGCTCGACCTCTCGACGGTCGAGCCCTCCATGGCCGGGCCGAAGCGGCCGCAGGACCGCGTCGCGCTGGGCAACGTCGCCGGCGCCTTCGGCAAGGACCTGGCCGCGGGCACGATGGGCGTGCCGGGCGACAAGGCGGAGCTTCGCGTGCCGGTGGCCGGCGCCAACTACGACCTCGGGCACGGGGACGTGGTGATCGCGGCGATCACGTCCTGCACCAACACCTCCAACCCCTATGTGCTCGTGGCCGCCGGCCTCGTCGCCAAGAAGGCGGTGGAGAAGGGGCTGACGGCGAAGCCCTGGGTCAAGACCTCGCTCGCGCCCGGGTCGCAGGTGGTGACGGAATACCTGACGAAGTCGGGG
Organism: Neoroseomonas rubea; assembly: GCF_016106015.1. Taxonomy (GTDB): domain Bacteria; phylum Pseudomonadota; class Alphaproteobacteria; order Acetobacterales; family Acetobacteraceae; genus Neoroseomonas; species Neoroseomonas rubea. The sequence continues at coordinate 16,557 of NZ_JACADQ010000014.1, forward strand.
CTGCAGACCTTCCTCGACGCGCTGGGCTTCCAGACCGTGGGCTATGGCTGCACGACCTGCATCGGGAATTCGGGCCCGCTCGCGGACCCGATCGTGGATGCGGTCGAGAACAACAAGCTCGTCGTGACCTCCGTCCTGTCGGGCAACCGCAACTTCGAAGGCCGCGTGCATGCCAATGTGCGCGCGAACTACCTCGCCTCCCCGCCGCTGGTGGTCGCCTATGCGCTCGCCGGCACGGTGAAGAAGGACCTGACGAAGGAGCCGCTCGGCACGGGCAAGGACGGCCAGCCGGTGTTCCTCAAGGACATCTGGCCGACGCAGAAGGAAGTCTCGGACACGGTGCATGCCGTCGTGACGCGCGAGATGTTCCAGTCCAAGTACGGCGACGTATTCAAGGGGCCGCAGCAGTGGCAGGCGATCCGCGTCGATGCGGACAGCGACACCTATCGCTGGAACTCGGGGTCCACCTACGTGCAGAACCCGCCCTATTTCGAGGGCATGACGATGGAGCCCTCGGCGGTCGGCTCCATCAAGGGCGCGCGCATCCTCGCGCAGCTCGCGGACTCCATCACGACCGACCACATCTCCCCGGCCGGTTCCATCAAGAAGGCCTCGCCGGCGGGCGAATACCTGCTGGAGCACCAGGTGCGGCAGGCGGACTTCAACAGCTACGGCGCGCGCCGCGGCAACCATGAAGTCATGATGCGGGGCACCTTCGCCAACATCCGCATCAAGAACGAGATGGTGCCCGGCGTCGAAGGCGGCATCTCCAAGCACCATCCTTCGGGCGAGGTGGCGCCGATCTACGATGTGGCGATGAAGTACAAGAAGGAAGGCGTGCCGCTGGTCGTCATCGGCGGCAAGGAATACGGCACCGGCTCCTCCCGCGACTGGGCGGCGAAGGGCACCTTCCTGCTCGGCGTGAAGGCCGTGATCGCCGAATCCTTCGAGCGTATCCACCGGTCGAACCTGGTCGGCATGGGCGTGCTGCCGCTGGTGTTCAAGGAAGGCGAGAGCCGCGCGACGCTCGGCCTGACAGGCGACGAGACCATCGACATCCTGGGCGTGGAGAACCTCTCCCCGCGCATGATGATGGACGTGGTCATCACGCGCGCCGACGGGACGCAGGTGAAGACGCAGGTGATGTGCCGCGTCGATACGGCGGACGAGGTCGAGTACTACAAGAACGGCGGCATCCTGCACTACGTGCTGCGCGGGATGGCCAAGGCGGCCTGAGCGCGCCGCGGCGCGACGACGGGAGGGGGGCGCGGTCCATGGGGCCGCGCCCCTTTTTTCGTGCCGGCGGCTGCGTCATTTGATGCCAGTCAATTCGCGTGCGCGCATGTTTGATCACGCTTCCGTGAACCTGGGCGGCCTGCCCGGCAACGGAGGAGAAACGGATGCGCGCCAATCGAAGCACCGCGATGATCGCGGCGGCGGCCATGCTTGCCGCCTGCGCGACGCCTGATGACTATCGCGCAGCCTGCGGCGCCGAACATCCCGACAGCACCGCCGTCGAAGACTGCGCGAAGCAACGCGCGGAGAGCGCGAACACCACGGCCGTGGTCGTGACGGTCATCGGTATCGTTGCCATAGGCGCGATTGCTGCTGCGGCCGCAGGGGCGGGCGGCGGGAGCAGCAGAGACGACTACAGCGGCCTGTGCGCCGCGGCGCTTCAGAGGTGCTGACGCAGAGGGCGGCATATGGCTGCCGCCGGCATGCTGCGCCCGGTGATGCCGGCCATGGCCCTGCGCGCAGAGCGACCGCCGCGCCACACATCCGGGACACGGTTCAGTCGATGTTCCGTGCCCCGCGCAGCCGCTTCGTCGCCCCCCGCCGCGCCTTGCCTTCCAGCCGCCGCACCTTGGAACCGAGCGTCGGCTTCGTCGCCTTGCGCGGCGGCGGGGGCGGCGTCGCGGCTTCCCGGATCAGCGCAAGCAGCCGCTCCAGCGCATCCTCCCGGTTCCTCTCCCGCATCCGGTGGCGCTGGGCGGTGATGACGAGCACGCCGTCCTTCGTCATGCGCCGGCCGGCCAGCGTCGCAAGCCGCGCCTTCACCGCGTCCGACAGGTTGGGCGACGCCATGGCGGCGAAGCGCAGCTGCACCGCCGTCTCCACCTTGTTCACGTTCTGCCCGCCGGGGCCGGAGGCGCGGAGGAAATCCTCGGCGATCTCGGCTTCGTCCAGCACGATGCGGCCGGTGACGCGGATCATCATGGCGCGGGCAGGGATGCCGCCGGCATCTCGTCCTTCAGCGCGACGCCCGTGGCACCCAGCCCTGCCGCGGCGCGCAGCAGCCAGGCGGCCTTGGCCGCGGCCTCCGCATAGGACAGCCCGCCAGGACGGACATTGCTGATGCAGTTGCGCTCCGCATCCGTGCGGCCCAGCCGTGGCGCCCAGGTGATGTAGAGGCCCATGCTGTCGGTCGCGGAAAGCCCAGGCCTCTCGCCGATCAGCACGACCACGGCCGCGGCGCCGATGCGTTCGCCGACCTCGTCCCCGAGCGCGACGCGCGCCTGGTCCGCCACCACGATCGGGCCGGCGGGCAGCGGCAGAGCGGGGACCAGCCGTTCCAGCACAGCGGGCGCGTGGCGCTGCACGCCGGTGGCGCAGAGCCCGTCGGCGACGAGGAAGGCGACACTGCCGGGGGCAGCGGGCAGCACGACATGACCCGCGAGCCGCCGGCCGAGATCAGGCCGCAGCAGATAGGTGCGGCGATCCGGCGCGGCGCTGCGCGCATGCACCACGGGCGCGCCGAGCGGCGCAAGTGCGGCGTCCAACGCCGGCATGTCGAGCGCCGACCAGACGGCGTCCCGCGCGCGGCCATGCGCTTCCTGGAAGTCGAGATGGGCTGCGGTCGGGACGGCGGTGCCGGCCCGGCCGAGCCCGACGCGCGCGTCGGTGAAGCGGCGCAGGTCACGCCAGAGGGTGGGGGCGCTGGCCTGCCGCATCCTATCGGGTTCTGCTCGCCCTTCGGCGCTGCGATCATCGGGCGCGCTTGTATGGCGCGGCCGATTCAGATCTCCGCGCCCTTCGGCGCTGCGATCATCGGGCGCGCTCATCCCAGCCCGATCAGCGCCGGCGACAGCCGCGCGGGGATGCGTTCCCCATCCGCGCCGATGCCCATGCGCGTGAGCCAGGCCTCGAATTCCGGCGCGGCGCGCTTGCCGAAGACGGCGCGCGCGGTCAGGCCATCGTGGAAGGAGGTGGATTGGTAGGCGAGCATCACGTCATCCGCCCCCGGCACGCCCATCACATAGGTGACGCCCGCCGCCGCGAGGCAGGTCAGCAGCGCGTCCATGTCGTCCTGGTCGGCCTCGGCGTGGTTCGTGTAGCAGACATCGACACCCATCGGCAGGCCGAGCAACTTGCCGGAGAAATGGTCCTCGAGCCCCGCGCGCAGGATCTGCTTGCCGTCGAACAGGTATTCCGGGCCGATGAAGCCAACGACGCTGTTCACGAGCAACGGGGAGAACTCGCGCGCGACGGCATAGGCCCGCGCCTCGATCGTCTGCTGGTCCACGCCGTGATGCGCATCGGCCGAGAGCGCGCTGCCCTGCCCTGTCTCGAAGTACATGACATTGTCGCCGAGCGTGCCGCGCTTCAGCGCCAGCGCCTGCTCCCTCGCCTCCCGCAGCAGGGAAAGGGAGACGCCGAAGGATCGGTTGACCCCCTCCGTCCCGCCGATCGACTGGAACACGAGATCGACGGGCGCGCCGCGCTCCATCGCCAGCATCGTCGTCGTCACGTGGGACAGCACGCAGCTCTGCGTCGGGATCTCGAAGCGATCCCGCACCGTGTCGAGCATCTCGAGCAGCCGCATCACCGCCTCGACATTGTCGGTGGCGGGGTTCACGCCGATCACCGCATCGCCGGCGCCGAGCAGCAGCCCGTCGAGCACGCCGGCCGCGACGCCGCGCGGGTCGTCCGTCGGATGGTTCGGCTGCAGGCGGATCGACAGCGTCCCCGGCAGGCCGATCGTGTTGCGGAAGCGCGTGACGACGCGGCACTTCGCCGCCACCTGGATCAGGTCCGCGACGCGCATGATCTTTGCCGCTGCCGCGACCATTTCCGGCGTGAGGCCGGGCGCAAGCGCCGTCACCGCCTCGGGCGCCGCCGCCAGTAGCCAGTCCCGGAAGGCGCCGACCGTCAGGCTGCGGACCGGGGCGAAGGCGGCGGCGTCGTGCCGGTCGAGGATGAGGCGCGTGACCTCGTCCTCCTCATGGGGAACCACGGCCTCATCCAGGAAATGGGCGAGCGGCAGGTCGGCCAGCGCCCGCTGCGCCGCCACCCGTTCCGCCGCCGAGCCCGCCGCCACCCCCGCCAGCGCATCCCCCGACCGGAAGGGGGTGGCGCGCGCCAGCAGCGTCTTCAGGTCGTCGAAGACGTAGCGCGTGCCGCCGATGCTCTGCGCGAAGCCCATGCCAGCCATGATGGGGTGCGGCCGCCCACCTTGCCAGCCCGCCGCGCGCCCCTAGGATGCGCCGACTTCGACCCGAGGAAACGCATGGACCCGAATGCGATCGACAAGGCCCCGGACGCCGCAGCGTCCTGGCCCGACCAGATTTTCGACCTGCTCAAGAAGCACGAGATCCGCCAGGTCTGCCTGGTGCCCGATGCCGGTCACTCCCGCCTGATCAAGCGCTGCCTGGCCGACAACAGCATCACCGTCACCACCCTGACGACCGAGGAGGAGGGGATCGCCCTGCTCCAGGGCGCCTGGCTCGGCGGCGACAAGGGCGTGCTGCTGATGCAGTCCTCCGGCGTCGGCAACTGCATCAACATGCTCTCGCTCAGCCACATCCATCGCTGCCCGATGCCGATGCTGGTGACGATGCGCGGCGACTTCGGGGAGTTCAACCCGGCCCAGGTGCCGATGGGCAACGCGACCCAGGCGGTGCTGGAAGCGATGGGCACCATCGTCAAGCGCGCCGACACGCCGGAGGACATCGCGCCCACCGTCGATGCCACCATCCGCATGGCCTTCAACACCTTCCGCCCGACCGCGACGCTGATCGGCCAGCGCGTCATCGGGGCAAAAACCTTCGGCAAGGACTGAGACGATGCTCGCAGCTTCCGGAAAGCTCGACCGTCGCGAGCTGGCGCGCGCGCTGCTCGCCGACCGTGGGGAGATGGTGTGCATCGCCGGCCTCGGCGCCCCCGCCTGGGACATCACCGCGGTGGGCGACCATCCGCTGAACCTGCCGCTGTGGGGCGGCATGGGCGGGGCAGCGATGATCGGCCTCGGCCTCGCGCTCGCCCAGCCGTCCCGCCCCGTGCTGGTGCTGACCGGCGACGGGGAGATGCTGATGGGAATCGGCGCGCTCGCCACCATCGCGGTGAAGAAGCCGCGCAACCTGTCGATCGTGGTGCAGGACAACGAGCATTACGGCGAGACCGGCATGCAGGAGACCGCGACGCGGCACGGCGTCGACCTGGTTGCCATGGCGCGCGGGGCGGGCTTCGAGCGGACCATGTTCGTCACGAAGCCGGAGGAAGTGCCGGCGCTGAAGGCGGCGCTGCATGCCGGCGAAGGCCCCTTCTTCGCGGTCGCCAAGATCGATGAGGCCAGCAAGAAGCTCGTGCTGCCGCCGCGCGACGGCTCCATCATCCAGAACCGGATGCGGGAGGCCATTCTCGGCCCGGCGGCGCATCACCAACTGTGAAAGGCCCCGCCAGCCGGCGGAGATCGGCGGCGCGGCACATCTCCAGGGAGGACACGCCATGCACCGTCGCAGCCTTCTCGCCGGCGTCGCCGCGCTCGCCGCGTCGCGCCCCGCCGTCGCGCAGGCCCAGTGGAGCCCCGACCGCCCGGTCCGGATCATCGTCCCCTTCGCCGCCGGCGGCGGGACGGACCTGACGGCGCGGGTGGTGGCCGAAGCGCTGACCAACCGCCTTGGCCAGCCCGTGCTGGTCGAGAACCGCCCCGGCGCAGGCGGCAATATCGGCGCCGAAGCCGTCGCCCGCGCGACGCCCGACGGGCTGACGCTGCTGCTGACGACGAGTTCCACCCACGCCACCAACCCCGCGCTCTACCGGAACCTTCCCTTCCACCCGCTGCGCGACTTCGCGCCGATCAGCCAGGTGGCCTTCGTGCCGAACCTGCTCGTCGTCCGGCCGGACCTGCCGACGCGGAGCCTGGCGGAGCTGGTCGCGCTGGCGAAGGCCCGGCCGGGGACGCTGAATTTCGGCAATGCGGGCTCCGGCTCCTCCCAGCATATCGCGGCCGCGGTGCTCGCGGCGCGGACGGGGATCGAGATCACCCACGTCTCCTATCGCGGCGGGGCGCCGGCGGTCACCGACCTGCTCGGCGGCAAGATCGACGCCATCGCCACACCGCTGGTCGAGGTGATCGAGCACGTGCGCGCCAACCGGCTGCGCGCGCTGGCCGTCACCACCGCCCGCCGCTCCGGCCTGCTGCCCGAAGTGCCGACGATCGGGGAGACGATCCCGGGCTACGAAGTCGCGCTGTGGAATGGGCTTTTCGCCCCCGCCGGCACGCCGCCCGCGGCCGTCCGCCGCATCGCCGCGGAGGTCGCCGCCGCGCTGCGCACCGATGCGGTGCGCGCCAAGATCGCCGAGCAGGGCAGCGACCCGGTCGGCTCCGACCCCGAGACCTTCGCCGCCTTCGTCGCCGCGGAGATCCCGAAATGGGCGGAGCTCGTTCGCCTCTCGGACGCCCGCGTGGAATAGGATCGCCGCATGCCGCACATCGTCTGCCTTCGCCCGCTGCACCCGGATGCGATGGAGCGCCTACGCTCCGAACCGGGCTATACCGTGACGCTGCTCGACCCCGTCACGCCGGAGACGCTCGCAGAGCCGATGAAGACGGCGGATGCGATCATCGTCCGCGCGACGCGCATCGACCGCGCCTTCCTGGCGAATGCGCCGATGCTGCGCATCTGCGCCCGGCACGGCGTCGGCTACGACGCGGTGGACGTGGAAGCGCTGACGGAACGCGGCATCCCGCTGACCGTGACGCCCGACGCCAACGCCGTCTCGGTCGCCGAGCACGCGCTGATGCTGATGCTGACGACGGCGCGCCGCACGCTCGACTACGACCGCAACACCAAGGCGCTGGACTGGGGTCCGAAGTCCTCGATCAAGACCTTCGACCTGGCCGGGCAGACCGTGCTGGTGGTAGGCTTCGGGCGGATCGGCGGGCGTGTCGCCAGGCTCTGCGGCGCCTTCGGGATGAACGTGCTGGTGCACGACCCCTACATCCCACAGAACACGATCAAGGGCGCGGGCTTCACGCCGGTGAAAGTGCTGCACGAAGGGCTCGCGCAGGCGGATATCGTCACGACGCATTGCCCGTCCAACCCCGAGACGCGGGGGATGGTCAACGCCACCTTCCTCGCCGCCATGAAGCCGGGCGCGGCCTACATCAACACGGCACGTGGCACGCTGGTGGACGAGGCCGCGCTGACCAACGCGCTGAAGTCCGGGCATCTCGGTTCTGCCGGCCTCGACGTGTTCTGGGAAGAACCCGTCACGACGAAGCTGCCCTTCCTCGACTTCCCGAATGTCGTCGTCTCGCCCCATTCGGCGGCGGCGACGGAACAGTCGACGCGGCGCATGGGGCTGTCCTGCGCCGAGAGCATCTTCTCCCACTTCCGGGGTCAGCTCGACCCTGACGTCGTCATAAACAAGGAGGTGCTCCGCGGCAACGCGTGAGCAGCACGCCATGACGAATCCGCTCCTCGTCCTTGCCGATCATGCCGCGTCCTGGCGGGCGCGGGAGATGCCCGCCGACGTCGCGCACCATGCCCGCCGCGTGCTGGTGGACTGGTTCGCCGCCACCCTGCCCGGCTGCCCCCGGCCGCCCGCGACGCTGATCGCCGCGGCGCTGGAGGACGAGACCCGCGGTGGCGGCGGTGCCGTCTGCTATGTCACGGGCCGGCGCGTGCCGCTGCGCCACGCGGCGCTGGTGAACGGCACGGCGTCGCACACGGTCGAGTTCGACGACATCTACCGCTACGCCGTCTATCACCCGGGCTGCCCGACCATCGCCGCCGCACTCGCCGCCGCGCAGTCCCGCGGAACGGAGATGGAGGCGCTGCTGCGCGCCATCGTCGCAGGCTACGAGGTCTCGTGCCGCATCGGCGTCGCCGTGCAGCCCTCCCACTACGATTTCTGGCATACGACCGGCACCGTCGGCACCTTCGGCGCGGCGGCGGCGGTCGCGGTGCTGCTGGACTGCGATGCGGATCGGACCGCGCATGCCATCGCCACCGCCGCGACCATGGCGGGCGGGCTGCAGCAGGCCTTCCGCGGGGAGGGGATGTCGAAGCCGCTGCATCCCGGCCACGCGGCGGAAGCGGGCGCGCTAGCGGCCATGGCGGCGGCACGCGGCATGACCGGCGCGCTCGATGTGCTGCACGGCCCGGCCGGCTTCGCCGCGGCAACCAGCGAGGATACCGGCAAGTGGGACAAGGCGCTGGCCGGGATCGGCAAGCCCTATGCCGTCACCGACATGACTGTAAAGAACCATGGCTGCTGTGGGCACATCTTCGCCGCCCTCGACGCCGTGCGCGATCTGCAAGTCGAGCACGGCTTCAAGGCCGATGACGTCGCGGCAATCGCGGTCGGCGGCTACAAGGCGACGAAGGATGTCTGCGACCGGGTGGATGCGCGCACCGAGCAGGATTGCCGCTTCTCCACCCAGTTCACGGTGGCGACGATGCTGCTGCATGGCGGTGTGCGGCTAGCGGCCTTCGAGCCGGAGCGGCTGACGGACCCGGCGATCCGCGCCCTGATGCCGAAGGTGACGGTCGCGATCGACCCGGAATGCGCCGCTGCCTTCCCATCAAAGCGGTCGGCGAAGGTGGAGATCCGGCTGAAGGATGGCCGCGTGCTGAACCGCCACCAGCACACCCGCAAGGGCGACCCGGATGCGCCGCTGACCGACCGCGACTTGTCGGACAAGTTCCTGGAACTCACGTCGGATGTGATCGGCGCCACCCAGGCGAAGGCGCTGCTGGCCCAGCTATGGGAGGGGAACGCGCTGCCCGGCATCGTCCCGCTTGTGGCGCACGCGGCCCGCGCCGCCGAATAGACAAAGAAGCGAGGGGGGTTCGGGGGAGGTTCTCCTCCCCCGCGACCTTACTTCCGCTTGCCGCCCACGCGCAGCAGCTGGGCGATCGGGAGCGACGCCTTGCCGGACGCCTTGGCGATCTCGTTGTCCTGTTCCTCGATGATCTTGCGCGCGGGCTCGTCGCCGTCGAGGCCGCCGAGGATCTCGGCCGGCACCTTGCGGTTGGAACGGCGGCTGCCGTCCGCGTAGATCACGTCGAACAGGACGAAGGCAGACTTGCTGCCGGGCTTGCTGGCCATGTCGCGTCGTCCCTCAGTCCCGGCCGGCGGCGTCGGTGGGGGCGGGCGAGCCGGCCTCCTCCTCGTCCACGGCGGCCTTGCGCTTCGCGACCGCTTCCTCGCGTTCGCGCAGCTTCGCTTCCTTCTTCGCCTGCTTGGAGCGGTTCACGTCGGCCCGCTGCTGGCCGTAGTTGGGCTTGCGCGCCATCGGCGTGCTCCGGACTTCTGGAAAAGGAAAGGGCGGCCCGAGGGCCGCCCCCTGGCAGGCGTCAGGCGAGGCGGAGGTTGCCCGCCGAAAGCTTGCCCTGCTGGCCGCGCTGCAGCTCGAATTCGACCTTGTCGCCTTCGTTCAGGCCGTTGAGGCCCGAGCGCTGCACGTCGCTGATGTGGACGAACACGTCCTTGCTGCCGTCTTCGGGCTGGATGAAGCCGTAGCCCTTGGTTGCGTTGAACCACTTAACGGTGCCGATGCTCATGCGGAATCTCCGGGGTTGAGCGTTGCCGCCGCACGACATGCGCGACGGTGATGCCGCCGCGCGGGCTAACGCGCGACGGGTGTGCCGGCATGCTGATGCGCACGACGGGCCGCCATCGCTGAAGCTCAACCTGGAAAAGGCACGGAGAGCGGGGTCCGACGAAGCGGACCGGACGAGGTGACGCTCCTGATATGGACCTCTCGCCCCCCGAAAGCAAACCTATTCGACGTCAGCCTGCGCGCGCACCGGTGGCGCGCAGGATCGGCAACCATTTCTGCATCTCGGCTTGCAGGAAGTTGCGCAACGCCGCGGCATCGCCGCTGCGCGGTTCCACGCCGCGTTCGACGTAGCGCTGCTGCAGCGCGGGATCGGCCAGCACCTCCATCGTCGCGGCGGACAGCAGCTGCAGGATCGGCGCGGGTGTGGCCGCTGGCGCATACAGCGCCTGCCATGAGGATGTCTCGTAGCCGGCCACGCCGCCTTCCTGGAAGGTCGGCAGCGCGGGGACGAGGCGCGACCGCCGCGCGGTCGTCACCGCGATGCCCTTCGCCCGCCCGTCCTGCATCATGGGCGCGAGCAGCGTCTGGCTGTCGATCATGAAGTCCACGCGTCCGGCGACGAAATCCGTCACCGCCGCGGGCGTGCCGCGGTACTGCACGATGGTGAAGTCCACGCCCGCGAGCTTCTTGAGCAACTCGCCCGCCAGATGCGACGCGGCGCCGATGCCGGTGGTCGCGAAGGTGGCCTCCCCGTTCCGGCTGCGCAGCCAGGCGAGCAGGGAGGGCACGTCGTTCGCCGGCACGCCCGTATGCACGGCCGCGATGAAGGGCTGTTCGCCGAGTAGCGCGATGGGCGCGAAATCCGTCGCCGGATCGACGCCCGCATCGGGGAACAGCGCCGGAATGACGGAGTGCGCCGCACCGTTCAGCAGCAGGGTGTAGCCATCCGCGGGGGCGCGCATGACATTGCGCGCGCCTATCGTGCTGCCCGCGCCGGGCGTGTTCTCGATGACAATGGGCTGGCCGAGGCGGCGCGACAGCGGCTCGGCGACGATGCGCGCGACGACGTCGATGATGCCGCCGGCCGCGAAGGGCACGACGATCCGGATCGGGCGGCTGGGATACGGCGCTTGCGCGCGTGCCACTGCGGGCGCGGCAAGCAGGGCAGCGGCGAGGAGGCTACGGCGATCGAGGTGCATGGCGGGTTTCCCGGAAGAAGGCGCGCCAGGATAACCCGCCCGCCGCGCCGCGTCAGTCCAGCCGGATATTGGCGTTGCGCACCAGCGCGGCGTAGCGCTCGGCGTCGTTCAGCAGCATCGCCTGCGCCTGCTGCTGCGTGCCGCCGCCGATGACGAAGCCCGCATCGCTGATCCGCTTGCGCAGATCCTCGTTGCGATAGGCCTTGTTCACCGCCTCAACCCAGCGGTCGGCGATCGGCTGCGGGATGCCCGGCGGTGCCATCAGCATGTACCAGACCACGGCGTCGAAGCCGGGGAAGCCGAGCTCGGCGACGGTCGGCGTCTCCGGCAGCCATTCCACGCGCTGCGGCATCGTCACTGCCAACGCGCGCACGCGCCCGGCGCGGATATGCGGCAGGTAGGTGGGGAAAGTGTCGATGGCGAGATCGATGCGCCCGGCCAGGATCTCGTTCACCGCCTGGCCCGTGCCGCGGAAGGGCACATGCGTCATGCGCACCCCGGCGGAGGTGGAGAGCAGCTCCGCCGCCAAATGCTGCTGCGTAGCGACGCCGGAGGAGGAGTAGTTCAGCACCCCAGGATCGCGCCGCGCGCGCTCCAGCAGGTCGGGCAGGCTGCGGTCGGGCGCATTGGCCGGCACCACGGCGACCAGAGGCACCGTCGCGGCATGCACCACGGCGGTCTGGTCGCGGCGGATGTCGAAGGGTGGGGGGTTCATCAGCGGCGGCACGACGGCCGAGGCGCTGATCGTCGTCATCAGCATGGTGTAGCCATCCGGCCGCGCTCGGGACATGGCCAGCACAGCGAGCGTGCCGGACGCGCCGGGGCGGTTCTCGACCGCGATGGTCTGGCCGAATTCCTCCTGCAGCACGGGGGCGAGGAAGCGGCTGATGATATCGGTGCCGCCGCCCGGCGCGAAACCCACCAGCAGGCTGATGGCACGCGTCGGATAGGCCTGGGCGATCGCCGGCGCCGGCAGCAGCGGCGCGAGCGCCGCCGCGCCCAGCGCGCGGCGGGGGAGGCGGATGGTCAAGGCGTCTCCTCCTCGGCTGGCCGCCCGGCGTCTGGCACGCCGGTGCGGCGATCGATCACTTCCCCTGGAACTGCGGCGCCCGCTTGTTCAGGAAGGCGCTGACGCCTTCCTGGAAGTCGGCGCTCGTGAAGCACATGGTCACCAGGTCGTCGCCCTCCACCTCGCCGACCGCGTGGCGCAGGCGACGCAGCGCGATCTTGGTCGCCTTCAGCGTCAGCGGCGCGAGGTCCTTCATGGTGGTGGCCAGTTCCATCGCGCGCGCGGCCACTGCCTCGGGCGTATCCAGCACTTCGGACACCAGGCCCAGGTGCTTCGCCTCGGCGGCGGAGAACAGGCGGGAGGTCATGATCATCTCCGCGATCGCCGCCGGGCCGACCAGCGCGTAGAAGCGCGCGAAGTTGTTCATGTTGAGGATGTTGCCGAGCGTCTTCGCGATTGGCAGGCCGAAGCGCGCGCCCTGGTCGCAGATGCGGATGTCGCAGCAGCCGGCGATGCCGAGCCCGCCGCCCGTGCAGGCGCCGGCGATGGCGGCGATGATCGGCGTGTTGCAGTTCTCGAGCGCGCCCAGGACCTTGTCGATCCGCGCCTCATAGGCGAGCGCGTCCTCGGCGGTCTTGAACTCGCGGAACTGGCTGATGTCGGTGCCCGAGGCGAAGGCCTTGCCGCCGGCGCCGGTCAGGACCCACACGCGGATGGACGGGTCCTTGTCGATCTGCTCGGCCAGTTCCTGGATGCGCTGGTACATGCTGAACAGCATGGCGTTGCGCGCCTGCGGCCGGTTGAAGGTGGTCCAGGCGATGCCGCCCTCGCGGACCTCGTGCAGAATCTCGTCGCTCATGGCGCTCCGTCCCTTGGCTTCGTCGCAAGGGGTAGCGGGCTGGGCGGGGCCGTCAAGCCGGTGTCTTGCCGTCCCGCCCCGCCGATGCGAACAGAAGCGCCGCCGAGGAGGACACCCCCATGACGATGCCGCTTGCCCGCTTCACCGTGCTCGACCTGACCCGCGTGCGCTCCGGCCCCACCTGCGTGCGGCAACTGGCCGACTGGGGTGCGAACGTCATCAAGATCGAGGCGACGGACGAGGTCGATACGGGCAAGGGGCTGGGCGGCGAGCGGGACGGGCCGGACTTCCAGCACGTTCATCGCAACAAGCGAGGAATGACGCTGAACCTGAAGTCGCCCGAGGGCCTGGCCGCCTTCCGCCGCATGGTCGCCAAGGCCGATGTTGTGGTCGAGAACTACCGCCCCGACGTGAAGACGCGCCTGGGCATCGACTATCACAGCCTCGCGGCGATCAACTCGCGCATCGTGCTCGGCTCCATCTCCGGCTTCGGGCAGGACGGGCCGTATGCGAAGCGCCCGGGCTTCGACCAGATCGCCCAGGGCATGGGCGGGCTGATGAGCGTGACAGGCCTGCCCGGCCAGGGCCCGGTGCGCGCCGGCATTCCCGTGGCCGACCTGACGGCGGGGCTCTATTGCGCGCTCGGCATCATGGTCGCGCTGCTCGAGCGGGAGGTCACGGGCAAGGGTCGCTGGGTCCATGTCTCCCTGCTCGAAGCCATGATCGCCATGATGGATTTCCAGGCGACGCGCTGGACCATGAAGGGTGAGGTGCCGAAGCAGGCCGGCAACGACCACCCGACGACGATCCCGACCGGCCTGTTCAAGACGAGCGACGGCAGCGTGAACATCGCCGGCGGCGGCCAAGTGATGTGGGACCGCATCGTGAAGGTGCTGGGGCTCGAGGCGGAAGCGCAGGACCCCGACATCGCGACCGACAAGCTGCGCAGCCAGAACCGCGCCAAGGTCAATGCGATGATCGAGCGGGTGACGCTGACCGACACCTCCGCCAACTGGGTGGAGAAGTTCAACCGCGAAGGCGTGCCCTGCGGCCCGGTCTATGCCATGGACCAGGTCTTCGCCGACGCGCAGGTCAAGCACCTCGGCGTGGCGATGACGGTGCAGCACCCGCGGCTGGGTGCGCTCGATGTGGTGCGCGCGCCGATGCAGATCGCCGGCGTGGACTGCGCCCGGAACCCGACGCCCGAGCGCGGCCAGCACACCGAGGAGGTGCTGGCCGAGTTCGGCTTCAGCGCCGAGGAGATCTCGGCGCTGAAGACTGCGAAGGCGGTCTGACGGCTCAGTCGGCGCGGATGTTGCCGCGCCGGATCACCTCGCCCCAGCGGGCGCGGTCGCGGGCGATCAGCGCGGCGAATTCCGCCGGCGTGCCGGCCAGGGGCTCGACCCCCTGCGCGGCGAGCTTCGCGCGGAACTCCGCCCGGCCCAGCAGCGCATTGACCTCCCGGTTCATGCGCTCGACCACCGCGGCCGGCGTGCCCGCGGGGCCGAGGATGCCGTACCAGCCGAGCGCCTCGTAGCCCGGCAGCGTCTCCCCGATCGTCGGGACGTCCGGCAGCGCCGGGTCGCGTCGCGCCGAGGTGACGGCAATCGGCCGCACCCGCCCGTCGCGGATATGCGGCAGCGCGGTCGGCGTCGTGTCGAACATCATGGTCAGCCGCCCGCCGACCGTATCGACCATGGCAGGCCCGGTGCCGCGATAGGGCACGTGGGTGATGTCCACATTGGCCTGCTGCTTCACCAGCTCGGCGAAGAGGTGCTGCGCCGATCCGATGCCGGAGGAGCCGTAGTTCAGCCGCCCGGGCTCGGCCCGCGCCAGCGCGAGCAACTCGGCCAGCGTGCGCGCATTGACGGCAGGATGCACCACCAGCACCGAGGCCACCGCGGCGACCAGGGCGATGGGCGCGAGGTCGCGCTCCGGATCGTAGGACAGGCGCTGCAGCGCCGGATTGATGGCGAGCGGCCCGGTGCTGCCCATGACCAGCGTGTAGCCGTCCGGCGCCGCGCGCACCGTCGCTTCCGTGCCGACGCTGCCGCCCGCGCCGGTGCGGTTCTCCACCACCACGGACTGCCGCAACACCGGCGTCAGTTCCTCCGCGAGCGCCCGGGCCAGCAGGTCCGCTGCCCCGCCGGGCGGGAAGGGGGAGATCATGCGGATGGACCGCGCCGGCCATTCGCCCTGCGCGGCGGCAGGGCCGGCCAGCGCGGTGCCGGCCGCCAGGCCGAGAAGAAGGCGTCGCGTCGTCATGGCAGGCTCCCGTTTCCCGTACGCGAGGATGCTAGGCCCGCGGCGGTTTGCGCGCCAAGCCGCGCGCGGCTACGACACCGCGCTCTCCGAACGGCCCGAGGACGCCCCGCATGCGCATCGCCTCCATCCGCCAGGGCGTCGTGCCCATCAGCAGCGCCATTGCCAACGCCTATATCGATTTCTCCAAGATGACGGCGAGCGTCGTCGCCATCACGGTCGAGGACGGCGCAGGGCGCAGCGCCACCGGCTACGGCTTCAACTCGAATGGTCGCTACGCCCAGCCCGGTCTGCTTGTGGAACGGTTCGTCCCGCGTCTGGAAGCCTGCGACGAGGCGACGCTCACCTCCAAGGACGGCACGCTGAACGTCGCCGGCGCCTGGGCCGCGATGATGCGCAACGAGAAGCCTGGCGGGCACGGCGACCGGTCCGTCGCGGTCGGCGTGCTCGACATGGCGCTGTGGGACGCGGCGGCGAAGCTGGAAGGCAAGCCGCTGTGGAAGCTGCTCGCCGACCGCCACCGCCGCGGCCAGGCGGACGAGGCCGCCTGGGTCTATGCCGCCGGCGGCTACTACTACCCGGGCAAGGGCGTCGATGCGCTGGTCGAGGAGATGAAGCGCTATCTCGGCCTCGGCTACACCACGGTGAAGATGAAGATCGGCGGCGCGCCGGGCACGCCGCTGAAGGATGCGCTGGCCGAGGATCTCGCGCGCATCGAGGCGGTGCTGAAGCTGCTGGCCGGCGACGGTTCGCGCCTCGCCGTCGACGTGAACGGGCGCTTCGGGCTGCATGCAGCGCTGACCTACGGCGCCGCGCTGCAGCCCTTCCGGCTGCGCTGGTACGAGGAACCGCTCGACCCGCTCGACTACTCCACCCACGCCGTGCTCGCCGAGCAATACGCGCCGCCGCTCGCGACCGGCGAAAACCTGTTCTCGATGCTCGACGCGCGCAACCTGATCCGCCATGGCGGGCTGCGGCCCGACCGCGACGTGCTGCAGTTCGACCCGGCGCTCTCCTACGGCCTGGTGGAGTATCTGCGCACGCTGGAGATGCTGGTCCAGCACGGGTGGTCGCCGCGGCGCTGCGTGCCGCATGGCGGGCACCAGTTCGCGCTCAACATCGCGGTCGGGCTCGGGCTCGGCGGCAACGAATCCTACCCCGAGGTCTTCGCGCCGTTCGGTGGCTTCGCGGACAGCACGCCCGTGGTCGATGGGCGCATCCGCATGCCGGACCTGCCGGGCATCGGCTTCGAGGCGAAGAACGACCTCTGGGCGGTCTTTAAGGACCTCTAGCGATGGCCGACCTGGCCGGGCAGGTCGCGGCGCGCTACCGGGACGTCTCCCGCACCGAAAGGGGCTTCATCCGCGGCAAGCTCAAGGGCGACCCGGCGGTCGCCGCGCTGCTCGGGCTCGGCGCGGCGCGCCCCTTCGGGCGGGTGGTGGACCTCGGCTGCGGGCGCGGGCAACTCGCGATCGCCCTGCTGCTCGCTGGCGCGGCGGACAAGGCAACCGGCCTCGATATCGACACGGCGAAGATCGGCGTCGCCCGCGCGGCGGCGGAAGGCCTCGCCGCGCGTTTCGAGGTCGCCGACCTGGCCGATGCGACCATTCCTCCGTGCGACACCCTGCTGATGATCGACGTGCTGCTGCAATTGCCGCTGCCGGCGCAGGACGGGTTGCTCGGACGCATCGCAGCCTCCGGCGCGGGGCGCATCGCCATCCGCGCCTTCGACCCGGAGCGCGGCTGGCGCAGCGCCCTGGGCTTCGGGATGGAGCGGGTGCGCCGCCTGCTCGGCGGCGACCGGGGCCTCGCCGGCGCGGTGGCGCCGCGGCCGCTGCCGGAGATCGCCGCACCCCTTGCCGCCGCAGGCTACCGGGTGGCGATCACCCCATGCTGGGCTGGCACGCCGCTGCCGAATGTGCTTCTGGTCGCGGAACGCTCATGACCCGCCGCATCATCCCCCTGCTGCTCCTCCTCCTCGCCGCCCTGCCGGCGCGGGCTCAGCAACTGCCGGTCTTCGAGATGGGCGTCGCCGCGGGCGGCGGCTGGCTGCCGGCCTATCCGGCCTCGGACCAGAACCGTTGGCGCGGGCTCGCCGTGCCGTACGTGATCTATCGCGGCGACCTGTTCCGGGCCGATGACAGCGGGTTGCGCGCGCGGACCAGCCTGGCGGACGGGATCGAGCTGTCGGTCAGCGCCTCGGGCGGCTTCAACGGATCCTCGCGCGACATCACCGCGCGGGAAGGCATGCCCGACCTCGAATGGCTGGGGGAGATCGGGCCGACGCTGCGCTTCACCCTCTGGCGCGGGGAGGATGAGAGCCAGCCGCGCCGTATCCTGATCGACACGCCGGTGCGCGCGGTGTTCTCCACCGACTGGTCCTCGGTCTCCTTCCGCGGATTCACCTTTGCGCCCGACATCGCCTATGAGCACGTCAACTTCCTCTCGCCCTTCGCGCGGCTGCGACTGTCCGCCGGCCTGCTCTTCGGCACGGAGCGCTACGGCGACTATTTCTACCAGGTGGAGCCCGAATTCGCGCGGGCGGGACGTGCCGCCTATGACGGCCGCGCGGGCTATGTCGGGTCCCGGTTGTCCGTCTCCTACCGCCTGCCGCTGAGCGAGCGCGTCTCGCTTGTCGCCGGCGGGCGGCTCGAGAATTTCACTGGCGCGGCGAACGACGACAGCCCGCTGTTCCGCCGCGACTGGAACGTCTCGGTGGTGGGCGGCGTCGCGATTTCACTCTGGCGGTCGGAAGCGCGCGTGGACATCGCGGCGCAGCCCTTCGACTGACCCCATGAACGCCAAGGTCGGGCTGCTCTGCGTCGCTGCAGCGCTGGTCGCCGGGCCCTGGCTGCTCTGGCGCATCGGCGCGGTGCGCGCGGTCGCCCCGCTCGCGGTGCTGCAGATCCTGGGCGGCGTGGCGCTCGGCCCTTCCCTTTTCGGACGGCTGGCGCCGGAAGCGCATGCGGCGGTCTTCACCGCGCCGGTGCTGTCCTCCCTCCAGGGCCTCGCCGCGGTCGGCGTGCTGCTCTACGTCTTCGTCTCCGGCCTGCATCTCGATCCCGCCCGGCTGAAGGGCGAGGCGCGGGGGCTGAAACGCATCACGGCGGGCTCCTTCCTGCTGCCCTTCCTGCTCGGCCTGGGCGTCGGCGCCTGGATCGCGGCCTTCGTGCCCGGTGCGATCGGGCCGCGCGGGGATGCGGTGACCTTCACCCTGGCGATCGGGGTCTGCATCGCGGTGACGGCGCTGCCCATCCTCGCCGCCATCCTGCGGGAAGCGGGCTGGATCGGCACGCGGCTCGGCCAGACGGCGCTGGCGCTGGCTGCGGTGAACGACGCGGCGCTGTGGCTGGTGCTCGCCGCGCTGCTCGCCATCGCGGCCGGCGCGGCGGCGCAGATCGGCACGACGCTGCTGTTCTCGCTGCTGTGGGGCGCGGCGCTGCTCGGCTGTGCGCGGCTGCTCCGCAGCCTTGCCGAGGGCGAAGGCGCCGAGGCGCGGATGCTCGTCCTCGGCGTCGCGCTCTGCTTCGTCTCGGCGGCGGCGGCCGAGGCGATCGGCCTCGGCTACATCCTCGGCGGCTTCGCCGCGGGCGTCGTCATGCCGCCCGCCAGCCGCGCCGCCCTGATCGCGCGCATCGAGCCCCTGACCGCGACCGTGCTGCTGCCCTTCTTCTTCGTCTCGACCGGGCTGAAGGCGACGATCGACCCGGGCTCGGCTGCCTTCCTGTCGGTCCTGCTGCTCGCCACCGTCGCGACCTTCGCGGGCAAGGTCGCCGGCACCGCACTGCCGGCGCGCCAGGCGGGGGAGAGCTGGTCCTTCGCGCTGGCGCTCGGCGTGCTGATGCAGACCAAGGGGCTGATGGAGGTGGTGGTGCTCGCCGCGCTGCTCGATGCCGGGATGATCGGGCCGGTGGTCTTCTCCGGCCTGATCGCCATGGCGGTGGTCACGACGGTGATTGCCGCACCGCTCGCGCGGCTCGCGCTCGGGCAGCGCGGCGATATCCGCACCCGGGGAACGCCTCGCGCGGGCTGACATGCCACGCGGGGCGACCGTGCAAGCTAGTGATGGTGCCCCGGGGCTCGCGCGCCGGCCGCTTCCACAGCGAGTTCGACCGTCACCTCGCCCGCGCGCTCGAAGCGCAGCGTGACCGGCACGCGCGTCCCCTGCTGCAACGGCGCGTTCAGCCCGATGAGCATGACATGCACCCCGCCCGGACGCAGTTCCACCGTCTGGCCCGCAGGAATGGGGATGTCGTTCACCGGACGCATACGCATCACATCGCCTTCGCGGAGATGAGTGTGCAGTTCGACCACGCGCGCGATGGGCGATGCGGCGGAGATCAGCCGGTCGGGCTGCGCACCGCCATTGGTCAGGCGCATGAAGCCGCCGCCATTGCCGTTGGCGCCGGCGGCGCGGGTCCAGGGATGGAAAATGCGGAGATCGCCCGCGGTGTAGTCATGCGCGATGGCGGGCAGGGCGAACAGCGCCGGCACGGCGGCCAGCAGGGTACGACGGAACATGGAATGCAATCCTTCGGTGTGACGTGGCGAAGCGGGCGCACGGATGCGTGCGCGGGAACGTCAGCCGAAGGCGGGTGGGGCGCGGGGCGCGAAGGGCGGGCCGCGCGCGGGTGGCGGAAGCGCGGACGGCGCCGCTGCGTGCCAGGCGGGCAACGCGCCCGCCCAGGCTGGGCTGGGCAGAGCGG
>NZ_JACADQ010000140.1 GCF_016106015.1 Neoroseomonas rubea
GCCGCGACGCCGACAGGCAGGTCCGCCGGCACCACGCCCGCCAGCGCGCACCACAGCCCGAGCAGGAGCGCGGCGCGCAGGGCGGCGGCGCCGGCCATGTCAGGCACGCGCCGGCGCGGCCTTCGGCGGTCGCCCGCCGAAGACCGTGACGTAGAGCGTGGGCAGGAAGACCAGCGTCAGCAGAGTCGCCACCGCGAGCCCGCCCATGATGGCGAAAGCCATCGGCCCCCAGAACACCGTCGGCGCGATGGGAATGAGGCCGAGCACCGTCGAGATCGCCGTCAGCATCATTGGCCGGAGGCGCGAGGAAGCGGCGGCGATCACCGCGTCCCAGACCTCCTTGCCTTCGGCGCGGTCGCTCTCGATCTGCATGATCAGGATGACGGCGTTCTTCGCAATCATGCCGAGCAGCGAGAGGATGCCGAGGATCGCGACGAAGCCGAGCGGCCGGTTGAAGACGAGCAGCGCGAGCACCACGCCGATGATCCCCAACGGGAGCAGCGCGAGCACGAGGAACAGGCGCCGGAAGGAGCCGAGTTGCCACATCAGCAGCGTCAGCATGAGTGCCAGCATTACCGGCACCACGGCCATCACGCTCGCCTGGCTGTAGGCGCTTTCCTCCGCGATGCCGCCGAGGTCGACGCGATAGGGCCGCTCCAGCGTCGCGTTCAACGCCGCGATCCGTGGCGCGAGCGACGCAACCGCAGAATCGGGCAGCACGCCCGGATTGACGTCCGCCCGGACCGTCAGCGTGGGCACCCGGTCGCGCCGCCAGACCAGCGGGTATTCCTGGGCATGTTCGAAGCGGGCGAGTTGCGCGAGCGGCACGGTCCGCCCGCCCGGCAGCGGCACCTGGATCGAGCGCAGCGTCTCGAGCGACAGGCGCTGTTCCGCGGTGGCGCGCGCCACGACGTTGATGAGGTAGATGTCGTCGCGGACCTGCGTGACCGTCGTGCCCGTCACGGCGGCGTTCAGGGTTGCGGCGACCTGGGCGGATGAGAGGCCGAGGCGGCGGGCCTCGTCCTGGTCGACCACCAGGCGCAGCTGCCGCGCGGGTTCCATCCAGTCGAAATGCACGTGCCGGGCGCCGGGGGTATCGGCCAGCAGCTTCGCGACGTCCTGCGCGATCTCCCGGACCCTTTCGATGTCCGGGCCGTTCACCCGGTACTGCAGCGGCCACCCCACGGGCGGGCCCAGTTCCAGTGGATAGACGCGCGCGACGGCGGCGGGGAACTCCTCGGCGAGCATGGCCTCGAGTCGTCGCTGCAACCGCTCGCGCCCGGGCAGGTCCTTCGCGACCACCACGGCCTGGGAGAAGAAGGGCAGGGCGAGCTGCACGTTCAGCGGCAGGTAGAAGCGGATCGCGCCACGGCCGACATAGGTGCTCCAGCGCGCGACATCCGGGTCCTGCGCGAGCGCGGCATCGAGGCGCCGCGATGCTTCCTCGCTCGCGAAGATCGAGGCGTTCTGCGGCAGCGTTACCTCGACCAGCAATTCGGTCCGGTCGGAGGAGGGGAAGAACTGCCGGGGAACGAACTGCATGGCGAAGACGGCCACGGCGAACATCGCCACTGTGAAGCCGATCGTCAGCCATCGCGCCCGCATCGCGAATGTCAGGAAGCGCGTATAGGCGCGCAGCACAGCACCCGGCTCGCTGCTTTCCGCCTGCGCGGGCCGCTTCAGCATCGCCATGCCGAGCAGCGGCGCGAAGATCACCGCCACGAACCAGGAGACGATCAGCGCGATTGCCACCACCGCAAAGATCGAGAAGGTGTACTCGCCGGCCGAACTGCGCGCGAAGCCGATCGGCACGAAACCCGCGATGGTCACCAGCGTGCCCGTCAGCATCGACGAGGCGAGGGTACGGTAGGCGAAGGTGGCTGCCGCCTCCTTTGAATCCCCCGCGCCGAGGCGCCGTATCATGGCGTCGATCGTCGTCATCGCATCGTCGACCAGCAGCGTCAGCGCGATGATCAGGGCGCCAAGCGAGATGCGCTGGAGATCGATGCCGACGAGCGACATCAGCGGGAAGACGATGGCGAGCGTCAGCGGGATGGAGAGTGCGACCACCGCGCCCGGGCGTATGCCGAGCGCGATGAAGGACGCCGCCATGATGATCAGGATCGCCTGCCAAAGGCTCTCCATGAAGTCGCCGATCGCCTCGTCCACCGTCACCGACTGGTCGGCGACGAGGATAGGCTCGATGCCGACCGGAAGGCTTGCGCGGATCCGGTCCATCTCCGCCTTGATGTTGCGCCCCAGGGCGAGAATGTCGCCGGCCTCGCGCATGGCCACGGCGAGCCCGATCGCCTCCTGCCCGTTGACCCGGAACATGGGCTGGGGTGGGTCGGCGAAGCCGCGGCGGACCTCGGCGATGTCGCCAAGCCGGAATACGCGCGGTCCCAGCACGAAATTGACGTTCAGGATGTCCTGCTCGTTCTCGAAGGCGCCGGAGACACGTAGCAGAAGGCGCTCTTGCCCGGTCTCGACGACCCCCGCCGGGCGGACAAGGTTTTGCGTCTGCAGGGCGGAGACCAGCGCCGGGTAGTTCAGCCCGAGGCCGGCGAGGCGCTCGAGGGAGAACTCTATGAAGATCCGCTCATCCTGCGCGCCTAGGATCTCGACCTTGGAGACATCCGGCACCAGCAGCAGGCGGGACCGAGCGGCCTCGACGAAGTCGCGCAGCTCCCGCTGGCTGAAGCCGTCCGCCGTGAAGCCATAGATGATGCCGAAGGTGTCGCCGAAATCGTCGTTGAAGAAGGGGCCCAGCACGCCCTGGGGCATGGTATGGCGCATGTCGGCGACGCGCCTGCGCACCTGGTACCACATGTCCGGCACCACGGTGGGCGGCGTTGTGCCCTTCAGGTCGACGAAGATCGTCGTTTGGCCAGGCACGGTGTAGGACCGCAGACGGTCAAGGTTCGGCGTCTCCTGGAGCGTTCGCTCGAGCCGCTCGGTCACCTGCAGCAGCGTTTCCTCGATGGTCGCGCCCGGCCAGACCGCCGAGACGACCATGGTGCGGAAGGTGAAGGCCGGATCCTCGTTGCGGCCGAGCTTGACGAAGGCGAAGCTGCCCGCGACCAGCGCGACGATCATGAAATAGACGACGAGCGAGCGACGACTGATCGCCCATTCCGAGAGGTTCGGGCCGATCATCGCGTCGCCCCGAGCAGCCGCACCTTCTGCCCCGGCCGCAGCGCCTGTACGCCCGCCGTGACGACGATGTCGCCCGTGGTGAGGCCACTGGACACGACCACATGAGCGGGGTCGTGGCGCAGCAATTCTACCGTCCGCAGCGCGACGGTCTGGTCGGCCGGGTTGACCACCCAGACCGCCGGGGCGCGATCGGCGCGCGTCAATGCCGAGGCCGGGATGCTGTAGCCGCCGGAATTCCCCAGGCGCATCCGGCCCGTGACGGTCGCGCCGAGGCGCATCGCCGGCGGCGGGTCCGCGAGGCCTACGCGCACCTGGAAGGTGCCGGTCGCGGCATCGGCGCGTGGTGCCACTTCCCGCACGCGCCCGTTCGCGCGCACCGTGGCGTCGGTGGCGAGCACGACCTCGATCAGCGGATTGGCCGGCGCCTGGTCCTTGATGGTCGGCGGCACGTCGAAGACCGCGTCGCGGCCCTCGTCGCGCGCGACCTGGATGACCATGCGTCCGGGCTGGACGACCTCCCCGGGCTCGGCGCCGCGTGCGGTGACGCGGCCGGTGACGTCGCTGACGAGCTCGGTATAGGACAGGCGGGTCTCTGCGATGCCGACCTGCGCTTCCGCCGCGTCGACGGCGGATTGCGCCGTCTGCAGCGTCTGCGCCGCCTGGTCGTAGCGCACGCGGGTGGTCCAGCCGTCGCGCAGCAACTCGGATTGGCGCCAATGATTGTTTCGCGCCTCGGTCAGCTGCGCGGTGGCCGCGGCAAGTTGCGCGCGCGCGGCGCGCAGGTTGTTCTCTTCATTGTCGCGATTGAGCCGCGCCACCGTCTGGCCCGCCCGCACCTGGTCGCCGACATTGACCAGGCGTTCCACCATGCGCCCGTCGATGCGGAAGGCTAGGTTCACCTCGTTCTCCGCCTGCACCGTGCCGGTCAGGGATACGACTTCCCCCTCAGCCGCGCGTTCGACCGCCACCACGCGTACGGGGCGGATCTCTGGCGGGGCGGGCGGTGGCCCGCCATCGCAGGCAGCCAGCACGACGGGCAGGACAAGGGCGGCGAGGCGGAGCGTCTGGATCGTCATGGCGTGCGGCCGGTCCGTCCGATGGTGGGTGATGCGATCATGGCCGGCGAGGCGGTTGCGCGCCGGAGTAGGTTTGTGCCCGAGACTCACGCGACGGGGCCCGGCGCGCGATGTGCCGGGCGTCCCATCCCTGCCCGTGGCGTCTCAGCCCGCTCATCGCGCCGCCGCCGCGTCGAGCGGCGCGACGACGCGCCCGAGCATGAAGGGAAAGAACGGGTTCGAGGTGAGCCGCGCCGCCGCGTCGAGCCCGATGGCCAGCACGCCGCGTTCGCCGCGTATGGCGAGTTCGCCGAGCCGCACGCCGAAATCCTCCGCAGGATCCGGCTCCAGGCCATAGAGCCCGTCGCTGAGCGGGAAGGGAAGGGCGACGTGGGAGAGGGAAAAGACGCCGCGTGGCCACGTCTCGGCAAGCGGCTCCACCGTCTCATCCAGCGCTCCGGCCGCGGTCCGCCGCGCCTGGACGGACCCCTGCCGGTCGGACACGACGGTCAACGCATAGGCACGCGGCGCCGGCGGCACGAGACGCTCGATCGCCGTATAGGCGCCGGCGCTGAAGAGCGGCCCGAATCCCGCGCCGCGATTGAGGTCGAACAGCACAACCTCGCTGCCATTGTCCGGCAGGCGCGCATAGAGCGCGGACAGCACCGCGGGCGTGGAGACTGTCGCATCCGCCACCGACTGGAAGGTCAGCACCGGCGGCAGCGTACCGAGCCGCCCCGCGACTGCCAGCCGGTCGATCTGCGCCTGCAGCGCCGCCGTCAGCCGATGCGTCTGGCGCGCGGCGTTGACCGGGAAGGAATTGTACTTGAACGGGTTGAACTCGGGTTGGATGTCGAGCCAGGCGGTTTTGGCGAAGCGCGGCAGCAGTGCGGGAAGCGCAGCGATCCCGGCGAAGCGCGCGAAGGCCGTAACGCCGATCATGGGCGAAACCAGGACGACGCGCTCGGCGCGGGGCAGCGTCGCGTCCTCGATCGCGTCGAGCGCGTACTTCATCGCCAGCGCGCCCCCATTCGAATAGCCGACCAGGTGCAGCGGCCGTCCTTCGCCCGCGCGCGCCCGCGCCTCCCGTAGCGCAAGTCGTGTCGCCGCCATCCAGTCCTCCCACGCCGCGCGCGTCAGGCCGGCGGGGACGGTGCCATGGCCCGGCAGGCGTATGGCGACGGCGACGAAGCCGCGCGCGCGATAGGCCTCCGCCAGATGGCGGACCGAGTAGGGCGTGTCTGTCAGCCCGTGCAGGAGAACGGCGCCGCCGCGCGGCGCGCCTTCGGGCACCAGGATGAAGGAGCGGTTCCAGTCCTGCGCGAAGCGCGCCGG
The DNA here is from genome assembly GCF_016106015.1 of Neoroseomonas rubea. GTDB lineage: Bacteria > Pseudomonadota > Alphaproteobacteria > Acetobacterales > Acetobacteraceae > Neoroseomonas > Neoroseomonas rubea. Next base: position 5,547 of record NZ_JACADQ010000140.1, read on the forward strand.
ATTCATCGGACTGTCGACGAAATAGCGGTTCAGCGCGACCTGGTCCTGCGGTTCCAGCGCCTCCGTCACCTCTTGTCGCACCGTTGCGATCGCCTCCGCCTCTGCCGCGAGCCATCGCGGCCAATCGGCGGCATCGAGGGCTTCCGCGGAGATCTCCGGCGGCACGACGATGTGCCATGGGCCGAGCGGCGGGCCGCGCTGCACGTCCCAGGCGCGCACGCCGAGTCCCAGCACGAGCAGCGCGCCAAGCGTGCCCGCCGCACGGAGAAGCCAGCGGCGCGCCAATACGATCATGGCGCCTTCCCCTTGCGCCATGCCTGCCGCCGACACAGGCTGCCGTGCATGAACCAGGACAGCGCTGCATGATGACCGAAGGTGGCGGGCGTGTGCTTCTCGGCCTTTGCGCCGCGGTGCTGGTCGGCGCGGCGTTGCAGGCGGCGCAGGCGATCTTTGCGCCGGTCGCCTTCGCCCTTTTTGTCATCGCGCTGGTCTGGCCGATGCAGCGAGCCGCGCAGGATCGTATTCCGGCGGGGCTCGCGCTGATCGGCACGGTCCTCGTCACGCTCGCGGTCGTGGCCGGCCTCGCCTACGGCATCGTCTGGGCCTTCGGGCGCGTCGCGCAATGGGTGGTGGCCAATGCGGGGCAGCTCCAATCCCTGTATGCGGCGAAGATCGCCTGGCTGGAAACGCAGGGCATCGCCGCGGCGGGCGTGGTGTCGGACCAGTTCGACGTGCGCTGGCTCGTGCGGCTCGCGCAGGCGGTTCTTGCACAGCTCCAGGGCATCGTAAGCTTCGTCATCGTGACGGCGGTCTTCGTGCTGCTCGGGCTGCTGGAGGTCCGACCGGCGGCCGCGCAGCTCGCCGGGCTCGACGCCTATCCGGCGGCGCGTCGCGTGCTGGCGGGCCTTGCCGCGAGCGCCGCGAAGCTGCGCGCCTACATGCTGGTCCGCAGCTTCGCCAGCGTGCTGACCGGCGTCCTGGTCTATGCCTTCGCGCGCTTCATGGGGCTCGACCTCGCGGCCGAATGGGGCGTGATCGCCTTCGTGCTGAACTACATCCCGTTCCTTGGGCCGCTCGTCGCCACGGTCTTCCCGACGCTGGTGGGATTGCTGCAGTTCGGCTCGTGGCAGGCGGTGGTGACGATCTTCGCCGCGCTGCAGGTGATTCAGTTCCTGATCGGCTCCTACCTGGAACCGCGGCTTGCCGGAAAGCAGCTTTCCGTATCTCCGTTCATGGTGCTCGCGGCGGTGTTCTTCGGTGCCTTCCTCTGGGGCGTGCCCGGCGCCTTCATCGGCGTCCCGGTGCTGATCGCGGCGCTGACGATCTGCGAGCAGTTCCCCGGCGGCGCCTGGGTGGCGCGCCTGCTGTCGGGCCGCCATCCGGGCCCCGGCTGAACGCGGGCGGCGCATCAGAAGGATCCGACCATCCCGCCGATCAGCACGACGGCGACGAGCGCGGCGAGCGACCCGCCGATGCCGACCACGACGATATCCATGTAGCTTTCGCGATGTGTGCAGCCGCAGACCGCGAGCAGGGTGATGACGGCGCCATTGTGCGGCAGGATGTCGAGTGTCCCCGCGCCGATCACGGCGATCCGGTGCAGCAGTCCGGGATCGATCGACTGCGCGGTGGCGATCGCCATGAAGGTCGGCCCCAGCGCCTCCAGCGCGATGGTCAGCCCGCCCGAGGCAGAGCCCGTGAGTGCCGCGAGCACGTTGGTCGCGACCGCGAGGGAGACGAGCGGCCCGCCGCCGATGCCGAGCACCCAGTCGCGCACCGCCTCGAAGGCCGGCATGGCGGCGACGACGGCGCCGAAGCCGACCAGGCTCGCCACGCTGAAGATCGGCAGGACGGCGGCATTGGCACCGGCATCCATGGTCGCGCGAAGCGAGGGGATGCGCCGCCCACCGAGCGCGAGCAGCGTCGCGATGGCCGCGGCGAGCGCGGTCGCGACCGCCCAGACACCGGCGACCGCCGACAGCGTCGTCCCGCCCCAGCGCGGTTCCGCGAGGAAGGTGGCGTCGATGTTGGGCAGCACGGCGAAGGACATCAGCAGGTTGACGATCACCACCACGACCAGCGGTGCGGCGGCAACGACGATGCCCGGGCGGTCCGGCGCCTCGGCGCTGCGGTGGATTTCCGCCGGGTCGAAGTCGCGTGCCGTGACGGCGCGCTCGCGGATCAGCGGATCATCGACCGCCGCGTCGGCGGCCGGCGGCCGGTCATCGCCGAAGCCCTCGCCGGCGATGCGCGCGCGCGCCTCCGCCCGGCCGAGCCACCACAGGCCGATACCGAGCATGATCGCCGAGGCGATGATGCCGAGCCCGGGTGCCGCGAAGGGCGTGGTGCCGAAGAAGGGCATCGGGATGGTGTTTGGAATGGCCGGCGTTCCCGGCAGCGCAGACATGGTGAAGGTCGATGACCCGACGATGATCGCGGCCGGCATCAGCCGGCGCGGGATGTCCGCGCGCCGGAACAGCGCGGTCGCCATGGGCGCAAGTACGAAATAGGCGACGAAGAGGCTGACGCCGCCATAGGTGACGACCGCGCCCGCCAGCACCACCGCCAGCACCGCGCGCTCCGCGCCGAGCTTCTCGGTCATGAAGTCGGCGATGGCGTTCACCGACCCGCTGTCCTCCATCAGCTTGCCGAACAGAGCGCCCAGCAGGAACAGCGGGAAGAACTGCGCGACGAAGCGTCCCGCGCTGCCCATGAAGGTCTGAGTCCAGTGAGCCAGAAGGGGCTCGCCCGAGAAGGCGGCGGCGATGAGCGCCGCGGTGGGGGCGAGCAGCAGCACCGACCAGCCCCTGTAGGCCAGCCAGACGAGGATCGAGAGGCCGACGAGGATTCCGAGGAGTCCCATGTCTCAGATGTCCTCGAGCAGCTTCTCGATCGGCGCCGTCGAGCGCTTGCCGAGGTCGTCAGCGTGGTCGGCGAGGAAGGCATCCGCCGATTTGCGTCCCTCGGCGTGCAGCATCGTGAGGAACTCCCACTCCGCGTTCAGCTTCGAGGAATAGCCAAGGGTTACCATGATGTCGTTGCGGACGAAATGCACGCGGTTGCGCGCCCAGCCCTGGCATTCCGCGGTGTGCTGCACGTCGGTCTGGCGCAGCAACGCGATCATCTTGAGCTCCTTGAGCAACGTCGCGTTGAACGAGACCTCGTTCAGCCGGTTCATGATCTCGCGTGCCGTGCGGGGCGTGCCGGGGCGTTCGATCGGGTTGATCGGCACGATGATTGTATCGTCCGAGACGCATTCGCGGATCAGCGGCGTCATCGTCGGGTTGCCACCATAGCCGCCGTCCCAATAGGCCTCGCCCTCGATCTCGACCGCCTGGAACATCGTCGGCAGGCAGGCCGAAGCAAGCAGGACGTTCGGCGACAGCTCCGGATTGCGGAAGACGCGCCCGCGCCCCGTTCGCACATTGGTCGCGGTGATGAAGAGCTTGACCGGCCCGGCCGCGACCGCGGCGAAGTCCACGCTCTCCGCCAGGACATCGCCGAGCGGATTCGTCGCCCAGGGCGCGAGTTCATAGGGCGAGTAGACGCGCGAGAGCACGTCCATCGCGAGGAAGATCGGCGAATGGTCGAGTGACCAGCGCCCCAGCGCGACGTCGATCGGCGAGCGCTGGAAGGGGCTGAACGCCGCGGCGCGCGAGACACGCCGCCAGAAGGACTCGAGCGCCTGCTTGGCACCGTCCCGCCCGCCCGTGGCATAGCCCGAGGCCATCACGGCCGCGTTCATCGCGCCGGCCGAGGTGCCGGAGATCGCCTCGATCTCGAGCCACTCCTCCTCGAGCAGGCGGTCGAGCACGCCCCAGGTGAAGGCGCCATGGCTGCCGCCGCCCTGGAGTGCGAGGTCGATGAGCAGCGGGTTGGGGCGCGGGGTGCTGCGCGGGGGGCGGCTTGCCATGTGGAATTCCCTCGTCGCCCCGGCCATAGGCGCGGGGGTCGGCTTTGTGTGCGGTGCACAATAGCAGCCTCTCGATGACGAGAGCGAGTGTGTTGGAACCGGCAGATGGTGGGCAAAGCCTCGCACGGCCACGCCGGGACGCAGCGCACAGGAGCGGAATGCGACGCTTATCGCCACATGTTCCGTGGCTGCCGGCGCTCGGCCACGCTGGCGGGGCGAATCGCGCAATGAGGCGGAAATGGTCGGGACATCGCGCGTGGCGGGCGCGTCGGCGGCGCTGGCCGTCACGCTGCTTCTCAACTCGGGGGTCCTTACGCCGGCGTACGCGCAGAGTGCCAGCGACGACGCGGCCACCATCGCCGAACTGCGCCGGCAACTCGACGAGATGCGTCGGCGGCTCGAGATGCTCGAATCCCGCGCGGCTTCCCGGCAGGGAGCGCCCGTGGTCGCCGTCGCGCCCGCCGCCGCGCCGCGTCGCCCGCCGCCACGCAACGAGGCTGCGGCAGCCGCGGCGGATGCGCGCGCCG
>NZ_JACADQ010000141.1 GCF_016106015.1 Neoroseomonas rubea
CAGTGCGGCCGCTGCCTCGAGGTCATCCGCGCGATGCTGGCGGCGGCGCTGCGCTGAGCGCGGCCGCCGCCGCCGCGAAGCGGGCCGGGTCGGCGATCACGCGCGGCACCTTGTGCTGCCCGCCCAACTTGCCCTGCGCGCGCATCCAGGCGGCGAAGGCGCCGGGCGGCAGGATCAGCACCTCGGGCACGGCCATCTGCGCGCCGTCGCGATGCGCCGCGTAGTCGTCGTTCTCGGCGCGCAGCGCCGCATCCAGCGCGGCGGCGAGACGCGGCGCGGCATCGGGCGGCACGGCGCCCGCCGCTTCCACGCACCAGCGATGCCGCCCGAGGCTGCCGTGGAATTCCGGCCCGACCATGTATTCCGCGACGGCAAGGCCGACCGCCTGCGCGGCCGCCATGATCGCCGCCTCGATCTCCTCGCCGGCGAGATGCTCTCCGAAGGCCGAGAGCGTCCATGACGTCCGCCCCGTCACCAGCAGCCGCGGCGGCGCGCGGTCGACGAAGCGCACCGTGTCCCCCAGCACATAGCCGAACAGCCCGGCGCAGGAGGAGACGACCACGGCATACTCGACGCCCGTCTCGATCGTCGCCGCCCAATGGCGCGTCGGCGTCGCGGCGTCGAGGTCTTCCACGGGGACGAACTCGAAGAAGCAGCCGCGGTCGAGATTCAACCGCAGCCCTTCCCCGTCCCCACGATCAGCGATGGCGACGAAGCCTTCGCTTGCCGGATAGACCTCCCGCGTCGCGCAGCCCGCGGGAAGGAAGGGCGCGAGCCGCTCGCGATAGGGCGCGAAGGCAACGCCGCCATGGATCAGCAGTTCGAGCGCGGGCAGCGGCGGCATGCCGTGCCGCGCCGCGAGCCGCTCGAACAGCAGCAGCAGCCAGGATGGCGTGCCGGAGACCATGCGGATCTCCCGCACCGGCGCCTCCGCCGCGAGACGCGCCAGCTTCGCATCCCAGTCGGCCAGCAGCGCGAGTTCCTCCGGCGGCCAGGACCAGCGGCGCAGCGCGCCCGGTACCTCATGCGCCGCGATGCCGGACAGGTCGCCTTCCCGCACGCCCGGCGCGACCTGTTTCAGGTCCGTCGACCCGCCGAGCATGAAGGACAGCCCGCCGAAGGGCCGCGCGCGCGGATGCGCCGCCAGGTGCCAGGCGAGCGTGTCCAGCGCCGCGCCGCGATTGGCGCGCACCATCTCCCGCGTCACCGGGATGCGCTTCGTCGTGCCCGATGTCGTGCCCGAGGACAGCGCGAGATAGGGCGTGCGCCCGGGCCACAGCACGCCGTCCAGCACGGGCAGCGCGGCGGCGACGTAGTCCGCGTGCAGCGCCTCATACCGCCGCAGCGGCACGGCGCGCTGGAAATCGGCGACGCTCCGGATGCCGGCGAAGCCATGGTCGCGGCCGAAGCGCGTGGCCTCGGCATGGCGCAGCAGGCCCAGCAGCAGGCGTTGCTGCTCCGCCGTCGGGTCCATCGCGCGCAGCCGGCGCAGCCGCGCGGCGACATAGGCCTTGAGGCAGGGCGTGGAATCGAAGGGGACGTTCACCGCCGCGGCTCCAGCCGCGTCACGCGCGGGAAGTCGCGCGCCACCGTCTCCGGCCGCAGGGGAATGCGGATCGATCGCCGTTCCCGCCACAGCGGCACCTGGTCGGCGAAGGCGGCCGAGCCGACCCAGCCATCCTGCCCGCCCCACAGCACGAACCAGTTCGCGTCCGGGTCGGCCATGTCGCTGACATGCCGCGCCATGGACCCGAAGGCCGCGACATGGCGCCCGGTGACGAGGCCATGGCTCGTCTTCATCGGCGTCTCCCGCGACCCGCCCACGGGGAAGTCGCCATAGGCGAAGGCGCCGCCGACCACGGGCAGGTTCACCAGCCAGTGGGAGACGCGCAGCCGGTGCATCTCCCCCCATGTGCCGAGCGCGGCGAAGTCCGTCGCGGCGACGCCCGCCGCCTGGCGCAGCACGGCGGCGCGGCGTTCGGGCGGCAGCGCATCGAGGTCGCGTAGCAGGAAGGCGGTGAGGAAATTCCACTGGCTTTCCGGTGCGCGGCGGTTGCCGGTCTCGCCCTGCCGCTCCTCGGGCTGCAGCAGGGGGACAAGGCGCGCGAGCAGCACCTCGAACCCCACGGCGGCGCGGCTGTCCTCGCTGTAGTTCCCATCCCAGCCGCGCAGCGCGGCCAGCAGCGGCGCGGCCTCCGCGATGCCCTCCATCCGCTGCGCGAGTGCTCCGGCGAGGCGCGCGGCGCGTGGCGATCGCGTATCCGTCTGCATCGCGACAAGGTCCGCCGGCGTCGCGCGCGGCGTCGCGGCCAGCATCTCCCGCAACCGTTCCACGCGGTCGCTGTCGGAGAAGAAGAAGCCGAGGAGCGGCGGCGCGCGGCTTCCCAGCGCTTCCGGCCGGTTGTTGGCGCTGGCGAGATACCCCTCGCGCGGGTTGACCACGAAGGGCAGGTCCGGCGTGCGCAGCAGCCGCTGCCAGGGCGCCGTCGCGGTCGCGTCGCGCGCATCCAGCACCGGATCCTCGCGCGGGATGCCGCGCCGGTCGGGGATGGTGGTGGCGTAGAACTGGCCGATGCTGCCGTCGCGATGCGCCCAGAGCATGTTCTGCGCGGAGACGCCGAAGGTGCTGAAGGCAGCGCGGAACTGCGAGCCATCCCGCGCCCGCGCAGCGGCGAGCAGCGCGGTGATCTCGTCGGTCGCCTCATGCCCCACCCAGCGCAGCGCCAGCACGTCGCCCGGACGGCGCGGGATCACGCTCGCATCCGTCAGAACCGGCCCGTGCGGCGTGACGCGCACCTCCCGCGTCGCGCTGAACCAGAGCCGCTGGCGGATGCGCACCGTCTCGCGGCGGAAGGCATCCGGCGGCAGGGCCGAGACGTCGAACAGGTCCGACGACGCCGCGCGCATGTTCGTCCCGCCCCAGCCGATGTCGGGATTCCGCCCGACGCCGAGGAAGGGCAGCCCCGGCACCATCAGCCCCGCCGCGTGGAAGGAAGGCGACCGCATCCCCGCCGCGAGCCAGAGATTCGGCAGGTTCAGCCCCAGATGCGGGTCGGAGGCGATCAGCGCCCCGCCGCTGGCCGACCGCCGCCCGGCTACCGCCATAGTGTTCGACCCGGCGCGGGACGTCCCCGCCAGGATCTCCCGCATCAGCGAAAGCCGTGCATCGAGTGCGGCTTCCGTCGCCGAGGACCCCGCCTGCACCGTGCGTTCCCACAGCCGCGCGAAGCCCGGCGTGCCGCGCGCCGGCAGCAGCGCGAAATAGCCGAGCCAGTTCACGTCGGTGCCCGCCAGCCGCCCGATGGCGAGCAGGTCGTCCTCCGTATACGGCTCGGGCGAAAGGCCGAGCAGGGCGAATTCCGGCGGCGGGCGCCGCGCGGTCATCGTCGCGTGGTTCAGCCCCGCGACGAAGGCGGCCATCAGCGCGCGCGTCTCCTCCGGCCAGGCGCTCCGGATCGCCGGCGCGGCGCGGCCGAAGTCGAGGATGCGCAACGCATGGTCGATCTCCGTCGCGAAGGGCCCGGCCACTTCCGACAGCCGCCCGCGCGCGGCCAGCCGCAGCAGCGCGACCTGCGCGCCGCGCAGATGCCCGTGCACCAGGCCCAGGGCGAAGAACAGGTCGCGATCCGTCTCCGCCTCCACCCAGGGGACCAGGTGGTCGTTCCAGCGGATGGTGACGGGCCGTTCCACCGACGCACCGGCAGCGGGCAAAGCGGCGAGGCGCTGCTCGATCGTGGCCGGGCGTGGGGACAGCGCCTCGCAGCCGGCCAGCAGGAGGAGGAGCGGGAGCAGGAGACGCTTCATGTGCGCCAGATGGTGTCGCGCCGTGCGGGCGGGAGGTTCCTGCGAACGCCGCGCGGCCTTGACGCGTGCCAAGGCGCCGAAGGCGGGCCGCCGCGGGGCTGTCGCGGCGTCAACCGGACAAGCCAGGCAAACCGGGTGCTTCCACCAGGCGGGCGAAAGCGTCGATGTGGCGCGACCAGGCTTCGGCCACCGGGGTCAATCGCTCGCGCGCATCGCCCGCGTGAGTGCGGCGACCGGCAACAGCCCGACGATCACGATCAGCAGCGCGGCGGTCGAGGCTTCGGCCAGCCTTTCGTCCGAGGCGAGGTTGTAGATCCGCACCGCCAGCGTATCGAGGTCGAAGGGCCGCACGATCAGCGTCGCCGGCAATTCCTTCATCGTATCGACGAAGACCAGCACGGCGGCGGTCAGCAGGGCGCCGCGGGCGAGCGGCAGTTCCACTTCCCGCACCGCCTGCCCCGGCGTGCGGCCCAGCACCCGCGCCGCCGCGACATAGGAAGGCTTGAGCCGCGCGAGGCCCGATTCCACGGCCGAGAGCGCAACGGCGAGGAAGCGGACAAGGTAGGCGAAGACCAGCGCCACCATCGTCCCGCTCAGCAGCAGCCCGGTCGAGACGCCGAAGGTCGCCCGCATCCAGGCATCGAGCGCGTTGTCGAACAGCCCGAAGGGCACCAGCGCGCCGACCGCGATGACCGAGCCCGGCAGCGCGTAGCCCAGGCCCGCGATGCGGTTCGCGGCGCTGCGCAGGGGGGAGGGATGCATGCGCGCCGCCCAGGCCATCATCCCCGCGATCAGCACGGCGAGCCCCGCCGTGATGCCTGAGAGCATCAGCGAATTGACGGCGAAGGGCAGGAAGCGCGACCGGTCCAGCGCATCCCCGCTGGTCGCCGCGAGCCAGGCGAGCGCGCCCGCCGGCAGCGCGAAGCCAAGAACCATCGGCATGGCGCAGGCGAGGATGGCGGCCGCTTCCTTCCAGCCGCGCAGCACGACGGGACGGAGCGGCGGATGGCGCGTGGTCGTCGCGTGGAAGCGCCGCCCGCCGCGCGTGATGTGCTCGAGCGCGAGCAGCAGCCCGACGCAGCCCAGCAGCGCGACGGACAATTGCGCCGCCGCGCCGCGGTCGTCCATGCCGAACCAGGCCTCGTAGATGCCGGTGGTGAAGGTGCGCACGCCGAAATGGTGGACCGTGCCGAAATCGGCCAGCGTCTCCATCAGCGCCAGCGCGATGCCGGCGGCCAGCGCCGGCCGCGCCAGCGGCAGCGCGACATGCAGGAAGGTGCGCGGCAGCCCGTGCCCCAGCGTGCGCGATGCCTCCAGCAGGCAGACGCTCTGCTGCAGGAAGGCGGCGCGGCACAGAAGGTAGACGTAGGGATAGAGCACCATGGCGAGCATCAGCGCCGCCCCGGGCAGGCTGCGGATCTCCGGCGCCCAGTAGTCGCCGTAGCGCAGCCCCGTCAGGTCCCGGAAGGCCTGCTGCGCCGGCCCCGCCACGTCGAGCAGCCAGGTGTAGACATAGCCGTTGAGATAGGCCGGCATGGCGAGCGGCAGCAGCAGCGCCACTTCCAGCACGCGCCGTCCCCGGAAGGCGCAGGTGGCGACGAGCCAGGCGGAGATCGCGCCCGCCGAGCCCGCCATGAGGGCCACGAGCAGCGCCATCAGGGCGGAGTTGCGCAGCATCTCCGGCAGCGTCGTGGTGGCGATGTGCAGGAAGCTCGCCCCCGGGCGCGTCGCGGCCGTCACGAGCACGGCCAGCAGCGGCGCGGCGATGGCCGCCGCGACGACCAGCGAGGCCCAGGCCCAGCCGGGCGCACGGCGGCGGCGCGCGGAGGGGGAAACCTCGGCGAGGGTGATGTTGCGAGCCATTCTCACCGGCCCGATACCACGCCGGGTGTCGCGCGGGTAGGGCGGGTCAGTTCCGAGGCAGGGGGGGAATGGTCACGCCGCCCCGGAACCCCTCGATCATCCAGTCATAGGGCTGCGCGCTGACCCGGATGGACCCGACCCTGGCCGCGCCCAGGTCCAGGATGATCGTCATGGTCGCCGTCCACATGCACAGCAGCAGGAAGCACAGCGTCCGCAGCGGCTTCTGGCGCAGGCCGAGCTGGAAGCCGAGCGCGGACATGGAGATGACGGTCATGCCCAGCAGCAGCCAGAAGAGCTGGGGCGGGAACAGCGTGGCGAAGGCGAAGCGTTCGGCCGTCGACAGGTCGAAGGTGGTGTTGAGCGCGTTCATCAGCGAGGCCGCGACCGGGTCCGGCCGCTCCCGCACGATGGCGGCCACATGGCCCCAGATCTCGCCCTGGAGGGCGTTGGTGCGCTGCGTCGCCGTGTCGAGCCAGGCATCGTCGCGCCCGGCACGGACGAAATCCCGGCGGGTCACGGCGTAGTCCTCGAGCAACCGCGCGATCTCCGCCCCGCGCGCATGCCCGATCGCCTGCGCCTGCAGCCAGGCGGTGCCGATCGCGTTCGTCTCCGCGAGCGTTCCCTCCCGCCGTTCCTGGAAGCGCGCGCTGGAGAAGGAGAGGGTCAGGGCCAGCACGAAGGCGAGCAGCCCCAGCATGCCCCCGACCACGACGGACACGCCTTCGCCCGGGTTCTCGTTGCGCAGCGCGAGGCGCCGGCCGAAGAGGTAGCCCACCTCCTTCGCCAGGGCCTGGATCAACAGCAGCACCGCCGCGAAGGCAAGGCCGCTGAATGCAGCGAGATGCTGGATCGCTTCGGTGACCATGCGGCGTCTACCCCTTGTCGGGGCGAGGATAGGTCCGCGGCGGGAGGGGCGTCCATCGCCCGGCCGGCTGGCGATGGCGCCCGGCCTCCCCTAGAACGGCGGGATGCAGACGAATTTCTCGCCCGCCCAGCTCGCCGATCCGGACACCGCCGAGAGCAACCGCATCCTGCGCACCTGCGTCCATTGCGGCATGTGCACGGCGACCTGCCCGACCTTCCTGCTGCTGGGCGACGAGCTCGATTCCCCGCGCGGGCGGATCTACCTGATCAAGGACATGCTGGAATCCGGCCGCCCGGCGACCGAGGAGGTGGTCCGCCATGTCGATCGCTGCCTGTCCTGCCTGTCCTGCATGACGACCTGCCCCTCGGGCGTGCACTACATGCACCTGGTCGACCATGCGCGGGCGTACATCGAGGAGACCTATCGCCGCCCCTGGCCCGAGAGGGCGCTGCGGCGCGTGCTGTCCTTCGTGCTGCCGCACCCTTTCCGGTTCCGCCTCGCCCTCGTCGGCGCCTGGTTCGCGCGGCCGTTCGCGGGGCTGGTGCCGGGGCGATCGCTGACGGCGCAGCGGCTGCGGGCGATGCTGCGGCTCGCCCCCGCGTCCGTCCCCTCGCCATCCCCCATCGAGCGGCCGCAGGTCCATCGCGCAGAAGGCCCGCGCCGCGCGCGCGTCGGGCTGCTGACCGGCTGCGCGCAGCAGGTGCTCGCACCTTCCATCAACGAGGCGACGATCCGCCTGCTGACGCGCATGGGCATCGAGGTGGTGGTCACGAAAGGCCAGGGCTGCTGCGGCGCGCTCGACCATCACATGGGCCACCACGACCCGGCGATGCGCGCGGCGCGCGCCAATATCGAGGCCTGGAGCGCCGAGATCGCGGGCGAGGGGCTCGACGCGATCGTGGTCAACGCCTCGGGCTGCGGCACCACGCTGAAGGACTACGGCCACATGTTCCGCGAGGCGCCGGAAGCCGCGCAGGCCGCCAGGGTCGCCGCTCTGGCCGCCGACATCAGCGAGGTGCTGACGCGCTTCGGCTACGCGCCGTCGCGGCCCGCACCCGACCTGACGGTCGCCTATCACGCCGCCTGCTCGCTCCAGCACGGGCAGAAGATCACCCAGGAACCCAAGGCGCTGCTCAAGGCGGCCGGCTTTGCGGTGAAGGAACCGGCCGAGAGCCACATCTGCTGCGGATCGGCCGGCACCTACAACCTGCTGCAGCCGGAGATCGCCGGGCAGCTCAAGGTGCGCAAGCAGGGCAACATCGCGCGCACCGGCGCTGCGCTCATCGCCTCGGGCAATATCGGCTGCCTGACGCAGCTGGGCGACGGCGCGATCCCCGCCGTGCACACGGTCGAACTGCTCGACTGGATGGCGGGCGGGCCGGAACCGGCCGCGGTCGAGCGCGCCCGAGCGGCGGGCTGAGTGCGGGCGGCCGCCCGGCTCTGGCGCGGGGAGGTCCCGCTTGCGGAGGCCTTCTGGCGCTGGGGCGTGCTGGGTGGCGTCGCGCTGAACCTCTGGTGCGGCATCGGCGCGCTGTGGCTGCACATGGCGGACCGCACCACAGCCGGCTTCGTGGTCGGCCATGCCATTCCGCTGCCCTACAACATCCTCGCCGCGGTCGGCATCTGGCGCGCGGCCGGGCGGCCGGATGCGGACCCGCGCTGGGCCGGGCCGGCGCGTGTCGCGGCGGTCCTGGGCATGGCGATCATGAGCCTTACATGAGGCTTGCCCCCGCCGCCCACCCGGGATGACCATCCGCCCATGCGCCTTGCCCTTCTCCTCCTCGCGCTTCTCGTCGCGGCACCCGCCGAGGCGCAGCAGCGCGCGCCGAACCGGGCCGAGGAGTCCCGCCGCGCCGAACTCGACAGCCTGTTCGACGGGCTGAAGACCGCGCCCGACGACGCCGTCGCGACCATGATGGAAGGTCGCATCCGTGCGCTCTGGGCCGAGCAGGCCTCCCCCGCCGCGCTTCTGCTGCTGCGCCGCGGCGCGCGCAACCTGGCCGCCCGCACGCATGACGAGGCGCTCGAGGATTTCGACGCCGCCATCGTACTCTCCCCCCAGGCGGCGGAACCCTGGCACCAGCGCGCCCAGGCCTATGCGGCGCTCGGCGACCCGGCCGCCGCGGCGCGGGACCTGCAGGAGGCGCTGCGCATCGAGCCGCGGCATTTCGGCGCGCTGCTGACGCTGTCCATGCTGCAGGAGGAACGCGGCGACGCGCGCGCCGCGCTGCGCAGCATGGAAGCCGCGCTCGCGCTGCATCCGCGCCTGCGCGGCGGGGAGCAAAGGCTGCGCGAGCTGCGCCGCAAGGTCGAGGGCGACGCGACCTGAATCACCCGCGTTTCGTGGGATTGCGCACGCGGGAGCGCGCCGCGCGCCGGAAAGCGTGCGCGTTCACACCGAAGTGCGGCGGGCATCGGCGCAAGGTCCCTTCATCGCATCGGCGAATGGACGTCGGGCGAGGAAAGGGAGAACCCCAATGACCATGCGGTACACGGCGGTGCGCTCCGCCATTCTCGCGAGCGCGTTCTTCGGCATGCCGGCCCTGGCGCAGGACCGGGTCGCCATCTTCTCCGGCGTCGGCGAAGGCGCGGAGATCCTCTACGTCGCCCCCGGCGACCCGCGCGCCCGCAGCGCCTTCGCCGCGGCCCCGGAGGCGAAGGCCCCGCTCGTCGCCACCGTGGCCCCTGGCGGGGACGGGATCGAGGTGACCTATGTCGCGGCCACGTCGGTCCACGACCCCAGTGCCTTCACCATCGTCCCAATGAGCTTCGGGCTCGGCGGCGGCACGCCTTCGCGGGGCCTGGACACCGGGCCGTGGAGCACCGGGCAGTAGGCGATGACGGAGGTGCCCGGTCGCGCTGGCGGCCGGGCGCTTCGCCCGGTGCGCCGCCGCCATGACCCTGTGCCGGGGGCCTGATCTTCGGCGCCCGGCCAGGCGCGCCGGAGCGGCGTTGCGCGGCGCGCACGCCGATGCCGGTCCGGTGCAGGCCGGGACCGGCCTCAGAGATCCGTCTCGGCCTCGAGTTCCGCCTCTAGCGACCGGCGCAGCGCCTCGGGCTGGAGGATGACGATGCCGCCGCGCTCCCGCGCGATGATCCCCTGGCGCATCAGCTCGGCGAATTCGCGCGAGACCGCTTCCCGCCGCGTGCCGATGCGCGCGGCGAGGATGTGCTGGCGGGGCGGCGGCGTCACGATGCGCTGCCCGTCATCCTGCGCGCCGTCGCGGCCCGTGCGCGGGCGCGACAGGCGCAGCAGTTCGGCGTGCACGCGCAGGCGGACCGGCAGCGCCTCCCGTTCCAGCAGGCGCTTGGCCTGGCGGCGCAGGATCTCCGTCACGTGGCGCAGCAGGGCGCGGCAGGCCGCGGGCGTGCTGCAGGCGGCGTCCATGAAGGACGCGGCCGGCACCGCGCAGAGCCGC
>NZ_JACADQ010000142.1 GCF_016106015.1 Neoroseomonas rubea
CCGCGATCGCGCCCCGCCCGGCAGGCGTGCAGAGCGCGGGCGGGGCGACCAGCACCGGGCGTTCCGCCCGCGTGATGACGGCGGCGATCGCCGCGGCGCTGTCGGCCGACAGCGCCGCGGGCGCGGCGGCATAGGCCGAGGGGCCGCGGATCGTCGGCGCCTCGATTTTCGCATCGAGCACGTCGGTCGGCAGGGAGAGATGCACCGGCCCGGGCCGGCCGCTGCGCGCGATGCGGATCGCGGAGGCGACCTCCTGCGCCAGCGCCTCGGGCGTGCTGGCGGTGAAGGACTTCTTGCAGACCGGCTCGGCCATGCGCGCCTGCGCGAGTTCCTGGAAAGCACCGAGGCCGAGTTCGGCGTTCGGCGCGTGGCCCGACAGCAGCAGCACCGGCACTTCCCCCGCGAGCGCCGTGGGCAGCGCGGCGACCGCGTTGGAATGCCCCTGCCCGCCCGTGACGAGGGCGACGCCGCATTCGCCGGTCAGCCGCGCCCAGGCATCGGCCATGTGGACCGCGGCCGCTTCGTGCCGCGTGTGGATGATCTCGATGCCCGAGCCGAGCAGCGCGTCATAGACCGGCATGATGTGGTTGCCGGACAGGCTGAAGATGCGGCTCGTGCCCGCCTGCTTCAGTGCCCGGACCAGGATGTCGGCGCCGCGGATCGTCTCGGCCATGGGTTTCCTCCTTCGCTTGCGCGCACCTCGCCATGGGCTGGACAGCCTGTCCAGCGCCGGTAGTCTCGGGCGCGTCCAGGGGAGAAGCGCATGGCCGAAGCGGCCAGCCTCAAGGTCAGCGTGTGGCGCGGCGGCGCGGATGGCGGCTTCGCGCGTTACGAGGTGCCGGCCCGCGCGAACCAGACCGTGCTCGACGTCGTCACGCACATCCAGCGCGAGATCGACCCTTCCCTCGCCTATCGCTTCGCCTGCCGCGTCGGCATGTGCGGGTCCTGCGCCATGACGGTGAACGGGCGGGCGCGCTGGACCTGCCGGACGCATGTGCGCAAGGTGGTCGATGCCGATGGCGCGCTGGAACTGCGCCCGCTCGCGAACCTGCCGGTGATCCGCGACCTCGCCGCCGACCTCGCGCCCTTCTTCGACAAGTGGCAGCGCGCGAAGGGATCCTTCCAGCCGAAGGACGCGCCCGATGGCGCGGTGCCCGAGGAGTTCGCGGTCGTGCCGCCGGGCAGCAAGGCGCGGCGGGAAGCCGATGCCGGCATCGAGTGCATCGGCTGTGCCGTCTGCTACGCCAGTTGCGACGTGGTCGCCTGGAACCCAGACTATCTCGGCCCGGCCGCGATGAACCGCGCCTGGACGCTGGTGAACGACGTGCGCGACGGCGCCCGGGCGGAACGGCTGGAGGCCGTCGCCGGCGATGCCGGCTGCCATTCCTGCCATTCGACGCAATCCTGCACGGAACGCTGCCCGAAGAACCTCGACCCTTCCTCGGCGATCGCCGGACTGAAGCGGACGCTGTTCTGGGACACGCTGCTGGGGCGGCGGTGAGCGACACGTCGCAGGCGCGGCGTGCCCGCGGACAGACACACCTCTGGGTCGTGCAGCGCGTCACGGCGATGCTGCTCGCCGTGGCCGTCACCGTGCATCTCGTCACCATCATCGGCGCGGTGCGCGGCGGGCTGAGCGCGGGAGAGATCCTCGGCCGGCTGCAGGGGCATGAGGGCTGGCTGATCTTCTACGTCGTCTTCGCACTCGCCGCCGGGCTGCACGGGGCGATCGGGCTGCGCGCCATCGCGGCCGAGACGATCGGCCTGCGCGGGCGCGCGGCGGATATCACCTGGCTGGCGGCGGGGCTCGCAACCGCGGCCTTCGGCATCCGCGCCGCGATCGGGCTGTATGCCTGATGGACATGCGCCCGCGCTCGCACCCGACCTGGATCGCCTTCCTGGTGCATCGCGTCTCCGGCCTGCTGCTCGCACTTTTCCTGCCGCTGCATTTCTGGGCGCTGGGCACGGCGATCCAGGGCGAGGCGCGGCTCGAGGGTTTTATCCGCTGGGCGGACAACCCGCTGGTCAAGGCGGCCGAGACGATCCTCGTCGTGCTGCTCGCCGCGCATCTGGCCGGCGGGTTGCGCGTGATGGCGCTGGAATTCCTCGGCTGGCGGCGGCGGCAGAAGGACATGGTCGCGGCCTCCGCCGGCCTCGCGCTGCTCGCCGGCCTGCTCTTCCTGCTCAATGTGGTCTGAGGCCGCGCTCGTCGCCGGGGCCTGCTTCGTCGCGGGCTTCTGCTCCGGCATGGCGGGCTTCGCCTTCGTGCTGGTGGCCGCGGGCATCCTGCTGCACGCGGTGCCGCCAACGCTGACTGCGCCGGTGCTGGTGCTCGGCAGCCTCATCTCCCAGGGCATGAGCCTGCCCATGCTGTGGAAGCAGATCGAATGGCCGCGCATGCGGTTCTTCGTGGGGCTCTCGCTGCTCGGCGTGCCGGTCGGGCTGCTGGTGCTCGCCCGCGGACCGGCGGGGATGATCGTGGGCTTCGTCGGCCTGCTGCTGGTGGTCTATGCCGGCTACATGCTGGCCCGCATCGCGCTGCGCATGGCGCCGCCGGAGGTGCGCGGCAGCCGCGCGGCGGATGGCGCGATCGGCTTCGCCTCGGGAATCCTGGGCGGCATCGGCGGCTACGTCGGCGCCCTGCCGGCAATGTGGTCGGACATCCAGGGCTGGCCCAAGGACCGGGCGCGGGCCTTCATGCAGCCCTTCATCGTCTTCATGCAGGCGCTGACCTCGGTGGGGCTGGCGCTGGCGGGTTTCTTCACCACGCAGTCGCTGATCCTGGCCGCGCTTGCCACCCCCGCGCTGGTGCTGGGCACCTGGCTGGGGCTGCGCGCCTATCGGGTGCTGCCCGCGCAGGGCTTCCGCGTGGTATTGCTGGGGCTGCTGCTGGTCTCGGGCATCTCGCTGCTGGTCTGAACGGGAGGGAAAGGCGCGCCATGACGCTGATGACGAAGCCGGGTGTCGAGCCGCTGCGGGTGGAGCCCGAGGCGATCGAGGAAGCGGCGAAGCTTCTGTATATCCGCGCCTGCAAGATCCTGCCGGACGACATCAAGGCCGGCTTCGCGCGGCTGGACGGCAGCGAGACGGATGCGACCGCGAAGACCATCCTCGCCACCATGATCGAGAACATCGGCGTGGCGGAACGGATGGACAATTTGCTCTGCCAGGACACGGGCATCCCGATCTTCAACGTCCTGGTCGGCCGCCACGTGCAGGTGGATGGCTGGGCGTTGAAGGAAGCGATCGCGCGGGGCACGGCGCGCGCGACGCGCGAGCACCCGCTGCGGTCTTCGGTCGTGCATCCCATCACCCGCAAGAACGAGCACACCTCCTGCGGGGAGCGCGTGCCCGTCATCAACATCGACTTCACCGATGCCGAGCGCGAATTGCGGCTCGAGATGATCCCGAAGGGCTCGGGGTCCGAGAACGGCTCCTTCCTGCAGATGCTGATCCCGGCCGATGGCGTCGCCGCGGTGAAGCGCTTCGTGGTGGACCGCGTGATCCAGGCCGGGGGAAAGGTCTGCCCGCCGACCATCGTCGGCGTCGGCGTCGGCGGCACGTCGGACCTGTGCATGCACCTTGCTAAGGTTGCGGCGACGCGGCCGCTCGGCTCGCGCTGCGCCGATGCGGAAGGGGCGAAGCTGGAGGCGGAGTTGAGCGAGGCGGTGAACGCGCTCGGCATCGGCCCGCAGGGGCTGGGCGGGGATTCCACCGCCTTCGCCGTGCATGTGGAAACGGCCGCGACGCACATCACGATGAATCCGGTGGCGGTGAACATCCAGTGCCATTCGGCGCGGCGTGCGAGCGCGACCTTCACCCCCGCCGGCATCGAGATCGGGTTCTAGGGCCATGGCGCATCACACCCTGCACATGCCGATCACCGAGGCGCAGGTCCGCGCGCTCCGCGCCGGCGACACGGTGACGCTCGAGGAAACGCTCTACGGCATCCGCGACGCGACGCAGATCCACATGTTCGACCATGGGCGGCGGACGAAGTTCGACCTGCGCGGCCATGCCGTGATCCACACCGCGCCGAACCTGCGCAAGGTGGAGCGGTCCGGCACGAACCATTCGGGCTATGAGGCGGTGTGCGTCGGCACCACCACGTCGGATCGCATGGAACGCTTCACCCGCCCGCTGATGGAACGGGAGGGCGTGCGCATCATCATCGGTAAGGGCGGGCTGCGGGAGGGATCGCTGGACGCGTTCCGCGACCTCGGCGGCGCCTACCTTGCCGTGGTCGGCGGCGCGGCGGCACTGGAGACGACCTGGATCGAGGCGGTGGAGGATGTCGACCTCGACGACCTCAACCCCGAGAGCCTCTACAAGTTCCGCATCAAGGGCTTCGGCCCGCTGCTGGTGGCGATGGATTCGCACGGCGGCAGCCTTTACGCCGCGGTGAACGCGGAAGCGGCGCGGCGGCGCCAGGCGGTGCTCGAAAGACTGGGGGCGGGATGATCAGCCTGGTCGCCCTGCCGCTGCTGTTCCTGATGCAGGTCATGCCGCCGCCGCTCGGGCACGTCACGATGGTGCTGGTCCTGGGGCGTGCCTTCGGCACGGGGGAGCGCGACCTGCCGGTGCCGGCCCCGCGCCCGCAATCCGCCCCGGCGGAGGACTGCGACTGCGGCGTGCCGTCCAGCCCACGAGGCCCCCGATGACCCCCATCACCCGCCGCCGCACCGACATCCTCGTCCTCGGCGCCGGCGGCGCCGGGCTGCTCGCGGCGCTCCACGCCAAGGACACGGCGCCGCAGCTCGAGGTGACCATCGCGGTCAAGGGCCTGCTCGGCAAATGCGGCTGCACCCGCATGGTCCAGGGAGGCTACAACGTGGCGATCGCCGCGGGGGATTCCGCCGAGCGCCACTTCATGGACACACTCGATGGCGGCAAGTGGCTGAACGACCAGGACCTCGCCTGGACGCTGGTGGTCGGCGCGCAGCGGCGCATCCGGGACCTGGAGAACCGCTGGGGCTGCTTCTTCGACCGCAACCCCGACGGCACCATCCACCAGAAGGCCTTCGCCGGGCAGACCTTCGACCGCACCGTGCACAAGGGCGACCTGACGGGCATCGAGATCGTCAACCGCCTGGCCGAGCAGGTCTGGGCGCGCGGCATCCAGCGCATGGAGGAACACCGCGCCGTAGCACTCATCCGCGCGAAGGACGGATCGCGCATCGCCGGCGTGCTGCTGCTGGACATGCGCACGGGGGGCCTCGTGTTCGTGCAGGCCAAGGCCGTGCTGCTGGGCACCGGCGGCGGGCCGACCATGTACAAGTATCACACGCCATCCGGCGACAAGGCCTGCGACGGCATGGCCATGGCGCTGCGCGCGGGGCTGAAGCTGCGCGACATGGAGATGGTGCAGTTCCACCCGACCGGCGTGCTGGCGGGGCCAGGAACGCGCATGTCCGGGACCATCATCGAGGAAGGGCTGCGCGGCGCCGGCGGCTACCTGCTCGGCGGCGACGGCGAGCGCTTCATGCACAAGTATGACCCGCGCGGCGAACGCGCGACGCGCGACATCGTCAGCCGGTCCATGCAGCGGGAGATCCTGGCCGGCAACGTGAACGCGGAAGGCGGCCTGTGGATCGAGATGGGCCATCTCGGCCCCGAGCGCGTCCGCCGCGAGTTCAAGGGCATGGTGGAACGCTGCGCCGACATGGGCTTCGACCTCGCCGCCGGCCGCGTGCCGGTGGTGCCGACCGCGCACTACATGATGGGCGGGCTGGTGTTCCGCGCCGATGGCAGCACCGACCTGCCGGGGCTTTTCGCGGCGGGCGAGGATACCGGCGGCGTGCACGGCGCGAACCGGCTGGGTGGCAACGGTGTCGCGAATTCCACCGTCTTCGGCGGCATCGCCGGCGATGCGATGGGCGCCTGGGTGCCGCGCGAAGGCGCCTTCGAGGATCCGGACGAAGCCGCGCTCGATGAGGCCGCCGCCTTCGTCGCCTCGCCTTTCGGCAGGCCGGCGAAGAACCTCTCGCCGATCCGCGACGCGCTGCTGGAGCTGATGTGGGACAAGGCCGGCATCCTGCGCGACGGGCCAGGGCTGGCCGAGGCGGCGCGCGGCCTCGATGCGCTGGAGGCGGAACTCGATGCCTCCGGCGTCGATGGCGCCAACCGCGCCTTCAACCTCACCTGGCATGACTGGCTGAACCTGAAGTCCCAGATGCTGGTCAGCCGCGCCATCGTGGCGGCGTCGCTCGCGCGCGAGGAATCCCGCGGCGCCCATTGGCGGGAGGATTTTCCGGACACGCGCGACGAGGCGCAGGGGCTGTCCGCGACGATCGCGACGCTCGCCGACGGGCGCATCGCGCTCGGCTGGCAGTCGGTCGCGTTCACGCGCCTGAGGCCCGGGGAAAGCCTCCTGCCCGCGGCGGCGGAATAGCACGCGGCGCCGCAGCCCCCGCGATCCGCGGTTCCTCCAGCAGCCAGAACAGGATGTTGTTGCGGAAGGTCGGGTCGCGCGTGATCTCGAGGTGCTCGCGCGGCAGGAACAGGGTGCGGCTGAAGCCGAGCGGGCTGCGCACCACCGGGTCGCGCGGGTCCTGCCCCTGGCGCAGGTCGAGCAGCGCCGAATCCCGCAGCACCAGCGCATCCCCCGGCGCCGTCGCGACCTGCACCACGCCGCCGCTGCCCGGGTCGGCCCGCATGCGGGACGCGGTCGGCATCGCATCGCCGGCGACGATCATCAATTCCGTCCCCGCGGGCAGGGCGACAGGCCGGTCCATCGCCGCGGCGAAGGCGCGCGCGCGGGCGACAAGCCTCCCCTGCAGCAGCAACGCAAGGCGCCGCCGCTCCGCCGGATCGCCCACGCCGGGCATCAGCGTCGCGAGATCCCGGTCGATATCCGCCTTGGCGAGCCCCCACCCCATGCGCCGCCAGGTGGCCGGGTCGTGCAGGTCGAGTACCTCCTCTCCCGCCATCACGGCACGGGCACGGGCGCGCGGCAGCAGCTGGTACATCGACGGAAAGGTGCCGAGGATCGCGGGGCTGTAGGCAGGCACGACCGGCGCGCCGAAATCCCGCCCATCGACCAGCGCCTTAAAGGCATCGAGCGAGCCTCCGTTCGGCGTGCCGATCTGGATCAGCCGCGCGATCAGCCCCGCCCCTTCGTAGGTCAGCGGCGGCAGCGCGCCATCCGCCGGCAGGTCCGCCCCGCCATACAGCATGGCGTAGCGCGCCACGAGCCCGCCCATGGAATGCGCCGCGATGTCGAACTTCACCGGCGCGTCGCGCACGCCGAAGCGCCGCGCGTACTCGCCCTGCACATAGGCCCGCTTCTCGCGCATGAAGTCCATCAGCCGCCGGGCGTTCGCCACATTGTCCTGCCGCCAGTCGTAGTCGAACTGGAAGCAGGTGAAGTGGTCGTCGCCGTAGCTGACCTCGCCGCCCAGGCCGAGCGCCTGGTCGCGGTATCCGCCGACGCCGAGGGTGCCGAGGATCTCCGCATAGGCCCGCAGCGCGATAGGGATGCCGGCGACGCGGATGCGCACGCGGTCGAGCACACCGTCCGGCCGCACCGCGGACCCAGGCGTCGCCATCATCTCGGTGAAGGGCAGGGCCACCAGCCGCGCCCCGTCCGGCGTCGCCGGATCGGCCGCGTTGCCGTCGAAGGCGCCCCAGACGATGCGGCCCGAGGCCGGGTCGCGCAGCCGGCTGCCGAGCAGGCCGGGGATGACGATGATCGGGTTGCGGTCGATGCCGTGGTGGCGGGCGGAGGGGTTGTAGATCAGGGCAAGGTCGGCCTGGGGCGCCGGCGCGCAGGCGGCGAGCGCGGTGGTGGCGCCGAGCGTACCCAGGACCAGCGCGCGCCGCGTCGAGGCAAGTCGGGGATCGGGCATCGCCTGCTTCCTGTGCACCGACACGGCTTCGCGCGGACGGTTCCGGCGGTTACGCCGGGGGCGGAGCGTAACCGCCGGCGCGGGCGCCGCGAAACCGCGACCGACCCACCCTGGAACCGGCCCATGACCGCCCCGCGCCGCACGATCCTGGCCCTTCCGGCCCTCGCCCTCGCCGCGCCGGCGCGCGGGGGACGGCTCGCTGGACGCGTTGCTCGCCAGGTATGTCTCGCTGCCGGCCGATGGCGTCGCGCGCGTCGCCTATGCGCGGTGGAAGGCGGCAGCCGCGGATATGGCGGCGCTCGAGGCCTGGATCGCCGCGGCCGCCGCGCGCCGCCCCTCCGCCATGGCGCGCGCCGAGGCCTTCGCCTTCTGGGCGAACCTGTACAATGCGCTGACGCTGAAGGTGGTGCTGGACCGCCATCCGGTGCGCTCGATTCGCGACATCCGCTCGACCGGCGTGCCCTTTGACCCGCGGCAGTTCAACGGGCCCTGGCGCACGCGGCTCGTCACCATCGAAGGCCGCGCGATGTCGCTCGACGACATCGAGCACGGGGTCATGCGCCCGACCTTCCGCGACCCGCGCGTGCATTACGCGGTGAACTGCGCCTCGATCGGCTGCCCCAACCTGCCCGCGCGCGCCTTCCGCGCCGCGACGCTGGAACGGGACCTGGACGAGGCCGCGCGCGCCTTCGTGAACCATCCGCGCGGCGTCACGGCGCTGGCCGATGGAAGGCTGCGCGTGTCCTCCATCTACCATTGGTTCCGCGAGGATTTCTCCGGCACCGAGGCGGGGGGCGTCGCGCATCTGCGCCAGCATGCCGCACCGCCGCTCGCCGCACGGCTCGCCGCCGCGACCGCCATCGCGGATCATGCCTATGACTGGGCGCTGAACGATGCGGGGCCGGGCGCGTAACCGCACATCCGATGGCGGCGAAGCCACCGCACCGACCAGGAGACCACCATGCATCGCCGCCCCCTGCTCGCCGCCGGCCTCGCCGTGGCGCTCACCCGCCCGTCGGTGGCCCAGGGGACGCCGCTGCGCTTCGCCGTCGGCCCCTTCCAGCCGACGGCGGGCGATACGCGCCGCGCCTTCGAGCCCTTCTTCGCGCGTCTCGCCGCCGCGCTCGGCCGGCGCTACGAATTGCGCGTCGCGACCGACTGGGCGGGCATCGCGGTCGCACTCGGTTCCGGTCAGGCAGATGCCGCCTGGATGGGGCCCTGGGGCTTCGTGCTCGCGCGCGCCCGGGCGGGGGCGGACGCGATCGCGACCGTCCTGTACCAGGGCCGCCCGACCTACCACGCCATCATCATCGCGAAGCCCGACCTGCCGATCGCCCGCTTCCCGGAGGATGCGCGCGGGATGTCGATCTCCTTCGCCGATGCGGGATCGACCAGCGGCTGGCTGATCCCGCAGCACTGGTTCCAGGCGCGCGGCATCGACCCGCGCAGCTTCTTCCGCTACCGCGACGGGGCGAGCCATGCGGCGAACGTGATCTCCGTCGCCTCGGGGCAGGTCGATCTCGCGACCGATTTCGACCGCAACCTCGATGCCATGGTCGCGGCGGGCCGCGTGCGCGCCGACCAGCTGCGCATCGTCTGGCGCAGCGACCCTCTGCCGAACGACGCGCTGGCGGTGCGCCGCGACCTCGACGCCGCGACGCGGGACGCGCTGCGCGCCGCCGCGCTCGCCACCACCGCCGGGCACCTGCCCACGAACTACACGGGCTGGGTGCCGGCGACACCCGAAACCTATGCGCCGATCGAGGCCGCCGGCCGCGCGCTCGGACGCCTGTCGCAATCCTGATGCGCGCGGCGGGCTGGATCGCGCTGTTCCTGGCCGTCCAGGCGGCCTGCGTCTGGTTGGTCGAGCCTGACCTCGCGCGACTGTGGCAGGGGCTGCCGCGGCTCGCGGGCTGGCTCGCCGGCGGCATACCGCCCGATTTCTCCGGCTTCGGCGACCTCGCGCGCCGGGCGGGGGAAACTGTGGCGCTCGCCACGCTGGGCACCACGGTCGCGGCCGTGCTGGCGGTGCCGCTCGCGCTGGCGGCCGCGCGGCCGGC
>NZ_JACADQ010000143.1 GCF_016106015.1 Neoroseomonas rubea
GGCCGCGCAGCCAGGCCACGGTCCCCGCCAGCGCCGCGATGTCGCGCCGCAGCTTGGTGCCCTGCCCGCTCAGCGCGTGGCCGACCGCCTTGCCGAGCAGCCGCCGCGCCTGGCGCAGCCCTTCGCGCCGCGCTTCCGTCGCCCCTTCCCGCTTGGCGAGGAAGCGCAGCCGCGACCAGGCCATGTGGCGCGCCTTGAGCCGGTCGATCGCCGCGGAGGGCGCGCTCGACCGGCCGCCCTCGTGCAGCACCTCGGCCGCCGGCACGAGGACGAGGCCGTGCCCGCACGCCCGCGCCGCGGCGCAGAGATCGTCATCCTCGAAATAGAGGAAGAAGCCTTCGTCGAAGCGCAGGCCCGCGGAGATCCGCAGCAGCAGGCAGGCGCCGGAGAGAAATTGGGCGCAGAGCGGGCCCTCGGGCCAGGGTTCCTCACCGCGCCGGCGCGGCATCCGCCGCCGCATCGCCTGACCCGCATCCCATGAACGGACACGGCCGCCTTCGCGGTCGAGGATGATCGGCGCGAGGATCGCCGCGTCCGGCCACGCATCGGCGGCGGCGACCAGCGTCGCGACGGCCTCGGCCGAGAGGCGTGCGTCGGGGTTCACCAGCAGCGCGAACTCGGTCGCAACGGCATCGAGGCCGAGATTGCAGCCGGCGCCGAAGCCGCGATTGGCCTCGCAGCGGATCACCTCGGCACCGGCGGCGCGGGCGAGCAGCGCGCCGCCATCGGTGCTCGCATTGTCGACGAGGATGAGGCGCAGCCCGGCCGGCAGGGCGGCGAGGAAGCCGGTCAGCGCCGAGGCGCTTTCATGCGCGACGGTAATCGCCGTGACGCGGGACAGGAAAGCCGAACTCATCTTGTCGAAGTCTAGCGCGGTTTCCGCGGACCGCACGCCACGCCCGACAGGCGACGGCGATCACGGCGGGACAGGACGGTCGATCTCATCCGGTGGGCGGGCATGCCGTGGCCCGGACAGCCCGCACGACAGGCCGGCGCCCCGCCCGCAAGGCCGAGGCCAACCGCCGGCACCGGCCCGAATCACGCCATGCGCCCGCACGGCCCGCCGTTCCGCGACTCATCGCGCCAGCCGCACGAAGGACGCGCCGCTGCCTGGCCGGCATGTCGCGACCGGTCGGGCGCGCGGCCGACGCCCGACGCGTCAGCCGGCGAGGCCACGCAGCGCGGCGCAGATCCGCTCCACCTGCCCGTCCGTCAGTTCGGGATACATGGGAAGGCTGAGGACTTCCTCCGCCGCCTTCGCCGTCTCGGCGCAGCCGGCGGGGCCGAGGGGCGTGCGGTCCTTGTAGGCGGATTGCAGATGGACGGGCACGGGATAGTGGATGCCGGTGCCGATGCCTTGCGCCTTGAGGCGCGCCTGCAGCTCGGAGCGATGCTCGCTGCGCAGCACATACTGGTGGAAGACATGCGCAGCACCGGGCCGGCGCGCGGGCGGGGCGATCGGGCCGCCGGCCAGCGCCGCGTCATAGGCCGCGCCGATCGCCTGCCGGCGCGCATTGCCGGCATCGAGCGCGGTCAGCTTCACCCGCAGGATCGCCGCCTGCACCTCGTCCAGCCGGGAATTCACGCCGACCATCGAGGAGATGTAGCGTTCCTTCCAGCCATACTGCCGGATGGCGGCGATGCGCTCGGCCAGCGCCGCGTCCCGCGTGGCGAGCACGCCGCCATCACCGAGCGCGCCGAGGTTCTTCGTCGGATACAGGCTGAAGGCCGCCGCCGTGCCGAGCGTGCCGAGCTTCGCCCCGCCCAGCGTCGCGCCATGGCACTGCGCGCAATCCTCGATCAGCGGGATGCCGCGCGCCGCGCAGGCCTCGAGCATCGGCGCAAGGTCCACCGCCTGGCCGTAGATGTGGACGGGGATGACGGCGCGGATCGGCGGCAGGCCCGGAGGCGGATGGTCGAGCACGCTCAGCAGCTCGTCCGGGTCCATGGTGTAGGTGTCGGGGTCGATGTCGAGCAGCAGCGGCGTCGCCCCCACCATCTCCACCGCCGCGACCGTCGCGACCGCGGTGTGGGAGACGGTCACGACCGTCATGCCGGGCCCGATGCCGAGGCCGCGCAGAATCAACGCGAGCGCATCCGTGCCATTGGCGCAGCCGACGGCGTGCTGGCCTTCGCCGAGCCAGGCGCCGAACTCGGCCTCGAAGGCCGCGCCTTCCTTGCCGAGGATGTACCAGCCGCTCTCCAGGGCACGCTGGACGGCGGCGTCGATCTCGGCCTTCTGGGCGCGGTAGCCGGCGCCGGGGTCGGCCTGGGGGATCATGGCGAGGGTGGGCGCGTTCATGGGCGTGGCCTTACAGATAGTCGGCGAGGCGGGGACGATACCATGCGAGGGAGCGGGAGAGCCCCTCATCCAGGTCGACCTTCGGCGCCCAGCCTGAAGCGTTTCGGAAGGCGCGGTCGTCGGCGGCGTAGGAGCCGATGTCGATCGGCGCGCGGTCGGCCGGGAATTCCTTCGTCACGAAGGACCCCTGCCCGCCATTCGCGGCGATCAGGCGCTGCGCGAGGTCGGTGAGCGAGACGGGCGGGCTCCCGCCGATGTTGAAGACCTGGCCGGCCAGCGCCGGTTGCGAGGACTTCTCGGCGGCAATCAGGAAGGCGTCGGTCACGTCGTCGGCATAGGTCAGGTCGCGCAGCTGGGCGCCGCCCCAGACCTCGAAGGGCTCGCCTTCCAGCACGCGGCGGATCCAGATGCCGAGGAAGGTCTGCCGCGCGTCCCGGATGCGCAGCCGCGGCCCGTAGCAGTTGGTCAGGCGCAGCGAGACGACCGGGCGGTGATGCACCCGCTGCTCGAGCAGCCAGTACTGTTCCCCCGCCCATTTCGACACGCCGTTGGCATCGGGCGGATTGACCGGGTGCAGTTCGTCGACCGGCAGGCTGCGCGGGCGGCCGTAGAACTGGCGGGTGGAGGCGTGCACCACCGCCGCCTTCGGCGCCACCTCGCGCATCACGCCGATCAGCCGGACCTGGGCGACAGCGTTGATGGCGATGTCCGCGACCGGGTCCTTCTGCCCGCCCATGTGGCTGGTCTGGGCGGCCATGTTGAACAGCACGTCCACGCCCTCGCAGAGGGAATGGAGTTCCGTGTCGCGGATGTCCCCGCGCACCAGCAGCACGCCCGCGCCTTCGAGGTTGCGGGCCGAGGCGCCGCCATCGGGCATCATGGCATCGAGCGCGGTGACGCGCGCCCCGAGCCCGGCCAGCGCATGGCAGAGGTTCGAGCCGAGGAAGCCCGCGCCGCCCGTCACCAGCACGCGGCGGCCACGCCATAAGCCAGGGGTTACCATCCTGCGGTCGATCCTTTCGAGTATCGCGACGGTGGCCCCGGAATGCGGCGGAATGTCGCCGCGCCCGGGGCCGCATTGCGATGCGCCCGCGGGATACGCGATTCCCGCGCCGCGCGCACGCCGGTCCGATCAGTCCCCCTGTCGCCGGGCGCCATGGTCGGCGCCGAGCACCCGCCGGGTGCGCATGATCTCGGCGAAGCCGAAGAGCAGAAGCACCTGGCCGGCGACCACCTGGATCGAGGTGAGCAGCCGGATGCCGTCGTCATGCGGCGTGACGTCCCCGTAGCCGACCGTCGCCTGGGTGACGAGGCTGAAATAGAGCGCATCCGGGAAGGGCAGCGGCACCGGCCCCTGCGGTCCGTGGAACAGCGGCACCATCGAGAGGCCCTGCGCGATCCGGTAGAGGCAGGCGAAGACGATCACCAGCATCGCGTACATCGCCAGGAAGGCGACGACCGGCACCAGGATGCGGGATGCGCGCCCGGCCAGCTCCTCGGTGATCAGCGCCATGTCGGTCAGCAGGCGCACCACGCCGCCGACGGACGCGGCGACGATCACCGCGATCACGCCCATGGCGCCGATCAGCGCGGCCCCCTGGTCGAACACCGGCAGCCGGTTGACCGGCAGCGCCAATGAAAAGGCGCCCACCGCCCAGACCGGGACGAGCCAGCGCGCCATGCGCGGCAGGTGGCCGAGGTCGAAGGGGTGCTCCTGCTCCGCCACCATGCGCAACGTGCGCCGCCGTCGCCAGACAGCGACAAGGAAGGCGAAGACGGGCAGCAGGAAGGCGATCGCGCGCGCCGGCCCCGGCGCCTCGGGAAAGCCCGCGCGGCCCATCACGGCGTACAGGCAGGCATAGACCGCGAGCCCGGCCGAGGTGCCGAAGGCGAAATGCAGCCCGTGCGGAAACAGCAGGTAGAGCGTGCCGAGGCCGAGCGCCGCGACTCCGATGACCATGAAGGGGAAGATCGTCCCCTGGTCCGCCACGCCGCCCGCGACAAGCAGCCCGAAGCCGAGCGTCATCGCGACCGAGCGCAACCAGCCCTGCGGCAGGCGGCGCGGCGGGGCGGCCGCGCTCACGCCGCCGGCGCCAGCGCCACGCCGGTGATCTCGACCTTCCAGGCGGGATCGACGAGCGGCGCCTCGATCGTCATGCGCGCCGGCTTGTTCGCGGGGTCGAGCCAGGCATCCCAGGCCCGGTTCATCGCCGGCGCGTCGCGGATGTCGGCCAGCACCACCGTCACGGAGACCAGCGCGCGCTTGTCTGTCCCGGCCTCGGCCAGCAGGGTGTCGATCTGGCGCAGGATGTCCGCGGTCTGGCCCTCGGCATCGAGCGTCGCATCGTCCGCCACCTGGCCTGCCAGCCAGACGAATCCCCCGGCGACCACCGCGCCGGACAGGCGCCCCTCCTCCGCCAGTCGCCGGATCATCATGTCGTCACTCCCTTCCAGGCCGCAGATCGGCCATATGCGCCAGCGGAGGTTCATCCCATGCGGCCGATTCTCGCCAACCTCATTCTGGCCAGCCGGTGGCTCGCCGCGGTCTTCCTGATCGGGCTGACGGTGGCGCTCGGGCTGTTCGCCCTGCGCTACCTGACGAAGCTCTGGAAGTTCGGCACCACCGTGTTCAGCGCGCCGGAGGACCAGGCGCTGCTCGACCTGCTGCATTTGCTCGACTGGACGCTGGTCGCGGCGCTGGTGGTGATGGTCATCCTCGCCTCCTGGGACAGCCTGGTGCAGCCCTTCGGGGAAGGGACGAAGGCGGAGGGGATGTCGTGGATCCGCAAGCTCGACCCGGGGAACCTCAAGGTGAAGCTGGCGGGGTCGATCGTCGCGATCTCCTCGATCCAGCTGCTGCAGATGTTCATGCGCGGCGACGGCTATACCGACCGGACCCTGGCCTGGGCGCTGGGGCTGCACATGGTGTTCCTGGTGGGCGCGCTGGTGCTGGCGATCACGGACCGCATCGCGGCGGGGACGAAGGCGTCCGGCAAGGAGTAGAAGGCTGCGCCGCGACGGGATGAATCCGCGGAATCCCTTAGCCTGCCGACTTCACGCGACACATGAGGTCAGGCCCCGAAGATGCCCGTCCGACTCGCGTTTTTCTTTCGTGAAATGCGGAAATGACCTTCGTTTCGGATTCGATTCTGCTTGCCTTGCGAGAATGTCGCGCATTGATATTCGCCTATAGGTTGATAACAGGACACTGAACGCCAGCCATGAGCGCATTCGGCCCGTCGGCGCGAAGCCCCAAGCGCCTCGACAATGTCGTCCGCGACCGTCTCCGGACCTGGCCCCAGCGGCCCCCCGGCGCCTCCGCCCTCGGCGAGGAGGGCGCCTGGATGCGCGGGCGACCAAGCGAAGGCGAGCCGATCGCCCAGCCCTACCTCAAGATCCCCGGCTCCGACCGGATGCGGACGATCCCGGACGGGCTCTGGCTGCATTTCGGCGGCACGGCGGAGGACCCCTATGCGGACATCCTCTGCATCGAGGCCTGCTCGACCTACCAGAACCTGCTCGACAAGCGGTCCCGCTTCGCGCCGTCGACCGTCGCGCTGCTGGCCCATTGCCCGCTGGCCTGGCTGCTCGCGCCGTTGCAGGCGAACGACACGACGCCGCGCTGGGCGATCATTCCCTTCCTTACGGCCACGCCGGCGGCCGGGCTGACTCTCCCGGTGCGCGACCTGCGGGTGCTCTATGGCCTGCAGCGGGACCAGTATGACGGCTTCGCCCGCCACCAGGTGCCTCACCCGCACGAGTATTTCTGCCCGATCGAGGCGCTGACCGCGCATGAGGGGCACGCGAACCCGGCGATGCGGTCGCTGCTCCGCCGCGCCTCCGCGGCCGCCGCCTTCATGGTTCCGCCCTGAATCCGGGCAGCGCCGCGCAAGGGTTGGGCAGATTCGCTCACGGGCAGCCGCCCTGGTCACTTGCCGCCCTTGCCCTCCCCCGTCGCCTTGCCGCACAGAATGCCGGCAACAGGCGTTCAGGGAGACAGAACCGATGGTCCCAGGCTTCACGCGGCGCACCGCCCTCCTCGCGGCGGGCGCCATCCTCGCCGCCCCCCATGTGGCGCGCGCCCAGGCGCAAAGGTTGCGCCTGACGCTCGACTGGGCCTTCCAGTCGCCCAACGCCTTCGCGCTGCTCGCCCGCGAGAAGGGCTATTTCCGCGAAGCCGGCATCGACGTGACGATCGACCGTGGCCAGGGTTCGGGCGGCGTACCGGTGGCGCTCGCCGGCGGCTCCTACGATATGGGCTATGCCGACCTGAACCCGGCCATCCGCTTCATGGCGGAAAACCCCGACCGCGGCATCGTCGCCGTCGCCGTGCTGCACGACCGGAGCCCGCTCTGCGCCATCGTCCGCGCCGATGGGCCGATCCGCACGCCCAAGGACCTGGAAGGCAAGCGGCTCGCCGCACCCGACTTCGACGCGGGACGGCAGCTGTTCCCCGCCTTCGCCAAGGCCGCCGGCATCGATGCCAGCCGCGTGACCTTCATCTCCGTCACCCCCGCGCTGCGCGAACCCATGCTGGTCCGCCGCGAGGCCGATGGCGTCACGGGCTTCGTCACCACCTCCGCGCTCGCGCTCAAGGGCATCGGGCTCGACCACCCGGCGCAGCGGGTCATGATGTACTACGACCACGGGCTGAACCTGTATGGCGGCGCCATCCTGACCACCCGCGCCTTCCTCGAGCGCAACCCGGCCATCGTCCGCGGCGCCGCCGCCGCCCTGATGAAGGGCTTCCGCGAGACGGTCCGCAACGGCCAGGAGATGATCGACACGCTTCGCCGCGTCGAGCCGCTGACCGATGTCGCGTTGGAGCGCGAGCGCCACCAGCTCAACCTCGAGCGCGTGATCATGAGCGACCATGTGCGCGCCAACGGCCTGTCCAGCGTCGACATGACGCGGCTGCAGACGGGCATCAGGGCGGTGGAGGAAGCCTACAACCTCCAGCCGCGGCTGCAGGCAAGCCAGATCTACACGCCGGATTTCCTGCCGCCCGCCGCGGATCGCGCGATCTGACAAGGGCGGGGGAGGAGAACCTCTCCCGCTGTCAGTCTCCAGGAGACAAGGAAGGTTGAGGGGGGGCCGGGGGGAGAAGTTCCCTTCTCCCCCCGTCTTCTTCCGGCACGCCACGTGCCAGGACCAATCCCATGACCCTTGCCGCCCGCCCCTTCGTCCAGATCGACAACGTCGCCATGCGCTATGGCGGCGTGGAGGGCACGCTCGCCCTCCGCCAATGCAGCCTCGATGTCGGGGAGGGGGAGTTCGTCGCCGTCGTCGGGCCATCGGGCTGCGGCAAGTCCACCCTGATGCGCCTCGTCACGGGTCTCTGGCCGCCGACCGAAGGGACGGTGATCGTGGGCGGGGGGGAAGTCGCCGGGCCGCTCTCGATCGCGGGGATGGCCTTCCAGAACCCCACGCTCCTGCCGTGGCGCAACATCCTCGACAACGTCATGCTGCCGCTCGAGGTGGTGCAGCCGCACCGCAAGCAACTCCGCGCCCAGCGCGGCATGTATGAGCGCAAGGCCCGCGACCTGCTCAAGCTGGTGGGGCTGGCGGGGTTCGAGGCGAAGTTCCCCTGGCAGCTTTCGGGCGGGATGCAGCAGCGCGCCTCGCTCTGCCGCGCGCTGATCCACGACCCGCGCCTGCTGATGCTGGACGAGCCCTTCGGCGCGCTCGACGTCTTCACGCGGGAGGATCTGTGGGACGTGCTCCAGGATGTCTGGATCGCGCGCAAGCCGACGGTCATCCTCGTCACCCACGACCTGAAGGAAGCGGTCTATCTCTCGGACCGGGTGCTGATCATGTCCTCGCGCCCCGGGCGCATCATCGCGGAGCGCACAGTGCCCTATCCCCGCCGCCGCAGCCTGGACCTGACCTACCAGGCGGAGTTCCAGGCGATCGTGCACGAATTGCGCGACCGCATCTCGGACGCGCGCAAGGCGGAGGCCGCCGAAGATGCCCGCTGACGCCCCGCGCAGCGCGGAAGCCCTGGCCGACGCCGCCCGCCGGCGCCGCCGGCTGGAACGCGCCCTGCCCTGGCTGGTGATCGCGGGGATGTTCCTGGTGTGGGAAGTCCTGGTCCGCGCCTTCTCCATCCAGCCCTTCATCCTGCCGGCACCCACCCTGATCGCCGAAAGCATGGGCAAGTGGTGGCAGCCCCTGCTGTCCAACGCCTGGGCGACGCTGGTCACGACCGTGATCGGCTTCCTGATGGCGGTGGTCTTCGGCCTCGCGCTCGGCGTCGCGATCGGGTCCTCCGTCCTGATCTATCGCGGACTTTATCCGCTGCTCATCGCCTTCAACTCGGTGCCCAAGGTCGCCGTCGTGCCGATCCTGGTGATCTGGTTCGGCGCGGGCTTCTGGCCGGCCGTGCTGACCGCCTTCCTGATCTCCTTCTTCCCGATCGTGGTGAATGTCGCGACGGGCATCGCGACGGTGGAACCGGAGTTGCGCGACGTGCTGCGCGCGCTGGGCGCCAAGCCGCGGGACATCATCACCAAGGTCGGCCTGCCGCGGGCCATGCCGTACTTCTTCGCCTCCCTGAAGGTCGCCATCACCGTCGCCTTCGTGGGCTCCATCATCAGTGAAACGGTGGCGGCGAATGAGGGGATCGGGCATCTGATGCTCGTCGCCTCCTCCCGATTCGACGTGCCGCTGGTCTTCGCCGGCCTGATCGTCACGGGCGTGATGGGTGTGGCGATGTACTGGGTTGCAGTGACGATCGAGGAGCGGACGACGGGATGGGCGACGCGCGGGCAGAACGATCCGAGGCTCGCGACGGGGGGATGAGCCCGCCGGCCATCCGGCTCGGCATGCTGACACCCTCCTCCAACACCGTGCTTGAACCGGCGACCGCGGCGCTGCTGGCGGGCACGCCCGACATCACCGCGCATTTCCAGCGCCTGCGCGTGCTCTCGATCACGCTCGAGGGCGGCTCGACCGGGCAGTTCGACGCGGCCCCCATGGTCGCGGCGGCGGAAATGCTGGCCGATGCCAAGGTGCACGCCATCTGCTGGAACGGCACCTCGGGCGCCTGGCTCGGGCTGGATGCCGACCGCGCGCTCTGCGCCGCCATCACGGCCGCGACGGGCATCCCCGCGACGACCGCGACGCTCGCGCTGCATGACGCGCTGCGCGCGCTCGGCGCCCGGCGCGTCGGGCTGGTCACCCCCTATCTCGGCAGCGTGCAGGCGGCGATCCTCGCGAACCTGGCGGAAGCAGGCTTCGATCCCGGGCCGGAGCGGCATCTGGAGGATCCCGGCAACTACTCCTTCGCCGAGCATGCGGACGATCTCGTCGCGCGCCTGACGGCGGAGGTCGCGGCGGAAGGCTGCGACGCCATCGCCATCCACTGCACGAATTTCCGCGGCCTGAAGGCCGCCGCCGAGGTCACCGCGGTGCCGGTGCTCGATTCCGTCGCGGTCGCGCTGTGGGGCGCGCTACGCGCGGCAGGCGCGGCGCCGTCGCGGGTGGCGTCGCTCGGGGCGCTGGCCGCCATCGGCTGAATCGCGGGCCACCGGGGGCACCCTTCGGGCCGGCGGCATGGCGCGCCGCACCAGCGTGCGGC
>NZ_JACADQ010000144.1 GCF_016106015.1 Neoroseomonas rubea
CGGCGCTCGGCCTCGTCGCGCCGGTGCCGCTGCTCGCCCGCGCCGACGAGGTGATCGAATGATCGCGCGGCGCGGCCTTCTCGGCGCGCTGGCGCTGCCGCTGCCCGCCATGGCGCAGCCGCGCCGGCCGCGGCGCATCGGCTACCTTCACGCCGTGACCATCGCGCCCGAGAACACCGCCATGCGCGTCTTCACCCCGCTCTGGCGCCGGGCCGGCTTCGTCGAGGAGCAGAACCTGTTCCTGCGCAGCGCGCAGGGCGATGGCAGCCGCCTGCCCGGGTTGGTGGAGGAACTGCTGCGCCTCGATGTCTCGGTCATCATGGCCATCGGCGCCGAGGTGCTCGCCGCCTGCGCACGCGGCACGCGGTCGGTGCCGATCGTGGCCGTGGACCTCGAGACAGATCCGGTGGCCGCGGGCCTTGCGCAGAGTCTCGCCAGGCCGGGCGGCAACGTCACCGGCCTGTTCCTCGACCAGCCCTCGATGGCCGGCAAGTGGCTCGACCTGCTGGTCGAGGTGGCGCCGCGCACGCGCCACATCGTCTTTCTCTGGGACCCGAGCGCCGGCCCGCTGCAGCTCGCCGTGGCGCAAGGCCTCGCGGCGCAACGGGGCCTGACGACGGAGGTGATGAACTGGCGCCAGGTGGGCGATTTCGACCGGGCCTTCGCCCCGCTCGACGTCGCGCGCACCGGCGTGGTCTGCCTGACCGCGCCGGGCTGGAGCAGCGTGCTGCCGCGCCTCGGCCCCGCGCTGCTCGCGCGCCGGCTGCCCTGCGTCACCTTCCTCAGCAGCTATCTCGGCGGCGGCATCCTGCTGGGCTACGGTCCCGACCAGTTGCAGTTCTGGGGGCTGGCGATGCCGATGGTCGAACGCATCCTGGCCGGCGAGGACCCCGCAGTGATGCCGATCGAGCGCCCCCGCCGCTTCCATTTCGCCGTCGACATGCGCGTCGCGGCGGCACTCGGGCTGAGCGTGCCGGCGACCGTTCTTGCCCAGGCGGACGAGGTGCTGGAGTGAGGCCGCGCCGCAACCTCTCCCTCGCGCAGCGGCTGGCGCTCGCCTTCCTCGGCCTGGTCGCCGCCGTGCTGGTGGTGAATGGCAGCATCTCCATGTGGTTCGCCTACAAGGAGGCGACCGCCTCGGCCGTGCGTGTCGAGCAGGAGAAGGCGGATGCCGCCGCCGACCGCGTCGCGCAGTTCATCGCGGAGCTTGAGCAGCAGATCGGCTGGACCACCCGCGCCGACTGGGCGCGCGTGCCGATGGAACAGCGCCGCTACGACTTCATCCGCCTGCTGCGCCAGGCGCCCGCGATCACCGAGCTCCTCTACCTGGACGGGGAGGGACGGGAACGCCTCCGCCTGTCGCGGCTGGAGCCGGACGTGATCGACAGCGGCGCCGACCTGTCCGCCGACCCGCGCTTCCGCGGCGCGCGGGATCAGCGCGTCTGGTACGGGCCCGTCACCTTCCGCCGCGGTTCCGAACCCTACATGGCGGTCGCCATGGTCCATGCCGGCCGCAACGCGGGCGTGACCATCGCGGAGGTGAACCTCAAGCTGATCTGGGAGGTGATCACCGCGATCCGCGTCGGCGGCACCGGATACGCCTTCGTCACCGACACCGCCGGGCGGCTGATCGCCCATCCCGACATGAGCCTGGTGCTCCGCGAGACGGACCTCTCGGCCCTGCCGCAGGTGGCGGGCGCCATCGCCGCGGTCGGCGAGCGGGTGCGCGCGGCGCGCGGCGTGGACGGGCGGGCCGTGCTCTCGGCGCATGCCGCGATTCCACGCCTCGGCTGGATCGTCTTCGTCGAGCAGCCGACCGCGGAGGCGCTCGCGCCGGTCTATGCGGCCTTCTACCAGACGCTCGCGCTGCTCGCGCTCGGCGTCGTGCTCGCCCTGCTTGCCGGGGTGGTGCTCGCGCGCCGCCTGACCGGGCCGATCCGCGCGCTGCAGGCCGGTGCGGAACGGCTGGGCCAGGGCGATCTCGCCCAACGCATCGCGGTGTCCTCGGCCGATGAGATCGGCACGCTGGCGCTGCGCTTCAACGAGATGGCCGCGCGCATCCAGGAAGCGCAGGAAACGCTGGAAGCCAAGGTCGCCGACCGCACGCGCGAACTGGCGCAGTCGCTCGAGGACCTCAGCACCGCGCAGGGCCGCCTGGTGCAGACCGAGAAGCTCGCCTCGCTCGGCCAGCTGACCGCCGGCATCGCGCACGAGATCAAGAACCCGCTCAACTTCGTCAACAACTTCGCCGAATTGTCGGTGGAGCTGCTGGCCGAGCTGGACGAGGCGATGGACAGGGCGGGCCCCGCCCTCGACCCGGCGCTGCGCGCCGAGGTGATGGAGCTCAGTGCGATGCTGCGCGAGAACCTGGGCAAGGTCTCGGCGCATGGCCGGCGCGCGGACAGCATCGTGCGCAACATGCTGGCCCATTCGCGGGAAGGGAAAGGCGAGCGCCGCCCCGTCGACGTGAACACGCTGCTGGAGGAGACGCTGACGCTCGCCTGGCACGGCGCGCGGGCCGAACGCCCCGGCTTCAACGTCACGCTCGAGAAGCGGCTCGATCCCGCCGTCGGCCAGGTCGATCTCTATCCGCAGGAGTTCACGCGCGTGCTGCTCAACCTGTTCGGCAACGCGTTCCACGCCGTGCAGCAGAAGGAAGGCGCGGGCTTCCAGCCGCACCTGCTCGTGACGACGCAGGCGCGTGCGTCGGATGTCGTGGTGCAGGTGCGTGACAACGGGACCGGCATCCCCGAACCCGTGCGCGGGCACATCTTCGAGCCCTTCTTCACCACCAAGCCGCCCGGCCAGGGCACCGGGCTCGGCCTCTCGCTCTCGCACGACATCGTGGTGCAGCAGCATGGCGGGTCGATCGCCGTCGCCACGGAACCCGGCGCCTGGACCGAATTCACCATCTGCCTGCCGCGGCGCGCGGTGCTGGCCGAAGGTGCCGCATGAACGTGCTGGTCCTTGTCGTGGACGACGAGCCTGACATCGCGTCGCTGTTCCGCCAGCAGTTCCGCCGCGACCTGCGCCAGGGCCGCTTTGCGATGGAATTCGCCGGGTCCGGCCCGCAGGCGCTCGGCCTGATCGCGGCGGCGGCGGGGCGCGAGATCATCCTGCTGCTGTCGGATGTGAACATGCCTGGCATGAGCGGCTTCGACCTGCTGGCGCGCGCGCGCGCGCTGCGCCCCGATCTTCCTGTGGTCATGATCACCGCCTACGACGATGCCGGCACGCGGGAGCGTGCCGTGGCCGGGGGCGCGGAGGGGCTGCTCGCCAAGCCGATCGACTTCGCGCTGCTGCGCGAGGAGATCGACCGCAGGCTCGCGGCCCGTGAGGC
This sequence comes from Neoroseomonas rubea, assembly GCF_016106015.1. GTDB lineage: Bacteria > Pseudomonadota > Alphaproteobacteria > Acetobacterales > Acetobacteraceae > Neoroseomonas > Neoroseomonas rubea. The sequence goes on from NZ_JACADQ010000144.1 coordinate 3,341, forward strand.
CGCCCGATGAGCCTGATCCTGGTGGTCGATGACGAGCCGGACCTCGAGGCGCTGATCGTGCAGAAATTCCGCCACCAGATACGGGATGGACGCCTGGCCTTCGGCTTCGCGCGCGACGGGGTGGAGGCGCTGGAACGCCTGGCGGCGGCGCCGGAAACCGCCCTCGTGCTCGCCGACATCAACATGCCGCGCATGGACGGGCTGACGCTGCTCGAGCGGCTGCGGGAGATGCCCGACCCGCCCGACACCGTCATCGTTTCCGCCTATGGCGACATGGCCAATATCCGCACGGCGATGAACCGTGGCGCTTTCGACTTCCTGACGAAGCCGATCGATCTGGCCGACCTCGAGGCGACCATGGCCAAGACGCTGCGCCACGTCGAGAAGCGCCGCGCGGCGGAGGCGCGGCGCCTGGCCGCCGAGCGGGCGCATGCCGCGCTCGCGCGCTACTTCTCGCCGAACCTCGCGCGCCAGCTGGCCGATGCGGCACGGGCGCTCGACCTCGGCGGGCAGCGGCGGGAGGTGAGCGCGGTGTTCACCGACATCGCCGGCTTCACCGCGCTGGTCGAAGCCCTCGATGCGGCGGCGCTTGCGGCGCTGCTGAACGGCTACCTCGCCGGCATGACCGACATCGTCTTCGCCCACGGCGGGACGGTGGCCAAGGTGCTGGGCGACGGGCTGCTGCTACTGTTCGGCGCGCCGGACGACCAGCCCGACCATGCCGCGCGCGCCGTCGCCTGCGCACTCGCACTCGATGCCTTCGCGGAGGCCTTCCGGGCGGCGCGCGCGGAGGGCGGCGCGGCACTCGGCATCACGCGCATCGGCGTCCATAGCGGGCCGGCACTGGTCGGCGATTTCGGCGGCGGCCGGCATTTCGACTACACGGCCTATGGCGAGACCATCAACCTCGCGGCGCGGCTGGAAGCGGCGAACAAGGCGCTCGGCACGCGGCTGCTCGTCTCGGCGGCGACGGCCGCGCGCATCGGCGGCTTCCAGGGCAGGATGGTGGGCGACCTGCTGATGCGCGGCACGCGCCGGCCGATGGCTGCGTTCGAGCCGCTGACGCCCGACCGTGCGACGGCACCGGGCATGACGGCCTATGCCGAGGCCTTCGCACGGCTTGGCACCGCGGATGCCGAGGCGGCGCGCGCCATGGCGCGACTGGCCGCCGAGGGCGATGCGCTTGCCGGGTTCCACGCGCGGCGACTGGCCGGCGGCGGGGAGGGGGCGCTGATCGAGCTTGGCTGACGCGCCGGCCCGCCGCCCTTGCCGATGCGGCACGGCATGACGGCCATGCGCATCCGGCCGGCTGCAGGGGCTTTGGCGTGGCGCCGACCGGCAACGGTGCCGGGCTCCCGGGGAAGGCGCGCACCGCGCTCGACGCTTCCGCGCTGGTTGGGGTCCGGCATTGTCGAAGCCCCCTGACACGAAAGCGCAATCCTTCCGTCACATGGCTGACGCCGGGGCCGGGCTAGGGACGGGGCGATGCCCGAGGGAGTCACGCCCATGCGTCGCCTTGCCCTGCTTGCCTGCGCCCTGATCGGCCTCGCTCCCGCCGCCGAGGCGCAGCAGCGCACCCGCCTGACCGTCTACACAGCGCTCGAGAACGAGCAGCTCGCCCCGTTCAAGCAGGCCGCCGAGGCCGCGCTGCGCGACATCGAGATCGCATGGGTGCGCGATTCCACGGGCATCATCACCGCGCGGCTGATCGCCGAGCGCCAGAACCCCCGCGCCGACATCGTCTGGGGCCTGTCCGTCTTCTCGCTGCTGCAGATGGAGGCGCTCGACATGCTCGAGCCCTACACGCCGCAGGGGGCCGAGGCGCTGCGCGCGAACATGCGGTCGGACCGCAGCCCGATGACCTGGACGGGCATGGATGCCTTCGTCTCGGCCATCTGCTTCAACACAGTGGTCGCGCAGCAGCGCAACCTGCCGCGGCCGACCACCTGGAACGACCTGCTGAACCCGGTCTTCCGCGGCCAGGTGGTGATGCCGAACCCGAATTCCTCCGGCACCGGCTTCCTGACCATGGCGGGCTGGATCGGCGCGCGCGGGGAAGCGGGCGCCTGGGAGTACATGACGCGCCTGCACGAGAACATCCAGGTTTACACCCATTCCGGCAGCGCGCCCTGCAACAATGCCGCGCGCGGCGAATACGGCGTCGGCATCTCCTTCGACATGCGCTCGGTCGCGCTGCGCAACCAGGGCGCGCCGATCGAGATCATCGTGCCGACCGATGGCGTCGGCTTCGACCTCGAGGCGACGGCGATCCTGCGCGGTACGCGCAACCAGGCGGCGGCGCGGCGGCTGGCGGATTTCGCTGTCTCGCGCCCTGCGATGGAACTCTACGGGCGCTACTACGCGCTGCTGGCGCTGCCGGGCGTGGAGCCGACGGTGCGCAACTATCCGGCCGACTTCGCCGAGCGGCTGGTGAGCGCGGATTTCCGCGCCATCGCGACGCAGCGCGACCGGCTGCTGCGCGAATGGGCGGGCCGCTTTGACGGCAAGTCCGCGCCGCGCAACTGACGCGCGCCCGATGACCGCCGCCGTGCCGGACATCGCCACCGCCACGGCGGCGACATCGCGCCCCCGGGACGCCTATCTCCATGTCGAGGAGGTCGGCAAGCAGTTCGGCACCTTCGTCGCGCTGCATCGCGTGAGCCTGACGGTGCAGGCGGGGGAGTTCGTCACCTTCCTCGGCCCCTCCGGCTGCGGCAAGACGACGCTGCTGCGCGGCATCGCCGGGCTCGATCCGCCGACGACGGGGCGGATCATGCAGGAAGGGCGTGACATCACCCACCTGCCGCCGGCCGAGCGCGACTTCGGCATCGTCTTCCAGTCCTACGCGCTGTTCCCGAACCTGACGGTCGCGGCCAACGTCGCCTATGGCCTGCGCGGCCCCGCCTGGCCCAGGGCGCGGGTGCGGGACCGCGTGGCCGAACTGCTCGGCATCGTCGGGCTCGCGGACCAGGGCGCGAAGTATCCGGCACAGCTTTCGGGCGGGCAGCAGCAGCGCGTGGCTCTCGCGCGCGCGCTGGCGAACGAACCTGGCCTGCTGCTGCTGGATGAGCCGCTCTCCGCCCTCGACGCCATCGTGCGCCAGCATCTGCGGCAGGAGATCCGATCGCTCCAGCAGCGGCTCGGCGTGACGACGGTGATGGTCACGCATGACCAGGAGGAGGCGATGGGCGTGTCCGACCGCATCGTGGTGATGAGCCGCGGGCGGATCGAGCAGATCGGCACGCCGGCGGAGATCTACGACCGGCCCGCGAGCCCCTTCGTGGCAGGCTTCATCGGCCATTCCACCCGGTTCGAGGCGGTTGTGGATTCCCCCCCGGGTGTCCTGGTGTCGGGCGGTGTCAGGTTGCGCGCCGATGCGGCGCGCCCGCTGCTGTTCGGCACGCGCGTCACCTGCTTCATTCGCCCGGAGCACCTGCGGATTGACCGCGGCGACGAGGCTCCGCCAGGTTCCATCGTCGCGCGCGTGACGGGGCTCGAATTCCTGGGGCCGGTCTGCCGGCTGTCGCTCGAAGCCGGCCCGCTGCGGCTGCTCGCCACCATCGCGCCGGCGGATCTCGTCGTCCTGGAAGCGATCCCGGGCGCCGAGGTCGCCGCCACCCTGCCGCCCGAACGGCTGATGGTCTTCATCGACGATGTCTGAGGCTGTGCTGGCCGGCCAGCCGTCGCGGCCGCGCCGGTCGCTCGACCAGCGGATCATGCGCTGGGGGTTGTGGCTCGCGCTCGCCTTCCTGCTGGCCTTCCTGGCGCTGCCGCTGGCGACCCTGCTGCTGCGCGCCTTCGAGACGCCGGAGGGCGGCTTCGCGGGCATTGCGAATTTCCGCACCTATGTGACTACGCCGGCGTTGCTGGCCGCGGCCTGGAACAGCGTCTGGACGGCGGCCCTGACCGCGGCGATCGTCGTTCCGCTCGCCTTCATCTACGCCTATGCGCTGACGCGCGCCTGCATCCCGGCCAAGCCGCTGTTCCGGGCGGTGATGATGCTGCCGCTGCTCGCTCCGTCGCTGCTGCCCGCGCTCGCGCTGATCTACCTGTTCGGCAACCAGGGGATGCTGCGCTGGCTGCTGATGGGCGGCAGCATCTACGGGCCGTCGGGGATCGTCGCGGCACAGGTCTTCTACTGCTTTCCCTCGGCGGCGCTGATCCTCGCGGTCGCGCTCTCGACCGCCGATGCGCGGCTCTACGAAGCGGCAGCGGCGCTGCGGGCCACGCGGCTGCGCATCTTCTGGACCGTGACGCTGCCGGGGGCGCGCTACGGGCTCGTCTCGGCCTTCGTCGTCGTGTTCACGCTCGTCGTGACGGACTTCGGGATTCCGAAGGTGATCGGCGGGCAGTTCCCGGTGCTGGCGACGGATGTCTACAAGCAGGTGGTCGGGCTGCAGGACTTCAACATGGGCGCGGTGGTGGGCGTCGTGCTGCTCATCCCTGCGGTGCTCGCCTTCCTGCTCGACCGCTGGGCCAGCCGACAGCGCACGGCGACGATGAGCGGCCGCGCCGTGCCGCTGCGCCCCGCGCCGCGGGCCGTTCGGGACCGGCCGCTGCTCGCCGTCTGCATCCTCGTCGCGGCCACGCTGGTCGGCATCGTCGGCGTCGCTGTGTGGGGCTCGCTCATCCGCTTCTGGCCGTACAATCTGACGCTCACGCTCGAAAACTACGACTTCACGCGCTTCGACACGGCGGGTTGGGACTCGGTCTGGCTGTCGGTGCGCATGGCGGCGATGGCGGCGGCGGTCGGCACGGTGATCGTGTTCATCGTGGCCTATGTCCTGGATCGCGGGTCGCAGCACGGGCCGCTGCCCGGCATCGGGCGCTTCGCCGCGGCGGTGCCGCTGGCGGTGCCGGGGCTCGTGCTCGGCCTTGCCTATGTGCTGTTCTTCAACCACCCGGCCAATCCGCTGGGTTTCCTGTACGGGACGCTCGCGATCCTGGTGCTGAACTCGGTCGTGCACTTCTACACGGTCGGGCACCTGGCGGCGGTCACCGCAATCCGCCAGCTCGACCCGGAATTCGAATCGGTCGGGGCGTCGATGCGCGTGCCGGTGTGGGTGACCTTCGGGCGCGTGACGGTGCCCATGTGCCTGCCGGCGATCCTCGAGATCGCCATCTACCTCTTCGTCAACACCATGACGACGGTGAGCGCGGTGATCTTCCTGTATGGGCCCGACACCAAGCCAGCCTCCGTCGCCATGGTGCACATGGATGAGGCCGGCCAGGCCAGCGCGGCCGCGGCGATGGGGGTGGTCATCCTCGGCATCACCGTCACCGCGAAGCTCGCGCAGCTGCTGCTTGGCGCGCTGCTCGGGCGCGCGACGCAAGCGTGGCGGCGATGATGCGGGGGGAGAAGGGAACTTCTCCCCCCGGACCCCCCTCAACCTTCTTTGCCATTTGGCGCCCCGCCGCCGAAGGTCGGCGCCAGGAGACAAGGAAGGGAGGCAGCGCGGGGGTGGTTCTCCTCCCCCGCACACCTCACGCCGCCCGCCGCGGCAGGAGAAGCCTCGCCAGCAGCCCGCCGTCGCGCGATGTGCCGAGTTCGAGTCCGCCGTCGCTCCCCTGCGCGAAGCGCTGGGCGATCGCCAGCCCCAGCCCGACCCCCGAGCCACCGCGCGCCCGGTCGAGCTGTACGAAGGGCGCGACGGCCCGCGCGCGATCGGCCTCGGCGATCCCCTCGCCGGCATCGGACACCTCGACGACGAGCATCGGCCCTTCCTCGAGGATGCGCAGGCGCACCGGGGGGCGGCCATGGCGCAGCGCGTTGTCGACGAGGTTCGACAGCGCGCGCTTGGCCGCGACGCGCCGCAGCGGCAGCACGGCGCGCCCCGGGCCTTCGTAGGCGACGTCGTGCCCGGCATCGGCGGCGTCCGAGGCGAGGGTCTGCAGGATCGCCGCCAGATCGGCCGGCCGCACCGGCTCGGCGTCGCGCCCCTCGCGGATGTAGTCGAGGGTGCGCGCGATCATCGCCTCCATCTCGGCGATGTCGGCCTCGAGCCGGGCGCGCTCCTCGCCCTCGGGCAGGAAGCCCACGCGCAGCTGCAGGCGGGAGAGCGGCGTGCGCAGGTCGTGGCTCATCGCCGCGAGCGCCTCCGTCCGGTCCTCCAGCAGGCGCGCGATGCGGTCCTGCATGGCGTTGAAGGCCGCCGCGGCGTGGCGCACCTCCTCCGGCCCTTCGGTGGGCACGGGCCGCGGGCTCGGATCGCGGCCGATGCGGTCCGCCGCACTCGCCAGGCGCCGCAGCGGCCCGGTGATCCAGCGCACCACCAGGATCGAGACGAGCGCGATGCCGAGCGCCATCGCGACCATCGACGCGATCGCGCCATGGTCCAGCGCCCCGCCGCCCGCGCCGAGCCAGGGCGCCGAGAAGACAATCCAGCCGCCGCCCTCGGCCGGCAGCGCGCCGAGCACGCGATGGCCGGGTTCCGCCTTCGGGTCCCAGCCGATCCGCGCGCCGGGGCCGAGAA
>NZ_JACADQ010000145.1 GCF_016106015.1 Neoroseomonas rubea
GAGCGCGGCGCGGTCCGTGACCGTGGCGGGATCGATGCCGGCGAGCCGCGCGGCCTGCGCAGGGGCGCGCATCGCGGCGGCGACCACGGCGGGCAGCCGTTGCGCGATCTCCGCCGCCCGCGCCGCCGCGTCGCGCGTTTCCCGCCCGTCCATGTGCTGTCACATGGCCTGATCCTCCCGCGCCGGGGGTTCTCGGCCCCGCGGCGCCATGGCACACCATCGCGCGACGGTTGCGGAGGAAAAAGATGGCCGGCGTCTATTACTACGATGGCAGCTGGACGACCGAGGAACCGAAGGTGGTCGGCCCGATGGACCACGCCTTCTGGCTCGGTTCGGTGATCTTCGACGGGGCGCGCGCCATCCGCGGCCATGCGCCGGACCTCGACCGGCATGCGGCGCGCGCCGTCGCCTCCGCCCGCGCGATGCTGATGAAGCCGACCAAGACGCCGGAGGAGATCGCGTCGCTCTGCCGCGAGGGCATCCGCCGGATGGGGCCGGAGGCCGAGCTCTATGTCCGGCCGATGTTCTTCATCCGCAAGGGCCTGGGCGCGGCGCGGCCCGATCCGGACAGCACCGACTTCATCCTGGCGATCTATGACAGCCCGCTGCCGAAATGGGCCGGCTTCTCCGCCGTGATGGCGCCCTTCCGCCGCCCGACGCCGGAGATGGCGCCGACCGACGCCAAGGCCGCCTGCCTCTATCCGAACGGCGCGCGGGCGTCCGCCTTCGCCGCGACGCAGGGTGCGGACAATGCGGTGATGTGCGACGCGATGGGGCATGTGGCGGAATTCGCTTCCGCCAATCTGTGGTTCGCCAAGGATGGCCGCCTGGTGACGCCGGCGATCAACCACACCTTCCTCAACGGCATCACGCGCCAGCGCGTGCTGTCCCTGTTCCGCGAGAACGGCGTGGCGGTGGAGGAACGCACGGTGAAGCCCGCCGAGCTCGAGACGGCGGACGAGATCTTTTCCACCGGCAACTACGCCAAGGTGCAGCCCTGCACCCGCTACAACGGCCGCGACATGCAGATCGGCCGCTTCGCGACGCAGGCGCGGGAGCTGTACTGGCGCTGGATGGAAGCGGGCGAGAAGGTCGTCTGAGGGCGGGTCCTGAGAGAGCAAAGCGGGTCGCGGCGCGGCCGCGATCCGGGAGCGCAAGGCGCGACCGCGCCCAGCCCTTCAGCCGCGCCCGGCGCTCCAGCGCACGGCGCGCAAGCCAAGCGGCCGGATGGCCGCGCCGGCGATTGAGGCAAACGGAGACTCCGCGCCGGCGCCTGAAGGCAGACCGGACCCCTTCGGATCGAGGCCATGCCTCGATCCGGGAGCGCGAAGCGCGACCGCGCCCAGACCATCAGTGGCCGCCGGCGCTCCAGCGCACGGCGCGAAAGCCAAGCAGCCGAACGGCCGCGCCGGCGATTGAGGCAAACGAAGACTCCGCGCCGGCGCTTGAGGTCAAAATCAAGGCCCGTGCAGCCGCGCCCTTTCCCGCGTCACCGTCCGCCGCCCGCGCTTGAAGGCCGCCAGCACCGGCGCGACCGTCCGCAGCGCCATCTCCGGCGTCTCGGCGTCCAGCACCACCAGGTCGGCCGGGTTGCCCACTGCGACGCCGTAGTCATCCAACCGCATCAGCCGCGCCGCGTCCTTCGTCGTCATGTCGAAGATCGCGCGCACCTCCTCGTCCTTGCCGCGATGCGTGACGATCGCCTGCATGTTCGCCTGGCGCAGCAGCTGCCCGTCGCCGAAGGGTGTGAAGGGGTTGAGGATGTTGTTGGACGCGACGGAACACAGCACGCCCTGCTCGGCCAGCGCATTGGCATCGACCACGTTGCGCGGCACGTCGCGCGTCATGTGCCGCCCGCCGAGATAGAGGTCCGTCGCCGTCAGCACCGTCAGCGCCACGCCGGCATCGGCCATGCGCTTCGCCGCCTGCTGCAGTCGCGCCGGATCGGCCGCGGCGAGCTTCGTGACATGCCCGACCGCGACGCGCCCGCCCCAGCCGTATCGCTCCGTCAGCTCGCAGACCAGCAGCGTGTCGAGGTCGTCGGCCGTGATCCCGCTGTCGAGATGCATGTCGATGTCGACGTCGAACTCGCGCGCCATCTCGAACACCCGGCGAATTTGCGCGGCGCGGTCGCTGTCGTAGTTCGGCGCGGCGCCGACCACCGTCGCCCCGCTCCTCAGCGCCGCGACCATCAGCTCGTCCGTGCCCGGATTGTTGGTCAGCCCTTCCTGCGGCATGACGCAAATCTCGAGGTCGATCGCCCAGCGGTAGCGCTCGATCAGCGCCTTCACGCCCTCGATCCCGCGCAGCCCGACCTTGGGGTCGACCTCGACATGGGTGCGCATGCGCGTCGCCCCGTGCCTGATGCAGTTCTCCAGCGTGCCGGCGGCGCGCGCGGTCACGTCCTCGACGGTGAAGGTATGCTTCACGTCGGAGACGCGCTCCATCGCGCGGTGCGGATGGCGCTGCGCCTCGCAGGCGCAGCGGGCGAGGATGCAGGATTTGTCGAGATGGATATGCGTCTCGACGAAGCCGGCGCAGGCGAGCCGCCCTTCGCCGCGCGCTTCCTCCCGCGCAGCACCCGGCAGCGCGGGCGCGATGGCGGCGATGCGCCCGCCGGCCACGCCGATGTCGACGGCGGGTTCGCCCGGCTTCGCTTCCGGCAGGCGCACCTCGCGCAGGATCAGGTCGAAATCCATCCGTCTCGCTCTCCCGGCACGTCATTCATGGCGCAGGCTTTGCATCCTTCGTGCCATCCTCCAAGCCCTGATCGGGAGAACGCCATGACCGGGACCCTCGCGCGCCGCGCGCTGCTCGCCACCGCCGCGCTTCTCGCCACGCCGCGCCTGTCGCTTGCGCAATCCTGGCCGGCGCGGCCGATCCGCTGGATCGTCAACTTCCCGCCCGCGGGCGCGGCCGACATCCTGTCGCGCACGCTCGCGGAATGGTTCGGCACCAGGCTCGGCCAGCCGATCGTGGTGGAGAACCGGCCCGGCGCGGGCGGGATGCTGGGTGCCGACATCGTCGCCAAGGCGCGCGGCGACACGCACACGGTGATGATCTCCTCCGCCGCCTCGCACGGCATCGGGCCGGTGCTCTATGCGAACGTTCCCTACGATCCGCTCGGCGACTTCACGCATCTGCACCTGGTGGGCACCTTCCCCTCGGTGCTGGTCGTGAACCCTGCCGTGCCGGCGAACAGCGTGGCGGAACTCGTGGCGCTGGCGCGCGCGCGGCCGGGGGAGATCACCTATGGCTCCGGCGGCAACGGCACGATGAACCACCTGGTCGGGCAGTTGCTCGCGCGCTCGGCCGGCGTGGAGTTCACGCATGTGCCCTATCGCGGCTCCGCCCCTGCGATGACCGACGTGATGGGCGGGCAGATCCCCGCGCTGATGGAAAGCCTGCCGACCGCGATGGGCAATATCCGCGCGGGCCGGATGCGCCCGCTCGCGGTCAGCGAGCGCGAACGCGCCCCCGCTTTGCCCGAGGTGCCGACCTTCGCGGAAGCGGGCTTCCCCGCCGCGATCTCGACCAACTGGTTCGGGTTCTCGGCCCCCGCCGGCATCCCGCCCGAGATCGCCGCGCGGTGGGAGAGGGAGATCGCGGCCGCCCTCGCCTCCGACCCGGTGAAGGAACGTTTTTCGACCATCGGCGTGCGGCCCGGCACGCTCGGCGCGGAAGGCTACACCGCTCTGATCCGGGAAGAACTGACGCGCTGGCGGGAGGTGATCCGCGTGGGCAACATCCGCGCGGACTGAAGCGTTTTCAAGCCGAGTGGAATCGCCCGGCGAGACGGAAAGCGCGCCTAGCCGCCTTCGGTGAGTGCCGCGCCCAGCATCGCGAAGGCCTCGGCCGGATCGCTCGCCTCGCCCTTGGGCTGCATCAGCACCTGCTCGACAGCGGGGGCGAGGCGCACCGCCTCGTCCGCCACCGGGTCATGCCCGCCGCGATAGGCGCCGAGGCGCACCAGATCGCGCACCTCGTTCCATGTGGACAGGATGCGCCGTGCCGCGCCCACCAGCGGCCGTTCCGCCGGGTCCAGCACGCCCGGCGCGGTGCGCGAGAGCGAGCGCAGCACATCGACCGGCGGATAGCGCCCGGCTTCCGCGATGCGCCGATCGAGCACCACATGCCCGTCCAGGATGCCGCGCACCGCGTCGGCCACCGGCTCGTCATGGTCGTCGCCTTCGACCAGCACGGTGAACAGCGCGGTGATCGCGCCGCCGCAGCCTTCCTCGCCCGGGCCCGCGCGTTCCAGCAGGCGCGGCAGTTCGGTGAAGACCGAGGGCGGATAGCCGCGCGTCGCCGGCGGCTCCCGCACCGCCAGGCCGATCTCCCGCAGCGCGAGCGCGAAGCGCGTCACGCTGTCCATCAGCAGCAGCACCTGGCGGCCCTGGTCGCGGAAATGCTCGGCGACCGTCATGGCGGCATAGGCGGCTTCGCGCCGGACCGGCGCGGCGGTGTCGGACGTGGCGCAGATGACGACGGATTTCGCCAGCCGCTCCGGGCCGAGATCGTCCTCGAGGAACTCTCGAAGCTCACGCCCGCGCTCGCCCACCAGGGCGAAGACGATGACGTCGGCCTCCACGCCGCCGGCCAGCATCGCCATCAGCGTGGACTTGCCGACGCCGGAGGCCGCGAACAGCCCCAGCCGCTGCCCCTGCCGCACCGGGGTGAACAGGTCGAGCGCGCGCACGCCGAGCGCCATGCGCGGACCGAGCCGCGCCCGCTGCCCGGCCGGCGGGGCGGGGGAATGGGTGGCGCGCGGATTCGCACCGGGGGCGGGCGGGGGCAGGCCGTCCATCGGCGCCCCCATCGGGTCCAGCACCCGGCCGAGCCAGGCATCGGAGACGGCCAGCGCCGGCCGTGGCGCGAGCACCGCGCGCGCCCCGTCGGTCAGCCCGGCGAGCGGGCCCATGGCGATGGCTTCCGCCCGCCCTTCGCGGAAGGCGGCGATCTCGGCCAGCACCGGCGTCCGGCCGGGCGGTTCCAGCCGCACCCGGTCGCCGATGGCCGCAAGCGGGCCGAAGCCTTCCAACGTCACGGCCAGGCCGCCGAGGCCGGTGACGGTGCCGGTCACGACTTCCCGCGGCAGCAGGTCGAGCGCGGCGGCGGTGGCGGCAAGGTCGGGGCGGGGCATCGGGAGGAGAGTGCCCCGGCCCCGGTTGGCGCCCGGTAAACGCGCGCGTCAGGCAGGGTTGAGGACGCGCCCGGCCACCACGTCCAGCTTCGCCAGCAGGTCCGGGTCGCGCCGGTCCGGGGCCGTGATCAGCGCGTGGTCCAGCGCGCGGTCGCAGCCGGCCGGGCAGGGGCCGCGCGGCGCGCCGAGCGCGGGCACCACCGCCTTCACCAGCGCGCGCGCCTTGTCGGCATTGGAGAACAGCACCTTGACCACCTGCTCGACCGTGACGTGGTCATGGTCGGGGTGCCAGCAGTCGAAGTCGGTGACCATGGCCATGCTCGCGTAGCAAAGCTCCGCCTCCCGGGCGAGCTTCGCCTCCGGCATGTTCGTCATGCCGATCACGTCGCAGCCCCATTGGCGGTACAGCAGGCTTTCCGCCCGCGTGCTGAATTGCGGGCCTTCCATGACCAGGTAGGTGCCGCCGCGGGTGAAGGGGATGGCGATCTGCCGCGCCGCCGCTTCCAGCGCATCGGACAGCCGCGGGCAGGTCGGGTGCGCGACCGAGACATGCGCGACGCAGCCCGTGCCGAAGAACGACTTCTCCCGCGCGAAGGTGCGGTCGATGAACTGGTCGACGATGACGAAATGGCCCGGCGGGAGTTCCTCGCGAAGCGAGCCTACGGCCGAGAGTGAGATCAGTTCGGTGCAGCCGATGCGCTTCATGGCGTCGATATTGGCGCGGTAGTTGAGCGCCGAGGGCGGCGTCGGGTGCCCCCGCCCGTGCCGCGGCAGGAAGGCGACGCGCACGCCGCCAAGCGTGCCGGTCAGGATCTCGTCCGACGGATCGCCCCAGGGGGTGCGGACCTTGACCCAGGCGCGGTCCTCGAGCCCGTCGAGGTCATAGACGCCCGATCCGCCGATGAAGCCGATCATGGGGGTGATGGGGTCGGGCATGGGCGGTCTCTCCGGGCTCGCGCGGGGGCGGTTTAGCGCGCGGCGTGGCGCGTGCTAAGCCGTGGGCGGGTGCTAAGCGCGTGGGCGCGTGATAAGCGCTTGCCACCATGATCCGCGTCTCCGCCCGAATCCTCCTGCCCGTCCTGCTGCTGACGCTTGTCGTGGCGGCCTGCGGCGATCCCGCCCGCGAACGGGAGGGGCTGGGCCCGCGCGGTACGGCGCTGCCGCCGCCCGACCCGGTCTCCGGCGCGGCGCGGACGGCGCTGCCCGGCCGTTAGCTCGCCGCGGTCAGACGTTGAACCGGAACAGCAGCACGTCGCCGTCCTTCACGACGTACTCCTTGCCTTCCACCCGCATCTTGCCCGCTTCCTTCGCCCCCTGTTCGCCGTTCAGGGCGACATAGTCGTCGAAGGCGATGGTCTCGGCCGCGATGAAGCCGCGCTCGAAGTCACCATGGATCACGCCGGCGGCCTGCGGGGCCTTCATGCCCTTCAGGATCGTCCAGGCGCGCGCTTCCTTCGGCCCCACCGTGAAGTAGGTGACGAGGCCGAGCAGCGCGTAGCCGGCGCGGATGATACGGTCGAGGCCGCTATCCTCGAGCCCGAGCGAGGCGAGGAATTCCGCCCGGTCGGCCTCGGGCATCTGGCTGATTTCGGCCTCGATCGCCGCCGAGACGACCACCGCCTGCGCGCCTTCGGCCTTCGCTTTCTCGAACACCCGGGCCGATTGGGAATTGCCGGTCGCGGCCGAGGATTCCTCGACATTCGCCACATACAGCACGGGCTTGGTCGTCATCAGCTGCAGCCGCGCGGCGGCCGCTTCCTCGCCCTTCGGCACGGCGGTGCGCGCGGGGCGCCCGGCTTCCAGCGCGGCCTTGATGGGTTCGATCAGCGCCATCTGCGCGGTGGCTTCCTTGTCCCCGCCGCGCGCGCGCTTGGCCAGGCCCACCGCGCGCTTCTCCAGGCTGTCGAGGTCGGCGAGCATCAGCTCCGTCTCGACCGTCTCCGCGTCGCGGATCGGATCGATGCTGCCCTCGACATGGGTGATGTCGCCATCCTCGAAGCAGCGCAGCACGTGGACGATCGCGTCCACTTCCCGGATGTTCGCCAGGAACTGGTTGCCCAGGCCCTCGCCCTTGGACGCGCCGCGCACCAGGCCGGCGATGTCCACGAATTCCAGGCTGGTGGGCACGATCTTCTGGCTTTTCCCGATGCGCGCCAGCGTCTCGAGCCGCGGGTCCGGCACCGCCACGCGGCCGACATTCGGCTCGATGGTGCAGAAGGGGTAGTTCGCCGCCTGCGCGGCGGCTGTCTGAGTCAGCGCGTTGAACAGGGTGGACTTGCCGACATTCGGCAGGCCGACGATGCCGCAATTGAATCCCATGTCACGTCCCCTTGCCCGCGGGGAGGGCCATGGCCTTCTCCCACGCGGCGGTGATTTCCTCGGCGAAGGTCTCGGCGATCATCGCCGCCGCGATCCGCGCCGCGCCGTCATCGGTCACCGGCGCCAGCGCCGCGGCGCGCAGATGCCCGACCAGTTCCCCGGCCGAAAGCGAACCGCGCGGCAGCCGCCCCAGCGTCTCATGCGCCGCGCTGACCGGATCCCCCGTGCGGCGCAGCAGGTGCCGCGCCGCGACCAGCAGCGCGCCGGCGAGCGCGGCCGCTTCGCGCGTGCCTTCGCGCATGATCCGCCGGTCCTCGGCTTCCGGCGAGTTGCCGTCGATGACGAACAGGTCGAGCGTGCCGCGCAGGCCGTCCGCCGCGCTGGCCAGGGCCTGCGCTTCCCGCACCAGGGCGGAGGCGAGGATGGCGGTGCCGTTCGCGATGTCCTGCGGGCCGGGGCCGGTGAAGGCGCCCTCCATGCCGTGCTCGTCTTCCATCACGCCTCCTGCGTCAGCAGCGCGACGCGTGTCATGAAGTCCTCGGCCTTGCCTTCGGCCAGCATCGGCGCGCAGTCGGCCACCGCGTCGAGCAGCCGGGCGAGCCAGGCCTGGTCCTGCTTGGCGAAATTGCCCAGCACATGGCCCGTGACCGCGTCCTTGTGCCCCGGATGCCCGATGCCCAGGCGCACGCGCCAAAACTCGGCGTTCGCGAAGGCGCGGCGCATGTCGCGCAGCCCGTTGTGGCCGGCGACGCCGCCGCCCTTCTTCACCCGCACCTTGCCCGGCGCGAGGTCGAGCTCGTCATGGAAGGCGGTGATGCCGTCCACCGGGATCTTCAGGAACGCCGCGGCCTGCTGCACGGAATCGCCGCTCGCGTTCATGTAGGTGAGTGGCTTCAGCGCCCAGACGCGCCGTCCGGCGATGCTGCCTTCCGCCACCTCCCCCTTGAAGCGCTTGCGCCAGGGGGAAAAGCGATGCCGGCGCGCGATCTCGTCGAGCGCCATGAAGCCGATATTGTGCCGCTGGCGCGCGTGTTCCGCCCCCGGATTGCCGAGGCCGACCCAGAGAAGCGGGGTGTCGTCGCGCACGGGCATGGAAGACAGGGGGGGAGAAGGGAACTTCTCCCCCCTGTACCCCCCTCAATCTTCCCTGGCGTTTGGGAACCGACCTTCGTGGTCAGTCCCCAACCGATAGAAAAGGGAGGGGGTTCGGGGGAGGTTCTCCTCCCCCGCCCTTACTTCTTCTTCTTCGCAGGCGCCGCGGCCGCACCGCCGGCCGGCGCCTTCTGCTTGATCGCCTCGACCGGGCCAGGCGCGGCCGGGGCCGCTTCCTCGACGACGGTCGGCGCGGCGACCGAGGCCACCATGAAGTCGCGGCCCTGGATGACCGGCTTCGTGCCGAACTGGTCCTTCACCGCGGACCAGCGGAGCGAGGCGCCGATCGCCGCCTCGCCCAGGTCCACCTGGAAGGCTTCCGGCACGTTCTCCGGGTCCGCCATCACCTCGATCTCGCGGCGGACGACGTTCAGCACGCCGCCGGCCTTGAGGCCCGGGGAGGTGTCCTCGTTCACGAAGGCGACGGGTACCTTCACGCGGATCCGCGCGCCCGGGGCCAGGCGCTGGAAGTCCACATGGATGGGGCGGTCGGTGACGGGGTGGAACTGCACCTCGCGCATCAGGCAGCGCTCGGCGCCGCCGCCCTTCACCGCGACTTCGTACAGGTGCGACTGCCAGCCGCCCTTGTGCAGTTCCTTCATCACGACGCGCGGGTCGAGGGCGAGCAGCGTCGCATCCTGCTTCGCGCCGTAAATGACAGCGGGGACGAGCCCCTGACGCCGGGTTGCGCGGGCTGCCCCCTTACCTGCCTGCTCGCGCGCCTCGGCCTCGATCCGAATGGTCTGGACCATGGTCGTTGTGCTCCTTGCGGGTGTTGCCTGCCGAACGGGGCCCCGCGAGGCTGCCGGAACGACAAGCGCCGGCCTCCAGGGGTGCCGGCGCGGGGGGGTGTCTAGGCGAAAGGCTTCACAGGCGCAAGCGCGGCCGCCTTGACGCGGGCGTGACCGGCGGCCGAGCGTTCCGGCCATGATCGAACTCATCGTCCTTGTCGCGGGCTTGTTCCTGGGTGGCTGGATCTTCGGGATCGCCGGCTTCGCCCGCGCCGGCGCCGCGCGGCGGGAGGCCGAGCGGCTGCGGGGGGAGGTCGCCGCGCTGCGCGCCGAGGTCGGGGGGATGGCCGGC
Organism: Neoroseomonas rubea; assembly: GCF_016106015.1. Classification (GTDB taxonomy): domain Bacteria; phylum Pseudomonadota; class Alphaproteobacteria; order Acetobacterales; family Acetobacteraceae; genus Neoroseomonas; species Neoroseomonas rubea. The sequence goes on from NZ_JACADQ010000145.1 coordinate 9,698, forward strand.
GCGCTGATCGCCGCGGG
>NZ_JACADQ010000146.1 GCF_016106015.1 Neoroseomonas rubea
GCGCGCGGGCGACGGCCGCGCAGGCCGGGGACCGCGCGCGGCGCGTCGCGGAGGACGTCTGGGACGCGGCGCGGCGCCTGCGCGACCTCGATGCGGCCCTGTCGGAGGTCAGCGCCATCGCCACCGCCATCGAGGCGATCGCGCGGCAGACCAACCTGCTCGCGCTCAATGCGACGATCGAGGCGGCGCGGGCCGGGGATGCCGGGCGCGGCTTCGCCGTCGTCGCCAATGAGGTGAAGGCCCTCGCCGCGCAGACGCGCGATGCGACCGGGCGGATCGATGGCGCCGTGCGCGGCCTGCGCGACACCGCGCTGGAGTTGCGCAGCGCCGCAGAAGGCAATGCGAAGGCGGCCGAGGAGGCCGCGACGACGGCGGCCGCGACGCTCGAGAGCCTCGGTGCCGTGGCGGGCGCTGTGGGGCGCATCACCGCCGAGATGGACCCGATCGCGGCGGCCGCCGGCGAATGCGGCCGGCAGGCCGAGACCATGCGCGTCGCGCTGTCCGAGCAGGGCGGGCGCCTGCGCGACCTGTCCAGGGAGGTGGATGCCGCGGCCGAGCGTGCAGAGGGCCTGCGCAACCTATCCGAGACGCTGATGGACGACCTGGCCGCGACCGGCGTCGCCACGCCGGACACGCCCTTCATCGAGGCCGCGCAGAAGGCCGCGCGGCGCATCGCCGCGGGGTTCGAGGCTGCGCTCGCCGCTGGCGAGATCACCGAGGCGGCGCTGTTCGACGAGGCCTATCGCCCCATCCCGGGCACTGATCCGCGGCAGATGGAGACCGGGTTCACTGCGCTGACCGACCGGCTGCTGCCCGCGATCCAGGAGCCGATGCTCGCCATCGATCCGCGCGTCGTGTTCTGCGCGGCGGTGGACCGCAACGGCTTCCTGCCGACGCACAACCGGAAGTTCGGCCAGCCCCAGCGCCCGGGCGACCCGGTCTGGAACGCCGCCAACGCCCGCAGCCGGCGCATCTTCGACGACCGCACGGGGCTTGCCGCCGCGCGCAACCGCAAGCCCTTCCTGCTGCAGGCCTATCGCCGCGACATGGGCGGCGGGCAGGTCGCCGTGATGAAGGATTGCTCGGCGCCGATCCTCGTGCGCGGACGCCATTGGGGCGGGCTGCGGCTCGCCTATCGCGCGGACTGATCGCGCGCTTGCGTCCCGCGCGCCGCGGGCGCTAGTGTTCGCGCATGGACGCGCTGCGCATCCCGACCGTTCGATTTTGGTACCGCTGGTATCCACCAGCGGCCTGAGGGACGTCTCGCGACCATTCTCCCCGAAAGCCGCCAAGCCCTGGCGGCTTTCGCGTTTCGGGGGGACACCCCGCTTCCGACAGGACCGACAGGGTGAGGCGGCAGGACCAGACAGAGGCCTGCCATGAAGCGCACCGAATACGATTTCGACGTGATCTCCGGCCCGTCCACGCCGCCGCGACCGCCGGCGCCGAAACCCCAGCCGGCGCCGCAGCCGCAGGGGAAGTAGCGCGTCAGTCTTCCCGCAGCGCGCGCCGCAGCTCGAACTTCTGGATCTTGCCCGTCGCCGTCTTCGGCAGCGGGCCGAAGGTCACGTGCCGCGGCGCCTTGAAATGCGCGAGATGCGCGCGGCAATGCGCGACGATGTCGGCCGCGCTCGTCGCCGCGCCAGGCTTGAGCGTGACGAAGGCGTGCGGCACCTCGCCCCATTTCGGGTCGGGGTGGGCGACGACGGCGGCTTCCATCACCTCCGGGTGGCGGTAGAGCGCTTCCTCGACCTCGAGGCTGCTGATGTTCTCGCCGCCCGAGATGACGATGTCCTTGGCGCGGTCCTTCACCTCGATGTAGCCGTCCGGGTGCAGCACGCCGAGGTCGCCGGTCCGGAACCAGCCATCGACGAAGGCGGCCGCGTTCGCACGCGGGTTGCGCAGGTAGCCCTTCATCACCGTGTTGCCGCGCAGCGCGATCTCTCCGAGCGTCGCGCCGTCGGCGGGCACGCGCGCGCCGGTTTCCTGGTCCAGCACCGCCGCGTCTTCGAGCGTGGGCAGCGGCACGCCCTGGCGGGCCATGAAGGCGGCCTTGTCCGGCAAGGCGAGGTTGGCGAGCTCAGGCTGCCAGGCGCAGAGCAGCGACGGCCCGTAGCACTCCGTCAGGCCATAGAGATGCGTCACGTCGAAACCGAGGCCTTCCATCGCCGCGATCACGGGGGATGGCGGCGCGGCGCCGCCGGTCGCGATGCCGACGCGCTGCGCGAAGGCGCGGCGCTGGTCCGCCGGCGCGTGGATCAGCATGGTCAGCACGACCGGCGCGGCGCACAGATGGGTCACGCCGTGGTCGGCGATCAGCGCGAAGATGCGCGCTGGGTCGACGCGGCGCAGGCAGACATGCGTCCCGCCCTGCAAGGTGACGGCCCAGGTGTAGGTCCAGCCGTTGCAGTGAAACATGGGCAGCGTCCAGAGATAGACGCTGCGCGGGGAGAGCGCGAAGGCGAGCGCATTTCCGCAGGCGTTGAGGTAGGCGCCGCGGTGATGCACCACGACGCCCTTCGGATCGCCCGTGGTGCCGGAGGTGTAGGAAAGCGAGATCGCCGCCCATTCGTCGCCCGGCGGTTCCACGGGAAACATCGGGTCGCCGGTGGCGATGAAGTCCTCATAGGCCGTCGCGTCGATCTCGGCGCCGCCCGGGCCTTCCGGGTCGTCCACGATGACGATGCGTGGCGGGACGGCGACGCCGTCCAGCGCGGCGGCGGCGAGTGCGGAGAATTCCCGGTCTAGCAGCAGCACCTTCGCCCCCGCATGGCCGAGGATGAAGCGCACCGTCGGCGCGTCGAGCCGCGCGTTGATCGGACACAGCACGGCATGGGCCATGGGCACGCCCATATGCGCTTCCAGCATCTCCGGGACGTTGGGCAGCAGCGCCGCCACCACGTCCCCCGGCGCGACGCCCGCGCCGCGCAGCGCGGAGGCGAGCCGCCGGCTGCGATCGAGGTACTGCGCGTAGGTCATGCGCCGCGCGCCATGGATGATGGCGGTGCGCCCCGGCCAGATGCGCGCGGCGCGCGCGAGGAAGGAGACGGGCGAGAGCGGGACGTGGTTCGCGGCCGATTTCGGCAGGTCGTCGTCCATCGCCCTCATCCCTTGCCGAGCGCGCGGGGCGCGGAGACGGCGCAGCGCGCGCGCGTCATGTCGTTCAGCAGCGCGGCGACCTGCGCATGGTCCGGCGTGCCAGGGTCGAAGCGGCCGGCGCGGATGGCGGCGGCGAAGGCGCGCGCGTCGCTGGCCAGCGCGGCCATGCGCGTGGTGGCATCTTCCTGCCAGGCGCCGTCCTGCGCGGCTTCGCGCCCGGCGATCGCCATGGCGTTGGCGATCATGCGTGCCGCGAAGGCCTTTTCCGGCGGCACCGCGGGCAGGATGTCATTCAGCAGCACCTCGCGCGCCGTGGCGAGCAGGTCGGGGCCCTCGGGCGGTTCACGCAGCATCGCGGGCCTCCACCATGCGCAGGATCTCCCATTCCAGGCCCGGGACCATGTGGCCGGTCAGCGCGAGTTCCAGGCTGCGCTCGACGCCCGAGATGTGACGCTCCGCCTGGTCGACGGCGATCGAGGCCCAGCGGATATGCGCGGCGAGTTCCCACCAGCGCACGCGGGCGTCGTCCACCTGGCCGTAGCCTTGATACAGCGCCGCGCGCGGGCCGATGCCGCCGGCCTCCTGCGCGTCGTTGCCGAAGCGCCAGCATTTCGCGCAGAGCCAGCCGAGATCGGCATGCGGGTCCGACCACAGGGAGAATTCCCAGTCGAGCACCGCGGTCACGCCACCTTCGTCCAGCATGATGTTGCCGGTGCGGAAGTCGTTGTGGACCAGGACGGGGGCGATGGGCGGCGGCGCGGTGCGTTCGAGGTGCCGCAGCCCCCATTCCAGAACCGGGCGCGGATGGCGCTGGCGGTCGAGTGCGGCACGCTGGTCGGCAACGAAGGCGCGGCAGGGGTCGGACGGTGCCTCGCCGAGGAAGCCGAGGTCCGCGCGCGGCGGACGGATGCTGTGGATGCGCGCGAGTTCCCGCCCGAGCGCGCGCGCGCAAGCGTCGCGCCCGCCGCCGAGCGTCTCGCTGCGCACCACGCGATGCGCCGCGGCGGTGCCCGCGACGCGGCGCATGACGAAGAAGGGCGCACCGGTGACGGTCGCGTCCTCGCACAGGAACAGCGGTTCCGGCACCGTCACGCCGGCTTCGTGCGCGGCGCGTAACAGTGAAAATTCCTGGGCGCGGCCGTGGCTGACGGCGAGCGTCGCCGCATTGTCCGTGCGCAGCACCCAGGCGCGCCCGCCGGAGACGTCGAGCGCCCAGTTCTGCTGGATCGCACCACCCGAAAGCAGCGCCATGCCCTCGATGGCGAGCGTGGCGTCGCCCGTCGCGGCGCGCAGCCAGTCGGTCAGGCGGGCGCGCCGCGCCTCATCCATGCCCGGCCTGGCCCCAGCGGAAGAAGCCGTCGCCCTCGGCGCGCAGCAGGTTGGCGAGCACCATGCGGTGCACCTCCGACGCGCCGTCCACCAGCCGCGCCTGGCGGGCGTAGCGGTAGATCCATTCGATCACCGTGTCCTTCGAATAGCCGCGCGCGCCGAGCAACTGCAGCGCCGTATCGACGGATTTCTGCAGAGCGTCGGCGACCACGATCTTGGCCATCGAGACCTCCTTCCGGGCGAAGGAGCCCTGGTCGAGCGCCCAGGCGGCGCGCATGGTCAGCATACGGCCGATCTCGATCTCCATCGCCGCCTGGCCGACCAGGCCCTGCACGCTTTCCCGGTCGATCAGCTTCTGCCCGAAGGAATCGCGCTGCTTGATCCGCTCCATCGCGATCTCGAGCGAGCGGCGCGCGAGGCCCGTCCAGCGCATGCAATGCGTCAGCCGCGCGACGCCCAGGCGCATCTGCGTCAGCTTCAGCCCGTCGCCGACATTCATCAGCAGCTGGCTGTCCGGCACTTCCAGCCCGTCGAACTCCAGCTCGCAATGCCCGCCATGTTCCTCCGGCCCCATGATCGGGATGCGGCGGACGATGCGCCAGCCGGGCGTGTCGGACTTGAACAGGAAGGCGGACAGGCCCTTGCGCTCATCGTCCGAGGTACGGGCGATGATGATGAAGATCTTCGCGTTGCCGGCGCCGGTGATGAACCACTTGCGGCCCGTGATGCGCCAGCGGTCGTTGCCGACGCGCTCAGCCCGCGTGTAGGTCAGGTTGGGGTCGGATCCGCAGCCATCGGGCTCGGTCATGGCGAAGGCGGACTGCACCTCCCCGCGCACGATCGGCATCAGCCATTCGGCCTTCATCGCCTCCGGCAGCACGCGGTCGAGGATCATCATGTTGCCGTCGTCGGGCGCGGCGCTGTTGAACACGACGGGGCCGAAGATGGAGCGGTTCATCTCCTCGTAGCAGGCGGCCATGCCGATGCGCGGCAGGCCCTGCCCGCCGACGGATTTCGGCATCTGCAACGCCCAGAGCCCCTCCGCCTTTGCGGCCGCGCGCATCTCCGCCAGGACCTTCGGCGCGATGTTCTCATGCTCGTCGTAATTGGCGCGGTCCGCTTCCAGCGGGATCAGCCGTTCGTCCACGAAGCGGCGGATGCGCTGACGAAACTCCTCGATCTCCGGCGGCAGCACGAAATCCATGGCGTGGCGTTCCCTAGAGCGGATTGATCGAATGCCCGCCATCGACCGTGACCGTCGCACCCGTCATGTGCGCGCCGGCGGCGGAGGCGAGAAGCAGCAGCGGGCCCGTCAGCTCCTCCGGCGTGCCGAGGCGCCGCTGCGGGATGCGCTTGATCATGGCTTGGCCGGGTTCGGAGGCGAAGAATTCGCGGTTGATGTCGGTCGCGACATAGCCGGGCGCGATCGCGTTGACGCGGATGCCGAAGCGCGCGAGCTCGACCGCCATCTGCCGCGTCAGCTGCAGCAGCGCGGCCTTTGCCGCGGTGTAGCCGGCCACACCCGGGATGATCCGTTCCCCCAGCACGGAGGCGATGTTCACGATCGCCCCCGGCTGCTTCGCCGCGGCCAGCCGCCGCGCCGCTTCCTGCCCGACGAGGAAGCAGCCGCGCAGGTTCACGTCCAGCACCGAATCCCAATCCTCGATCCCCTGCTGGAGGAAAGGTTTCGTCACCGCGATGCCGGCATTGTTCACCAGGATGTCGCAGGGTCCGCCCAGTGCGGCTTCGGCCGCGTCGAAGCAGGGGGCGATGGTCTCGGGCTGCGTCACGTCGAGCGGCACGGCGACCACGCGCGGGCTGAGTTCGGCCGCGAGCCCCGCCGTCGCCTCCATCCGCCGCGCCGCCAGCGCGACCGACGCGCCCGCGCCGTGCAGCACGCGGGCGAAATGGGCGCCGAGCACGCCCGACGCACCCGTCACCAGCGCGCGGCGGCCTTCCAGCGAGAACAGCCCGGCGATGTCCATGCGTCTCTCTCTCCCCTGGCCCGGTGCGTGCCACCCGTTGCGCCGGCAGGCAAGCCCCGCGAGGATGGCCCCGAAGCAGGAGGGTTGCGATGGCCGATACCGCAAGGGCCGTGTTCGTCACGGGCGCGCAGCAGGGGATCGGCGCCGCCGCGGCGCGCGCCTTCGCCGCGGCGGGTTGCGACGTGGCGGTGAACTGGCTGGACGATGAAGCCGCGGCCGAGGCGGTGGCCGCCGACATCCGCGCCGCCGGCCGCCGCGCCGTGCTGGTGCGCGGCGATGTCGGCACCGCCGCATCCTGCGCCGCGCTTGTCGATGAGGCGTTCGCCGGTCTCGGGCGCATCGACGTGCTGGTGAACAATGCCGGGATCTTCCCGCGCGTGCCTTTCCTCGAGATGACGGAAGCCCAGTGGGACCGCGTCCTGGACGTCAACCTCAAGGGCAGCGCCTTCTGCGCCCAGGCGGCCGCTCGGCACATGGTCGCGGCAGGCACGAAGGGGGTGATCCTGAACCTCTCCTCCTCCTCCGTCCGCGGCGCCGTGCTCGGCGTGCATTATTCGGCGACCAAGACGGGCGTCATCGGCATCACGCGCTCCATGGCGCTGGCGCTCGCGCCGCACGGCATCCGGGTGAACGCGATCGCGCCCGGACTGACCGACACGGCGCAGCCGCGCTACGGCAATAGCGATGCCGAACTGGCGGAGATGGCGAAGGCCCTGCCGCTCGGCCGGATGGGACGGCCGGAGGAGATCGCGGGGCTGATGGTCTACCTCGCCTCGCCCGGGGCGGAATGGATCACAGGACAAGTCTACCACATCAATGGCGGGGTCTATCTGGCCTGATCCGCCGGCGGCGCGACGGAATCTTGCGCCACGTCATGGCGGCGATGGCGTCGTACCGGCAGAAGCATGACGACAAGCGATGGAGAGACGGATGCGTGGCGCGGCGGCCCTGATGCTTCTCCTCGGCGCGGCGGCGCCGGCCTTCGCCCAGCCCGAACCCGGCGATGCGCGCGCCGGCCAGCGCCTGGCCGTCACCTGGTGCGCCAATTGCCACCAGGTCGCGCCCGGCGGCCCCGGCCCGGTCAGCGACACGGCGCCGCAATTCCAGGCCATCATGCGCATGCCCTCCACCACCTCCATGTCGCTGCGGGTCTTCCTGCAATCGCCGCATGCGAACATGCCGGACTACCGCCTGTCCCGCGAACAGATGGATGACCTCGTCGCCTATATGATGACTCTGCGGCGCTGAGCCCCCGTCTGGCGCCCTTGCGCGTCCCGCGCTACCCAGGTCGAAAGATCGCAGGGGAAACGCCAGAGTGTCCGCATCGCCCGCCCGCTTCCGCATCGGCTACCTGGTGAAGGTGCCGCACCAGTCCTTCCTCGACACCGCGGCCAAGGACCCGGCGCTCGAGGTGGTGCGCCTGACGCTGGATGAGGGGGAGGAAGCGGCGCTCAAGGTGCTTGCGACCTGCCAGGGCTACTATGTCCGCGCCTCCCGCGACGAGTTGCCGAAGCCCTTCCATGTGAACGACACGCTGCTCGCGCGGCTGCCAAACCTGCTGATGGCGGCCTCCCAGGGCGCCGGCTACGACACGATCGAGCCCGGCGCCTGCACGCGCGCCGGGGTGCTGCTGGTCAACCAGGCCGGCGGCAATGCGGAAGCGGTGGCGGAACACGCGGTCGGCATGATGCTCGCGCTGCTGAAGCGCTTCCCCGAATGCCACGCCGCGATGCGCGAGGGCCGGGCGCAGCGGCGCGAGGAATTCATGGGCCGCAACCTCTACGGCAAGACGGTCGGCCTCGTCGGCATTGGCAATGTCGGCACGCGCACCGCGGCCATCCTCAACGCCGCCTTCCATTGCCGCGTGCTGGCCTATGATCCCTACGTCGACGCCGCGACCGTCGCCGATCGCGGGGCGGAGAAGATGGACGACCTGCGCGCCATGCTGGCGGAATGCGACATCATCTCGCTGCATTGCCCGCTGACGCCGGAAAGCCGGGCGATGATGGCGGCCGATTCCTTCGCCGCCATGAAGCCGGGATCGGTGCTGGTCACGACCGCCCGCGGGTCGATCCATGACGAGGGCGCGTTGCTCGCCGCCTTGCAGAAGGGCCACATCGCCGCCGCCGGGCTCGATGTGTGGGAACAGGAGCCGCCGCCGAAGGACCACCCGCTGCTGTCGCACCCGGCTGTCATCTGCACGCAACACACGGCGGGCGTGACGCATGAAAGCCGCGCGATGATCACGCGCATCGCGGCCGAGGCCTTCTCCGCCTTCGCCGCCGGCCGCTTTCCGCCGCGCATCATCAACCCGGAGGTCAAGGCCCGCGTGGCGGATCGCTATCGCGCCGCGCTCGGCCGCGACCTCACGGATCACGCCTGACCTGATCCACCCTTGGCGGCGGCGGGCAGCGGGCGGAGGATGGGCCCGATGACCGCCGCCCCCAGCCGCGCCCTGACGGTTGCCGTCCTCGGCACGACGCAGACCCTCTCCTGGGCTTCCTCCTACTACATCCCGGCCATTCTCGCCGCGCCGATCGCGGCGGAATTCGGTGTCTCCCGCGCCACCATCTTCGGCGTCTTCTCGGCCGCGCTGCTGCTGACGGCCTTCCTCGGCCCCGCGGCGGGGCGCGCGATCGACCAGCGCGGCGGGCGGGACGTGCTGGCGGTCTCGAACCTCGTCTTCGCGGCGGGGCTGGCGCTGATGGCGTTCTCGCCAGGCCTGCCGGTCTTCTGCCTGGCGTGGGCGATCATGGGGGTCGCGATGGCGATGGGCCTCTACGACGCCGCCTTCGCCACGCTCGCCGGGCTCTACGGCAAGGAAGCGCGCAACAGCATCACCGGCATCACGCTGATCGCGGGCTTCGCCAGCACGGTGGGCTGGCCAGCCTCGGCGCTGATGGAGGCGGAGTGGGGCTGGCGCGGCGCCTGCCTCGGCTGGGCGGCGCTGCATGTCGTGCTCGGCCTGCCGCTGAACCGCCTGCTGATCCCGCGCGCCCCGCCGCCCGCCAAGGCGGGTTCGGGGACCGCGGGTTCCGAAGACCAGCCGCCGCGCATGGTCGACATGGCGCTGCTCGCCTTCGTGCTGGCGACGGCGGGGTTTTCCGCGGCGGCGCTCGGCGCGCATCTGCCGGGCGTGCTGCAGGCCGCGGGCGCGACGGCGGCGGCGGCGGTGGCGGCGGGCGCGCTG
>NZ_JACADQ010000147.1 GCF_016106015.1 Neoroseomonas rubea
CGCGCCGGGCCACGCCTTGACCGCCTTGCCGCGCCCCGCGCGAAGCCGGCGGCGGCTTCGCGCTGCGGCGGCGCCCGAAGGCCCGCCGGCTGCTTCGTTATGGCCCGCGCGCGCCCGTGGCAAGCGTCAGCGGGCGGCTATCGCTTGCCGCCCTTGATCACCTGAAAGGAGCCCCACGGGTCTTCGCTGGGCGACAGCGGCGCGGCATCTGGCGCGAAGGCGAGCGCGCCGATCCTGGCACGCGCCGAAGGCGACAGTCCGAGTTCCGACGCATATCGGACCATCGCGTCGGCCTGCTGACGGATCAGTCTCAGGTAGGGGCTCAGCGTCGGCTGGCCGTCCTTTCCCTTCGCGAGAAAAGGCAGTTCCTTGTTCGCGTCCAGAAGCGCCTGGGCGCGCACCGCCCGGCGATGCATCGCAGCGGCCTCGCAAAATGCCGTGACGACATGCGCGTCGCCGGCGCCGACGACCCCCTTCATCATGAAAGGCGTGGCCGCGATCCAGATGCGACGCGCTTCCTCCGTCAGATGTTCCGGCGGGACGGGCGACAGTTCACCGATCGGTGGAGGCTCAGCGGCTTCGCGTTGGCGATGGCGCGAAGGCTCGTAGGAACCTTGCAGCCTGTGCAGGGCGGTGGGCTTGGGCGGGCGGCCTGGGCGCTTGGTCATGACGGCACGATACAGGATGCACGGAGCCTCCGTCACGGAAGCCCCGGAAATTGGCGAATTTCGCGGGTATGAAAATCAGGCTGGGGCGCGCGATATCCCGGAGAAAGCCCGGGCGCGTGCCCGCCCCCCCCCGGCTGCATGCCTTCAAGCCTGCCCCGCACCCATCGCATGCCCTGGCGCGGCCCATTGGGCGGGCGCTGGCGCCTTCGCGGATCAGGCCGGGCCGATGGGCGCGGCCATGGTGCCGGCTGCCCTGGGCGGCCCTGGCAGGGGCTGCGCTGCGCCTTGGCTTATCGCGCTGTGCTGGCGCGGGGATCGCCGCCGTCTTCTTCTTCGACCGACTGCGACATGATGGGCCGATGCACGCGGCATGGGGCGCTGCGGCATTGCCGCACAATCCGCTTGAATTCGAATGCGGCAATGCCGCATACCACGGCCATGCAGGCTGTCATTGAAACACCGGATTATCTGGCTGATGCCGATGATGCCGGGATGACGGCGGCAGAGCGGAAGACGGTGGTCGATACCATCGCGAAGAACCCCGATGCCGGCGAGATGATCGTTGGCACGGGAGGCGCTCGAAAGGTTCGCTTTGCGCGCCCGTCAGCGGGCAAAGGCAAGAGCGGAGGCTACCGGGTGATCACCTACTTTGCGGGCGCGGACGTGCCTGTCTTCCTGCTGAACGTGTTCGCCAAGGGCGACCGGGTCGACTTGAGCCAAGCGGAGCGCAATGCGCTGCGCGATGAGCTTGCCGGCCTTGCCGCCGACTATCGGAAGGGAGTGCGTGGTCGTGTCAAAGGCCGGTGATCGTATTCTGCGCAGCGTCAAGAAGGCCCGCGCTTATGCGAGGGGCGAAGCGAAGGAGGGCTTTGTCGCGCATGTGCCGGGGACGGTGGATGTGCGGGCGATCCGCTCCAAGACGGGGCTGACGCAGATGCAGTTTGCATTGCGGTATGGGTTCACGTCTGCGGCGCTGCGTGATTGGGAGCAGGGGCGGCGCAAGCCGGAAGCGACGGCCCGGGTTCTTCTGCTGGTGATCGACAAGCATCCTGAGGCTGTCGAGGACGCTCTTAGCGCCGCGTAGCGCGATCGGGCCGGGGCGCAGGGCGCGGCGCTGGCGGCGGCGGGCCTGGGCGGCGCTGGGAAGGCTGGCGCGCTGGCATGGCGCATCAGCGCGGGCCGCCGGCCTGATCTTCGCCTTCGTCGAGGGCGGGCTGATCTTCGCCAGCGATGCCTTCCGCGATGGCCCATGCGCGCAGCAGGGGCGGCAGCGCCTGGGCGGGATGGGGGCGCCATTTCTTGAACGCGGTGCCGCGCGCGCCGCCATCATCGACGGTGACGCGGGCGAAGGCCTCGATCGTGCCGACCATGCTGGGCCTGCCATCGTGCCATTGCGTGCGGAGCGCGGCCTTGGGGTGCGCGCCTGATGCGATGAGGAAGCGCGCGATGGTCGGGCCGGCTTCCCGGGATGGCACGATCTGATGGCCGGCGGCCTTCAATGCGTAGAAGGAGCCGGTATCGGTCCTGTGGGTGCATGGGCCGATGATGCCGATGTGCTGGGCATCGGCCGCGGGATCGGCTTCGACGATCGGATCGCTGGCCGGACGGAATTCGTGGCCGATGGGGAAGTAGGTGCTCATGGCGATGATGGGCGCCGATCAGCGGCGGATGCGGGCGCGCGCTGGCATGGCGATTCCGCCAGGGGGGGAAGCCCCATCATGGGGGGTCGCGGGGGCGGGCGGGGCGGCGATAGCGGGCGGGGGCGAAAAGCCGTGGGCGGGCATACGGGCGCATCCTGAATTGAAAGTGGCGGCGGGCTGCCGCGATCCCGTGTTGCCCGATGCGCCGATCAGGTCGCCATACGGTTTCTTTCGGCGCGTGCTGGCGCGTGATCGTGAATTTCCCGCGCGGCATTTCGCGGTCGCCTGCTTCCCCGTGATGCCCAGGTCGGCCAGGGTGGGCTTAGGGCTTGAATTCCCGCCGGGAATTGAAGCCCCGTTGTTCCCTTCCCGCGTCGCCAGTTCCCCGCGCGCCTGGGCCGCTTCCAATTCGCGGCCGATCGCCTGGGCCACGCGGGCGGCATAATTCCGCGCGGGAATTTTGCCAGAAGTTCCAGCCCGGCACTTCGGGCCGGCCGATCGCCTGCGTCCCCGTCATGCCCAGGTCGGTCAGGGTGGCGGCGCGGAAGGCATTCCCGGCGGGAACCCCTTCCTTGGGGCGGTGGTGCGTGCTGCCGTCAGCCCGCGCCAATTCCCCGCGCGCCTGGGCCGCTTTCAATTCGCGGCCGATGCGGGCGGGCATATTCCCGGCCGGCACATGCCCATGGCGCCGATCATGCCCGTCCGGCTGGCGGAAGGTCGGTCCAGATCGGCGGGCCGGATGCCTGTCGCACGCGGGCGGCGGCGGCACCTACATTCGCCTGGGCGTCGGTCACGGCCAGGACCCATGACGAGGCGATCAGCGCGAGCGAGTCCGCATCGATCGTCGGCGACGCGCCAGCGAACGCCGACATGGTCGCGTCCATGGCCTGGGTCATCGCCGCCCGCGCGACGGATGCGGCGCCGACAGCCTCATCGACAAGGCGGGCCGCATAGGTCGGCAGTTCGCCGCCGGCCTGTTCTTCCATCATCGCGATCAGCGATGCGCGGGCGCGCAGGGCTTCATCGTGGGTCACTTTGAGATCCTCCTTCCTGGGTTCGTGCGGCGGCCAGGACGGCCGCGCGGCGTTCGCGCTCCCGCAGCCGGGCGGCGATGAGATGGCGCAGAAGTCCGACGCGCATGTCCGGCCTGACCAGCACGCCGATCGCCCGCGCCTGTTCGATCAATTCCGCATCGAGCGTCGGGCTAATGGGCCGCCGATCCCGACCACCGGAGCGGCTTCGCTTCATTTGCGCACCATGTGGCCGGCGATCGCTGCGGCAAGCCTTGCCCGGGCGTCGATCGCGGAGGCTTGGCCCAAGACGGCGGCGGCCACGATTCTGCTGATCGCCTCGTCCGATCGGATGACGCGGATCGCGGCCGGGCAGCGCGCGACGGCCTTCGTGAGTTCGTCCAGGGCGGCGGCCTCGGCCATCCCGTGGGTGATGGCGGTCACGGGATCGGTCATGCCTTGCCCTCCTGTTCCGCCAGCGTCGGCTCGCCTAGGTCATCGGCGGTCTCGATGACCCACGGGATGCCTGATCGAGCCAGCAGGCATTCGGCAAGTTGCTGGACGATATCGGGCGGCGCGGTCGGCTTGGTCCGGATCACGATGCGGCGGTCGCCGAAGTGGATCAGGTGCACGTCATGGCGCAGATAGGCGTGAAGGAGCGGGCGGAAGTTCGCCGCAAGGGCGACGGCATCGCGCCAGTTCTTCGGCTGCGGCGCTGGCATGGGCAGCGCCGCCGCTGGCCCAGGCGCGAATTCCTCGCCGATCACGTTCGGCCATTTGCCGCTGAAGTCGACCAGCAGGCGGCACGGCGCCTTAAAGCCGTCGGTCTCGGCGATGACCAGCGCATCCGCGACGGAATCAGGAAGCGCCTCCCCGCAGCGACGCGCCCACCACTGCTCCGTGTGCACCCGCATGTAGCCGACGATCGATCGGAAGTCGTTGACCCAGCGCGCCGGCCCGCCAGCGACCGTGTAGGAGGCGCGCAGGCTTTCCGTGCCGCGCGTCTGGTTGAAGTGCCGGCTGTATTCGACCCCGACCACGCGGACCCATGTGCCGGGCCTGCCCGCCGCGTGCGGGTCCATCCAGATGACGCCGCCGCCGGCCGGCACGGCAGGAAGGCGCGGCGCGGCGACTGGCGCCGGCAGGGGGCGAAGGGGCACGATCGCGGGCGCAGCGGCGGGCACGGGGCGCGGCGGCGCCGGGAATGCATGCCCGCAATGCGAGCAGGCGGGCGCGACGCGGTCATTGTCAGCCCCGCACGCCGCGCAGACCTTCCCGGCCGGGCCAGTCGCCGGCGTCGCCCGATCGACCGGCCCGAAGCGACGCAGGTTCCCGGCATGGTCGGCGATCAGGCAGTCCGTCTTGCCTTCGGCCAGCCGCAGGCCACGCCCGACCATCTGCACGTAGAGGCTTCGGCTTTGCGTCGGCCGGGCCAGGGCGACGAGATCGACCGCAGCCGCATTGAAGCCTGTGGTCGCCATGATGACCGATGTGATGCACCTCAGGCTTCCGTCCTTGAAGGCCGCGACGATGCGCGCGCGCTCGGACCCCGGCATGTCGCCGATCAGCGCCTCGGCCTCGATGCCGCGCGCGGTCAGCAGGTCGGCCATCATCTGGGCGTGCGCGACGCCGCAGCAGAAGACCATGACGGACTTCCGCCTGGGCTCGCCTTCTGCCGCTGCGGCGATCGCGTCGGCGATCGGCTCCGACGCGCCGGCCTTCATGGCAGCGGCTTCCAACTCGCCCGCGACGAATTCGCCGGCCCGCGTGCGCACCTCGCTGGTGTCGATCTCGGGCCGGGCGATGCGGCTGACGGGCTTCGCGAGGAAGCCCTGACGGATCAGATCGGCGACCTCGATCTCGTGGGCGATCCGATCGAACAGCCGGTCCTTGCCTTCGGTCAGCAGGCCCTGGTCCAGCCTGTAGGGCGTCGCGGTCATGCCCACGACCCGCAAGGCCGGGTTCGCTTCCCGCAGGCCGGCCAGGACGCGCTGGTATTCCGCGTTCGCCTTCGTCGGGACGCGATGCGCCTCGTCGATGACGACCAGGTCTATGATGCCCAGGCGATGCAGATTGCCCCGCGCCGAACCGGCGGTCGTCACCGTGATCGTCTGGCCGAATTCCTTCCGCCGCAGGCCGGAACAGACCACGCCCAGGTCGGCGTTCGGCCATAGGGCACGCAGCTCCTGCTCGTCCTGTTCGACCAGTTCCTGGGTCGGGGCGATGACCGCGATCCGCGACGCCGGGCGGCTGGCGATCCAGTTCGCGGCGAGCGCGGCGATGACGAGGCTTTTGCCGGCGCCCGTGGGCAGCACGACCACCGGGGCGCCGGTCGGCCGGTCGTGAAGATCGCGCAGCAGGTCGGACAGGGCCGCCGCTTGGTAGCCGCGCAGGATCAGCGGCGCGCGCGAGGGGTCCTGCAATCCTAGGATCAGCACGGCAGCATTCCTTTCGTGTCGAAGTCGATGAGGCCGTCGCGCATGCCGGCGGCCAGCGCATCGCGCAGCGCGCGAAGGGCGGCGGCGCGGTCAGCGTCGGATGGGGGAAGGCCGGCGGGCCGATCGGTCAGGGCTTCCAGGGCCGTGAAGGCTTCGGCGCCGGGCGGCGGGGCGTCGGGGCCGACCAGGGCATGGCCTTCCAGGGAAAGCCGGGCCAGGGCGCCGAGCCGCGCTTCGAGGAACGGGATCAACTCCCGCTGGCGATCGATCAGGACGAGGCCGTGGCAGACCCGCATCCGGGCGCCGCTCAACTGGTAGGCGAATTTCAGGGTGCCGGGCGCGCGCGTGGATTGGCCCGCCGACGCCTTTTCCGGCCCTAAGCCCGATCCAGACTCCCGCAATCCCCTATGTGCGCGCGTAACTTCTTTCATAGGGGAATGCGGGAGACTGGAATCAGGATCGGCGAAGGCCGGTCCCGGCCCGATCAACCCAGGCGCGATTATTCCCGATGAATTCGCGTCACGCGCGGGTGGGGCCTGGACCGGCTGATGCCGGCGCATCGCGTCCTCCGCTGACTTCGGCGTGGGCCAGATTTCCGAGAACGCCATGGAGGCGTGCGCCGGGGTCAGCAAAGCGATGCCGCCTTCGGCCAGCATCAGGTCGACAGGGCCAGGATGGGTGATCAGGCGCGACGTGGTGATCTCGTCGATCAGCGTCGGCAGCGCGACCTTGGTGAACCAGAACACATCGACGGGGTCAGCCGCCGTGCGGTTCGCGCCGCGCGCCCGCCATCCGATCTGCACCAGATGCCACTCGGCGGCCTGCGCGCGCATCTTCTCGACCAAGGGGTCGGGATGCCGCTCCGTGAGGATCTCGCTCACGCGCCCGTCGCGGAAGCGGATCGGCGCCGTGTCCCTGGCGTGATAGTCGCCGGTCGGCCGCGTCGCCGAAGGGGGCCGGCCGGTCAACGCCGCCGCTTGAGCCTCCAGAATGGCCGGCGGGGGCATCGTGCGGCCGATCACGCAGACCGCGACGACCCCTTCCCAGTCATTGCGCCCGTTGATGTCGTTGTGATGGGCGATCTGCACGTTGGCCGGCAACGGGCCGAGTTCTCGCATCGCCTTCTCGACGCGCTGCTGCATCACGACCAGCACGGCGCCGGGATCGTAGAGCCGGGCGAGCGCCAGGATGCCGGCGCGCAGATCGCGCAGTTTCGACGATTTCCGCTCCGCCATCTTCGCGGGATCGCGGCGCGCGGCGTCCTTCGATTTCATCGCAGCCTCCGTCAGTGGGCGTGGGTTTCGGTTCGGGGCTGCCGCCTCGCCGGCCGCCTGCTTCTCATCGCCGAAGTCGCCGGCCGTCAGCGCGCGATCGGGCGCGTGGAAGCGCCGCTCATGCGGGGCGTCGGCTTCGATCGCGGGGGCGGTGCGCAGCGCGGGCCAGTAGGGCCGCACAAGATCGGCCTCGCCCTGGGCGTCGATCAGCAGGGTCCGCACGCGGAAGGGCTTGAGGATGTTCCTGCGCCAGCGCAGCGCGACCTCGTTCCCCACGATGGTCGCCCAGCCCGACGCCGCATCCGCCTCGCCGGCTTCCGCGCGTTCCAGCAGCGCCTCGACCGCACGCCATAGGGTCGCCAGCCGCCGGGTATCGGCGACGGAAGGGCCAAGCCGCTCGACCAGCGCGTTGCGCTCGTCGGCCGGCATGCCGGGCCTCAGGTCATCGGCCTTCGGCAATCGCCGGTTCTCGAGCGCGCGTGCCTCGCGCGCCATCGCGGCCGTCAGCCTTTCGGCTTCCAGATCGGCGGCCCGCAGCGGCCCGGCAGGCGCTGCGCGCAGGGCGGCGGCCAGCCGGCCCCGCAGCGACATGAGGCGATCGCCGGCGTGCGGATCGCCGGGCACGGGATCGAATGTGCCGACGCGCTCGATGGTCAGGCGCTCGCCCTTCTCGCCCAGCCCGCGCAAGCCCACCGACCAGACCTGCTCGTCCACGATGACCAGCCCCGGCGTGCCGAACGCCTTGGCGTCCCCGTCGAACAGCATGTTGTGCGGGACGACCCATAGGTCGGCGCTGCCCTGGCGCTGGCGCTGGTAGGCGCAACCGTCGAAGAAGGGGCAGCGGGCGGCGGGCGGGTCTTCGGCCTTGCCGCAGGCGGCGGCCTGGACATTCGCGCCGATGGCGCGCGCGGCTGCGACGGCGCGCGGGTTCTCGCACATCTTCGTCTTCGGATCGTCGGGGTTCTCGTTCTCCCTGCCCCGCCAGACGCGCGCGATCAGGCGCGCGGCCCGGGCTTCGGGCGTCCGGTTGAAGTCGCGGACGATCTGCGCGGTCAGACGATGCGTGGGCACGGCGATGACCACCGACCGGGTGATGCCGGCGCGGCGCCATGCGGCCAGCCGCTTCGCCGACGCCTCGATCGCCGCCGCCGTCTTGCCCACGCCGCCGCTCACGCGCAGCAGCAGGGCGTCGGGCATGCCTTCGGGGTCGATGGGGTCGGCCGCCATCACGAAGCCCGTCACGGCCGCCCTGGTGGCCTCGCGCGCCGCGTCGATCGGCAGCAGCGGGTGGCCCAGGTTCCCGAGCGCGGCGTGGATGACCGCGCGGACGGCATCCATCCCCTCCCACTGGGCAACGTCATTCAGGTCGGCGCCGCTGTCGCCGCGCTCTGCCCAGGGCCACGCCTCGCGGGCTTCCGCCCCGGCAGCGCGCAGCGCGGCGATCGCCGCCACCGCGTTCTTCGACACCGGCCGATCGTCGGCATGGTCTTCGCGCAGGATCAGGAAGCGCCGGCCCTGGCGCAGCAGCCACGGGACCCGGTTGGGCGTGATCTGGCCCAGGAGCGCGATCGTGGCCCGCCCGGATGCGGCCCAGGCGGTCAGCGCCGTCTCGGGGCCTTCGGCGACGATGATCCACTGATCGGCGGCGTCGACGCCTGGTAGTCGGACAGCGGCGTCGGCCTGGACGCCGGTGGTGGTCTTTGCCCGGCCGTCGCGCTCCTGCTTCCTGGCGTCGGGGCCGATCGTGATCGCCTGGACCGCGCGCACTTCGCCCTGGTCATCGGTGGCGGCGACGATCAGGGCCGGGCCGCGCGGCAGGAAGCGGACGGCATCGGGCCATGGGGCGGCCGGCGTGCCGATGGCCCTGGTCTCGGACAGGTAGCGTTCGGCCAGCGTGCCGCCGATGGGCCGCGCGGCGGCCCATAGTGCGCGGGCGGCCCTGATCCGGCGGGCTTCGTCGGCCTGGGCGTCGGCTTCGGCCTTGGCGCGGCGGGCCGCTTCCGCGTGGGCGGCGGCTTCCGCCTTCGCCCGGCGGGCCTGGGCTTCTTCGGGCGATTCCTGACGCGACCAGTCGGGCGTCGGCATGCCGAGCCAGTCGCGCGCCCAGCCGATCAGCGGCGCGCCGGCCAAGCCCGTGTTGCACTCGATCATCTTGAGCGGGCTGCCGTGCTGGTCGGTGCTGAAGTCCTTCCAGAACCCCGCCTTGCCGCCAGCGATGTTGACCACGACCTGGGTGCGCTTGCCGTCGCCCTTCGCGTCGCGACTGCGGAATCGCATGGTCCACGCGCTCTTGCGGATCGGCTGGCCGTAGAAGCAGATCGCGAGATCGACGATCCGGGCGCGAAGGCCGACGAGGATCTCGTCCATCTCCGCGCGCATTCGTTCGGCACGATCCGGGTCAAAGCGCCGCGTCATGGCTGGCGCTCCAGGGGAAGGCCGTGCGCGGCTATGCCGGCCCCTGCTGGGCCATCGGGCGGCCCTGCGCTGGCCCGGCGCAGCGCGCCCCGGCGCCGATGGCGGCGGGCGGCCCTGGCGCGGCCCTTTGCGGCCCTGATGGGCCGGGCGGGCT
>NZ_JACADQ010000148.1 GCF_016106015.1 Neoroseomonas rubea
CGACTTGGCTCGGGCGGAGGCGCTGGCCGCCGCGCTCGCCGGGCGCTGCGGCGTGCTCAAGGTGGGGCTGGAACTGTTCTGCGCCGCGGGCGCGCCGGCGGTCGCCGCGGTCGCCCGGCACGCGCCGGTCTTCCTCGACGTGAAGCTGCACGACATTCCGAACACGGTCGCGGGCGCTCTGCGGTCGCTGCTGCCGCTGCGCCCCGCCATGGTCACACTCCATGCCGGCGGCGGGCCGGCCATGGTCGCCGCGGCGCGGGACGCCGCCGAGCGCGCCGGCGCGGACCGCCCTCTGCTGCTCGCCGTCACGGTGCTGACCAGCATGGACGCGGCCGCACTCGCCGCGACCGGCGTGGCCGACAGCCCCGCCGCCCAGGTGCTGAGACTGGCCCGCATGGCGGTCACGGCTGGGGCGGATGGCCTGGTGTGCAGCCCGCAGGAAGCCGCGCTGCTGCGCTCCGAACTCGGCCCCGGCCCCGCTCTGGTGGTCCCCGGCGTCCGTCCGGCGGGCAGCGCCGCAGGCGACCAGGCGCGCACCGCGACACCGGCCGAGGCGGTCGCCGCAGGTGCCGACTGGATCGTGGTGGGCCGGCCGATCACCGGCGCGGCGGACCCTGCGGCTGCGGCGGCGTCCATTGCCGCGACCCTGCCGGGCTGAACCGATGACTGTCGAGGTGAAGATCTGCGGCATCCGCGATGCCGAAGGGCTCGACGCCGCCGCCGATGCGGGGGCGGACTTCATCGGCTTCGTCTTCTTCCCGCCCTCCCCGCGTGCGGTCACGCCGGCGCAGGCCGGGGTGCTGTCCGCGCTGCGCCCGGGCGGGCCGGTCCGCGTCGGCCTGTTCGTCGATGCGACGGATGGGGAGATCGAAGCCGTGCTCGCCGCCGTCCCGCTCGGCCTGATTCAGCTGCATGGAGAGGAGACGCCGGCCCGCGCGGCGGCCATCCGCGCCCGCTTCGGCCTGCCGGTGATGAAGGCGATCGGCGTCGCGGAGGAGGCGGATTTCGCCCCCGTCGCCGATTTCGCCCCGGTGGTCGACCGCTTTCTGTTCGATGCGCGCCCGCCGCCCGGCGGGCCGCTGCCGGGCGGCAACGCGCAGCCCTTCGAATGGCGGCTGATGGCCGGCCGGGCGGTACCGCGGCCCTGGCTGCTCGCCGGCGGGCTGACGCCGGGCAATGTGGCGGAGGCGATCCGCATCGCGGGCGCGCCGGGAGTCGATGTCTCCTCCGGCGTCGAACGGGCGCGCGGCATCAAGGATGCCCGGCTGGTGCGCGACTTCGTCGCCGCTGCGAAGGCTGTCTCGCGCGCCGGTTGACGAGGCCCCCGCCCGCGCCGCAGCGTGGCACGCCCAGGGAGGAACCACCGGATGACGCGCCTCGCCCCGCTGCTGATGCTCCTGCTGCTCGCGGCCTGCGGCGGCGGGCCGCGGCCCGATCCCTTCAACTATGTCGGCGCCGGCAACCAGCCCATGGTCGCCGAGCTGCACCTGCCGCCGGGGACGGAGCGGGTGCCGCTGATCGTCCTCTCCCACGACGTGCGGGGCAAGCGCGACGCGCATCTGCAGGCCTATGTCGATGCGCTGAAGGGCGCGGGGGCGGCGGTGCTGGTGCTGGACCATTACGGGCCGCGCAGCATCGACACCTCGCGCCCGGCGACCGAGCGCGCCTGGATCACGGCGGTGGATTTCGCGGCGGATGCCTATGGCGCGCTCGACCGCGCGGCGGAACATCCGCGCATCGACCGCCGCCGCGCCGGCCTGGTGGGCTTCGGGGAAGGCGGCGGCGGCGGGGCGCTGCTCGCGGCGCATCTCTGGGCGCAGCAGGGGCGGGGGGCGAATGCAGCGCGCTTCCTGGCCTTCGCGGCGGTGGCGCCGGAATGCGCCTATCGCGTCGGGAACCGCGACACCGGGCGCCGCCCGATCCGCATCATCGTGGGCGACCGCGACAACCGCACGGGCAAGGCATCCTGCGACGACCTCGCCTCCTACCTCCGCGCCGCGAGCGGGGATGTCACGGTCAGCACGATCCAGAACGCCCGGCACGGCTTCGACGATCCCCCCGGCCCGGTGCGCCCCGACGCGCAGGGGGAGAACATCACCCGCTGCGTCTGGCAGCAGGGCGGGGACGGGCTGTGGCGCGAGCGGACCTCGGGCGTCGCCGGTGCCTCCCTGTTCCGGATCGGAGCGAATGAGCAGACGATCGCCGCCTATCTGCGCAGCCGCGAAGCCTGCCGCAGCGTCGGCACGGAAACGCAGGGCGATGTCGCGCATCGCGGCCGCGCGGTCGGGGAAGTGGCGGGCCACATGCAGCAGCACGTGATCAACGCGCGGGTGCGCTGATCGACGGCGCGGCAGTTTCCTCGTTCGCGCCGTCCGCCGCGCTGGCGGAACGGCCGCGCGCCCGATCGACGGCCCCAGGCCGATCGCAGGAGGGTCCACCCTCATGCGACCGCATGACGCGCCGGCCTATGGCCGAGCCAGGGGCGATCCGCTAAACCCCCGGCTTTCCCGGACGTCCGAGAGAGCCCCTTGAACAAGCCCCTGCCCAATTCCTTCCGCCAGGGCCCCGATGCCCGCGGCCGCTTCGGCCAGTTCGGCGGGCGCTTCGTCGCCGAGACGCTGATGCCGCTGATCCTCGAGGTCGAGCAGGCCTATGAGGCAGCGAAGAAGGACACGGCCTTCCAGGCGGAATGGCGCCGCCTGCTGACGCATTACGTCGGCCGGCCGAGCCCGCTCTGGTACGCCGACCGGCTGACGACGCATCTGCGCGCCAAGGCGGCGCCGGGGATGGGTGCGAAGGTCTATTTCAAGCGCGACGAGCTGAACCACACCGGCGCGCACAAGATCAACGCTGTGCTCGGCCAGATCCTGCTGGCCAAGAAGATGGGCAAGACGCGCATCATCGCCGAGACGGGCGCCGGCCAGCACGGCGTCGCCACGGCGACGGCCTGCGCGCTGTTCGACCTGCCCTGCACCGTCTTCATGGGTGCTACGGACGTGGAGCGCCAGCAGCCCAATGTCTTCCGCATGAAGCTGCTGGGCGCGGAGGTGGTGCCGGTGACCTCCGGCGCCGCGACGCTCAAGGACGCGATGAACGAAGCGCTGCGCCACTGGGTCGCGCATGTGCACGACACCTACTACTGCATCGGCACGGTGGCGGGCCCGCACCCCTATCCGGCCATGGTGCGCGACTTCCAGTCCGTGATCGGGGAGGAGACGCGCGAGCAGATGATGGCCGCCGAGGGCCGCCTGCCGGATGCGCTGGTCGCCGCGATCGGCGGCGGATCGAACGCCATGGGGCTGTTCTATCCGTTCCTCGACGACGAATCGGTCGCGATGTACGGCGTCGAGGCCGCGGGCAAGGGCGTGGAGACGCATGAGCACGCCGCCTCGCTCACCAAGGGGCGTCCCGGCGTGCTGCACGGCAACCGCACCTACCTGTTGCAGGACGAGTTCGGCCAGATCCTGGAAGCGCATTCGATCAGCGCCGGCCTCGACTATCCGGGCGTCGGGCCGGAGCATTCCTGGCTGCACGAATTGGGCCGCGTGAACTACGTGCATGCGACCGATGACGAGGCGCTGTCCGCCTTCCAGCTCTGCTCGCGGCTGGAAGGCATCATCCCGGCGCTCGAGCCCGCCCATGCGCTGGCCTATGTGCTGCATCAGGCGCCGGCGATGCCGGCGGACAAGATCATCGTGATGAACATGTGCGGCCGCGGCGACAAGGACATCTTCACCGTCGCCCGACACCTGGGGGTGAAGCTGTGAGCCGCATCGCCACGCGCTTCGCCGCGCTGAAGGAACAGGGGCGCGGCGCGCTCGTCACCTTCCTCGAAGGCTACGACCCCGACCCGGCGACCTCCATGGCGATCCTGCACGGCCTGCCTGGCGCGGGTGCCGACGTTATCGAGATCGGCGTGCCCTTCACCGACCCGATGGCAGACGGTCCCTCGATCCAGAAGGGCGGGCTGCGCGCGCTGAAGTCGGGTGCCACGCTCGCCGGCGTGCTCGCCATGGTGCGCGACTTCCGCAAGGAGGATTCGGCGACGCCGATTGTGCTGATGGGCTACTACAACCCCGTCCTGTCCTACGGCGTGGATCGCTTCTGCACCGATGCGGCGGCGTCGGGCGTCGATGGCCTCATCATCGTGGACGTGCCGCCCGAGGAAGCGGACGAGGTGGAGCCGCAGGCCAAGGCGAACGGCCTCGACCTGATCCGCCTGGTCGCGCCGACGACGGACGATGCGCGCCTGCCGCGCGTGCTCGCGGCGACCTCGGGCTTCGTCTACTACGTCTCGATCACCGGCATCACCGGCACGCGCAGCGCGAGCACGGCCGACCTCGCCGCCGCCGTTCCGCGGCTGCGCCCGCACACCGACCTGCCGATCTGCATCGGCTTCGGCATCCGCACGCCGGAACAGGCGGCCGAAGCGGCGCGGCTGGCCGATGGCGCGGTGGTCGGCACCGCGCTTGTCGATACGCTCGCCGCCAGCCTGGACGAGCAAGGCCACGCGAAGCCCGACACGGTGCGCAAGGTGCTGGACCAGGTGCGCGCGCTGGCGGAAGCGGTGCACGGGGTGCGCAAGGCGGCATAGGCCGCCGCCCGTCCTCTCGGACGGAGGTGGTGGCCTGGACGCGCGGCCGCCGCCGTCACCCCGCCGCGGCGGAAAACCCGCGCAGCCGTTCCGCGATTACCTTCGCCACCGCCTCCACCGCCGCGCGGCGCGGGAAGGCGGCGCGCCAGGCGATGCGCACCGTGCGTGTCGCCCGCCGCTTCAGCGGCAGCAGCGTGATGCCCGCATCCTGCGCCGCGCCCGCTGCGAGTCCCGGGATCAGCGTCGTGCCGTAGCCGGCTGCGACCATGTTGATCAGCGTGGCGAGCGAGGAGGCGCGCAGCGATCCGCCCCGCGGGCCGGCAAGCCCGCAGGCAGCCAGCGCCTGGTCGCGCAGGCAGTGCCCGTCGGCCAGCACCAGTACGTCCGGGGCAAGATCCTCCTCCGCCACTCGCGCCCGGCCGCACAGCGCGTGCTCGGGCGGCAGGGCGGCGAGGAAAGGCTCGGTGAACAGCGGCTCGGTCGCAAGGTCGGCACCTTCGGGCTCGGTCGCAATCAGTGCGGCATCCAACTCATGCACCCGCAGCCTCTCCAGCAGCGCGCCGGTCACGTCCTCCCAAGGCTCGATCTCCAGCTGCGGCAAGGCCGCGCGCAGGGGGGCGAAGACCAGCGGCAGCAGGTAGGGGCCGAGGGTCGGGATCACGCCAAGGCGCAACGGCCCGCGCAGCGGGTCGGCGGTGGCGCGCGCGAGGACCGCCATCGCGTCCACCTCCGCCACCGCGATCCGGGCATGGGCGAGCAGCATCTCGCAAACCGGGGTCGGGACCACCTGCTTGCTGCTGCGCTCGAACAGCACGACGCCGAGCGTCTCCTCCAGGCGGCGCAGCTGGACCGAGAGCGTCGGCTGGGAGACGCGGCAGGCCTCCGCGGCGCGGCCGAAATGGCGGTGCTCGGCCAAGGCGAGCATGTAGCGAAGGTCGCGGAGGTTCATCGGTGACGCAACGATTGATTGGGCCTATCGGCTATCCCGAAACATGGGCACAGGCCGATCCTTCGTCCAGCCATGCCGGGCGGCTGGCCCCGGGGCCCGTCACCCCATATAACGCGCCGCGCCGGTGGTCCGGCGCCGCCGTGGGTGCCTCGCGCCCGCCGGCCATCGGGGGCGAGTGCCGTTCATGAACTGGATTTCCGACTGGGCCCTGCCGAAGATCTCAGGCCTGTTCAAGCGGGACGTGCCGGAGAACCTCTGGCACAAATGCCCCGCCTGCGAGCAGATGATCTTCCGCCGGGACCTCGAGACGGCGCTGCACGTCTGCCCGCATTGCGGCCACCACATGCGCATCTCGGCCGTGCGCCGGCTGGAATGCACGCTCGATTCCGGTTTCTCCCGCATCGAGTTGCCCCGCGCGCCGGCCGACCCGCTGCGCTTCCGCGACCAGCGCCGCTACACCGACCGGCTGAAGGAAGCGCAGGCCAAGTCCGCGATGGATGACGCGGTGGCTGTCGCGCATGGCACGATCGACGGGCAACGCGCCGTCGTCGCCGCCTTCGAATTCGCCTTCATGGGTGGGTCGATGGGCGCGGGGGTGGGGGAGGCGATCGTCACGGCCGCGAAGCTTGCCGTGCTCCAGGATGCGCCGCTGATCGTCTTCACCGCCTCGGGCGGGGCGCGCATGCAGGAAGGCGCGGTCTCGCTGATGCAGATGCCGCGCACCGTCATCGCGACGCGGCTCGTCAAGGAAGCCGGGCTGCCCTTCATCGTGGTGATGTGCGACCCGACGACGGGCGGCGTGACAGCGTCCTTCGCCATGCTGGGCGACATCCACATCGCCGAGCCCAACGCACTGATCGGCTTCGCCGGCGCGCGGGTGATCGAGCAGACGGTGCGGGAGAAGCTGCCCGAGGGCTTCCAGCGCGCGGAATACCTGCTCGAGCACGGCATCCTCGACATGGTGGTGAAGCGGGGCGAGATGCGCGCGACGCTCGCGCGGCTGATCGGGCTGTTGCGCACCCCGCTGGTCGAGGCGCCGGCCGAAGTGCCGCCGCCCGAGGCGGCGGACGACCTGCCCCAAGAGGCCGAAGCGACCCCGGCCAAGGCCTGACGCGCGTGTCCCGCGCCGAGGCGATCGTCGAGCGCCTGCACGCGCTCCATCCGAAGCTGATCGACCTCAGCCTCGGGCGGATGCATCGCGCGCTCGCGGCACTCGGCCACCCCGAGCGCCGCCTGCCGCCGGTGGTCCATGTCGCGGGCACGAACGGCAAGGGCTCGACCTGCGCCTTCCTGCGCGCGATCGGGGAAGCGGCGGGGCAGCGCGTCCATGTCTACACGTCGCCGCATCTGGTACGGTTCCATGAGCGCGTGCGCCTGGCGGGAACGCTCGTCTCCGACGCCATGCTGACCGCGGCGCTCGAGGAAGCGGAAGCCGCGAACGCCGGCGAGCCGATCACCGTCTTCGAGATCACGACCGCCGCCGCGCTGCTGCTGTTCAGCCGGGTGCCGGCGGAGATGCTGGTGCTGGAAGTCGGGCTCGGCGGGCGGCTCGACGCGACCAACGTGGTGGACCGTCCGGCGGCGACGGCGATCACGAGCCTGTCCATGGACCACATGGATTTCCTCGGTGACACGCTCGGCGCCATCGCCTTCGAGAAGGCCGGCATCATGAAGCCCGGCATCCCCTGCGCGACTGGCGCACATGACCCCGAGGCGGCAGGGATGCTCGCGCGCGTCGCGGCGGAGCAGGGCGCGAAGCTGCTCGTGCGCGAGCGGGACTGGCGCTGCGAGCCTGTGCCGGGCGGCCTGCGCTTCACCGATGCCCGCGGCGCGGTAGACCTGCCGCCGCCCGGCCTGCCGGGCCCGCACCAGGTGGAAAATGCCGGGATCGCCATCGCCGCGCTGCGCGCCTGGAACCCCGCCTGGCTGACGGAGGACGCCATCGCCCGCGGCGTCGCCGCCGCCGAATGGCCGGCGCGGCTGCAGCGCCTGTCGGGCCCGGTGGCCGATGCGCTGCCGCCGGGCTTCGAGCTCTGGCTCGATGGCGGGCACAATGCGGGGGCGGGCGTGGCGCTGGCGGCGCACCTTCCGGCCTGGGCGGACCGGCCGCTGCACCTGGTCGTCGGCATGAAGAAGGGCAAGGCGAGCGTGGATTTCCTCCGCCCGCTCATCCCCTTTGCCACGACGCTGACCGCGGTCGCAGAACCCGGGCAGCACCTCGCCATGCCGGTCGAGGACATCGTCACGGCGAGCGGTGGTGTCGCGCGCCCGGGGCCGACCGTGACGCAAGCGCTGGCACGCATCGGGCGCGAAGGTCCGCCCGGACGGGTGCTCATCTGCGGCAGCCTCTACCTCGCGGGCGAAGTGCTGAAGGCCTCAGCCGGCTGATTCGCCGCCCGGCCGCGGCACCTCCAGCACGGACAGCCGGTGCTGCGCCGTGTCCACCCTGCGGCGCATCTCGGCGCGCCAGGCGCGTTCGGCCGTCGCGGCATCGTGGAAGGGGCCGAAGCATGACGCGGTGCCGGGCTCGATCTCCTGCCTGGCGCTGTCGATGGAGACGCCGCCCCGGACGAACCAGAGTTTCCGCGCGGCCATGGCAGCCTCCTTCATCCGCGGTCCCGTCCTGCCGCGTCATGCCGCAACGCAGCGAGCGACGATGCGATTGTACGAGGGCGCAAGCGAACATATAGTGAACATTCTCTCCGGACGCCTGACCCATGGACCTTCGCCGCAAGCTCGAGATCCTCGCCGACGCCGCGAAATACGATGCCTCCTGCGCCTCCTCCGGCACGGAGCGCCGCGACTCGCGCAAGGGCGGCCTGGGCAGCACCGAAGGTAGCGGCATCTGCCACGCCTACGCCCCGGACGGGCGCTGCATCTCGCTGCTCAAGGTGCTGCTGACGAACGCCTGCGTCTTCGACTGCGCCTATTGCGTCAACCGGGCCTCCTCCAACGTCCCGCGCGCGCGCTTCACGGTGGAGGAGATCGTCGGCCTCACGCTGGACTTCTACCGCCGCAACTACATCGAGGGGCTGTTCCTGTCCTCCGGCATCATCCGCTCGCCCGACTACACGATGGAGCAGCTGGTGCGCGTCGCGCGGTCGCTGCGGGAGGATCACGGCTTCCACGGCTACATCCACCTCAAGACCATCCCCGATGCCGATCCCGCGCTGCTCGACGCCGCGGGGCGCTACGCCGACCGCCTGTCGATCAACGTGGAACTGCCCCAGCAGGCGAGCCTCAAGCGCCTCGCGCCCGAGAAGGACCTGCCCGGCATTCGCCGCGCCATGGGCCGCCTGACAATGTCGATCGAGGATGCGAAGGAGGCCCGCCGCACCGCCCGCCGCGCGAAGCCGCCGCGCTTCGCCCCCGCCGGGCAGAGCACACAGATGATCGTCGGCGCCGATGCCTCCGACGATGGCGCGATCCTCGGGCTGTCCACCACGCTCTATGCCGCGCACGGGCTGCGGCGCGTCTACTACTCCGCCTATTCGCCCATCCCCGACGCTGCGGCGCTGCTGCCGCCGGTACCGCCGCCGCTGGTGCGGGAGCACCGGCTGTACCAGGCGGACTGGCTGCTGCGCTTCTACGGTTTCTCCCTACCGGAAATCATGGCCAGCGGCACGGAGGGGATGCTCGACCTCGAGGCGGATCCCAAACTCGCATGGGCGCTGAAGAATCGGGACCGCTTCCCCGTCGATCTCAACCAGGCGCCGCGGGAGATGCTGCTGCGCGTACCGGGGCTCGGCACCAAGACCGTGGCGCGGCTGCTCGCGGCACGGCGGCACCGGACGCTGCGGATGGAAGACCTGGCGCGGCTGTCGCTGCCTGTCGCGAAGATCGGGCCTTTCGTCACGGCCGCGGGGCATGTGCCGCGCCTGCTGGACGCGGCGCGGCTACGGGAGAGCGTGGTGCCGCGCACGGCGTTCGGGCGGCCCGTACAGATGTCGCTGTTCGGATGAAGGGCGGGGGAGGGGAACCTCCCCCGCTCCCCCTCCCTTCTTTGAATACAAAGAAGGTTGAGGGG
>NZ_JACADQ010000149.1 GCF_016106015.1 Neoroseomonas rubea
AGTGACTGGAGTTCAAGTGTGTGCTCTTCCGAACCCGGGATAGCGGCCCTGGCCGAGCGCCGGGCGCGCGAGCGGGGCGAGCCCCGCGAGGGCGCCGGCGGCGAGCGTGCCGCGGCGAGTGAACTGGGTCATTCGGTTTTCCTCCCTCAGGCGTTGGTGGGCCGACGCTATCGCGCCGGTTCGGCGCGCCGCAAGCGACGCAGGATCCAGACCAAGGCCGGCCAGGCCAGCGCCGCGATGGTCAGCGCCGCGAGCAGCGAGGAAACCGGCCGTTCGAAGAAGGGCAGGATGTCGCCGTCCGACTTGATCAGGGATGTGACGAAGTTCTGCTCGACCATGGTGCCCATGACGATACCGAGCACGAGGGCCGCGACGGGATAGCCGTTGCGCTCCATCATGTAGCCGACGATCCCGAAGACGGCGACGATGACGATGGCGAAGGGGTTGTTGCCGATCGCGAAGGCGCCGACGGCGCAGAGCAGGAGAATGAGCGGCATCGCCGCCGCCCGCGGCGCGCGCAGCACGTGGCGGGAGGCCCGGATCATCGCGATGCCGAGCGGGATCATGAGCAGGTTCGCCAGCAGGAAGACGATGTAGAGCGCGTACATGCTGCTCGCCTTCTCGGTGAACAGCGTCGGGCCTGGGTTGAGGCCCTTCATGTAGAGCACGCCGATCGCGATCGCCGTGATCGTATCCCCCGGGATGCCGAAGAGCAGCGCCGGCACCCAGCCGCCGGCGAGCGCCGAATTGTTCGCCGCGCCCGACTCCACGAGGCCTTCCGGATGGCCGGTGCCGAACTTCTCCTTCTCGGCCGAAAAGCGCTTCGACGTGGCGTAGGCGACCCACGCCGCCATGTCCGCGCCCGCGCCGGGCAGCGCGCCGATCAGCACGCCGATCACGTTGCCGCGCCACATCTGCTTCTGGTAGCGCCGCGTCAGCGCCCATTGCCCGGCGAGGATCGAGCCGAGACGCCGATGCGGGATGGGCGGCGGACCGCCCGTCGTCATGGCGCGCATCACCTCGCTGACGGCGAATACGCCGACGAGGGCGGGCAGGGCCTCGATGCCCCCCAGCAGGTCCGTCATGCCGAAGGTGAAGCGCGGCACGCCGCCGGGATTCTCGATGCCGACGCAGGCGACGAGCAGCCCGAGCAACGCCGCGGCGACCGCCTTGATGGGCGACGACCGCGCGACCAGCGTCGCGCACATCAGGCCAAGGAAGGACAGCCAGAAGTATTCGAAGGACGAGAAGGAGAGCGCGACCTCCGCCAGCGCGGGCGCGATCGCCATCAACGCCACCGTGCCCACGATGCCGCCGATCGCGCTGAACCAGAGCGAGGCGCCGAGCGCTTCCTCCGCCCGCCCCTTGCGCGTCAGCGCATAGGCCTCGTCGGTATAGGCGGCCGAGGCCGGCGTGCCCGGGATGCGCATGAGGCAGCCGGGAATGTCGCCCGAGAAGATCGCCATGGCCGAGGAGGTGATGATCGTCGCCACCGCGGCGATCGGCGAGAGGTAGAACGTGACGGGCACGAGCAGCGCCGTCGCCATGGTCGCGGTCAGCCCGGGCAGGGCGCCGATCACCATGCCGTAGACGGCGGAGACGAGGATGGCGATCAGCACCTCGGCCGTCGCTACCATGCCGATCGCTTCGATGAAGGCGGTCATCGGCCTACCACGGCGCCGGCAGCAGGCCCGCGGGCAGCGGCACGCGCAGCAGCTTGTAGAAGACCAGGTGCACGAACGGCGGGCCCAGCAGCGCGACGCCGATCGCGAGGCGCGCCGACGCGCCGAGGGCAAGGGCGGTGACGAGCAGGATGATCGCCGCCGTCGGCAGGAAGCCGAGCGTCTCGGCGACCAGCACGTAGAAAATGAGCAGCGCCGGCGGGATGAAGGCGGCGACCGGGCCGAGATGCGTCGCCAGGCCGCGGGAGGGCTGCTGCTCTTCCGGTTCCGCGGCCTCGAAGCTGCGGCCGATGCCGAGCGCGATGAGCGTGCCGCACAGGACGAGCCCGGCGCCGATCACCATCGGGAAGGCAGCGGGCCCGACATCCTGCCCCGGCACCGCCGGAAGCCGCGACCCGCCCCAGAAGGCGAGCGCGCCAAGCAGTGCCAGGAACAGCCCCGTCACGCGGTCCGACAGATGCATGCTCGCGCGTCTCCTCCCTGTCGCGGTCGTTGCCGCCGGGCAAGGCTAGCCGAACCGGGGTCGCGCGCCAGCCCTTAACCTCGGGGCGGCGCGCGCGCGAACAGGGGTTGCCGCCGATGCGCGCGGGTGTCTAGGCTGCCATAGCAGACCGGGCCGCCAGAGCACCGTCCACGAGGAAACAGCACGATGAAGCTTGGCGCGGCGATCGCCGAGATCATGAAGCGCGAGGGCATCTCGATCCTCACCGGCTATCCGGTGAACCACCTGATCGAACATGCCGCCGAGATCGACATCCGCCCCATCATGGTCCGGCAGGAAAGGATCGGCCTGCACATGGCCGATGCGATCAGCCGCGTCACCTCAGGCCGGACCATCGGGGCCTTCTGCATGCAGCACGGGCCGGGGTCGGAGAACGCCTATGGCGGCGTCGCCCAGTGCTTCGGGGAGAGCATCCCCGTGCTGGTGCTGCCGATGGGCTATCCGCGCCGGCTCGCGCATATCGACCCGAACTTCAATTCCTCCGTCCAGATGCGCGGCATCACGAAAAGCGCCGAGCCGATCACCTCGGCCGCCGAGGTGCCGAACATCCTCCGCCGCGCCTTCACCAGGCTGCGCAACGGCCGCGGCGGGCCGGTGCTGGTCGAGATCCCGACCGACATGTGGAACGAGGAGGTGCCGGAGCCGTTCGCCTATACGCCCGTCATCGCCACGCGCTACGGGCCCGATCCGGCCGATGTGGCGCGGGCGGCGGATGCGCTGGCGGCGGCAAAGCGGCCCGTGATCTATGCCGGGACGGGCATTCATTGGGCGCGCGCCTGGCCGCAGCTGCGCGCGTTGGCGGAACTGCTGGCCGCGCCTGTCACGACGAGCCTCGGCGGCAAGTCCTCCTTCCCGGAGGATCATCCGCTCGCGCTGGGCTCGGGCGGCCTCGCCATCCCGAAGCCGGTGCGGCACTTCCTCGACACCGCCGACCTGATCCTCGGCGTCGGGTGTTCCTTCACCGAGACGAATTTCGGCGTGAAGATGCCGGCGGGGAAGAAGATCGTCCACGCGACGCTGGACCCCGACCATCTCAACAAGGATGTCGCCTGCGAGATCGGCCTGGTCGGCGATGCGGCGCTGACGCTCGATGCGCTGCTCGCGGAGCTCGCCGGGCGGGTGAAGGCGAAGCGGGATGCGGGGCCGGTCGTGGCCGAGATCGCCGCGCACCGCGCCGAATGGCTGGCGGCCTGGGCGGCCAAGACCGACAGCGAGGCCGAACCTCTCAACCCCTATCGCGTGCTGCGCGACCTGTGGCGCACGGTCGATGTGGACAACACCATCATCACCCACGATGCGGGCTCGCCGCGCGACCAACTTTCGCCCTTCTGGGTGGCGCGCACGCCGCTCTCCTATCTCGGCTGGGGCAAGACGACGCAGCTCGGCTACGGGCTCGGGCTCGCCATGGGGGCGAAGCTCGCCGCCCCGGACAAGCTCTGCATCAACGTCTGGGGCGATGCCGCGATCGGCTTCACGGGCATGGATTTCGAGACCGCGGTGCGCGAACGCATCCCGATCTTGTCCATCCTGCTGAACAACTTCTCCATGGCGATCGAGCTGAAGGTCATGCCGGTCAGCACGGAGAAGTACCGCTCGACCGACATCTCCGGCGACTATGCCGCCATGGCGCGCGCCTTCGGCGGCTATGGCGAGAGGGTGACGAAGGTCGCCGACATCGTGCCCGCCATCCTGCGCGGCATCGAGCAGACGAAGAACGGCACGCCGGCGCTGCTGGAGTTCATCACGTCCAAGGAAACCGCCGTCTCCCGCCTCTAGCGGGGAGGACAGGGCAGGGGAGGCTGCATGGCGACGGTCGATATCCGCCAAGTCTACAAGAACTTCGGCAGCACCAAGATCCTGCACGGGGTCTCCGTCGCGATCGAGGACGGGCAGTTCGTCGTCCTCGTCGGCCCTTCGGGCTGCGGCAAGTCGACGCTGCTGCGCATGCTCGCGGGCCTCGAGAACATCACGGGCGGCGAGATCGCGATCGGCGGCCGCGTGGTGAACAATGTCCCGCCCAAGGACCGGGACATCGCGATGGTGTTCCAGAACTACGCGCTCTACCCGCACATGACCGTCTTCCAGAACATGGCCTTCTCCATGAAGCTGGCCGGCGCGCCGAAAGAGGTGATGGAGCGGGAGGTCCAGAAGGCCGCGAAGATCCTGGGCCTGGGCGACTTGCTGCACCGCTTCCCACGCCAGCTTTCGGGCGGGCAGCGCCAGCGCGTGGCGATGGGCCGCGCCATCGTGCGCAATCCGCAGGTGTTTCTCTTCGACGAGCCGCTGTCCAACCTCGACGCCAAACTGCGCGTGCAGATGAGATCGGAGATCAAGGAGCTGCACCAGCGGCTCAAGGTCACGACCGTCTACGTCACGCACGACCAGATCGAGGCCATGACCATGGCCGACCTGATCGTGGTGATGAACCACGGCCGCATCGAGCAGGCCGGCGCCCCGCTCGAACTCTACGATCGCCCCGCGAACCTGTTCGTGGCCGGCTTCATCGGATCCCCGGCGATGAACATGATCGAGGGGCGCATCGAGGGCGGGGCCTTCCAGGGGCCGGGCGGCGTCGCCTGGCCGCTGCCTGCCGGCGCGCCCTCCTCGGGGGAGGTGGTCTACGGCATCCGGCCCGAACACCTGCGCCTCGACCCGAACGGGCTCGAGGGCGTGGTCAACGTGCTGGAGCCGACCGGATCCGAGACGCAGGTGGTGATGCATGTGGGCGGCGCGCATCTTCTCGGCGCCTTCCGCGAGCGCATCACGACCCGCCACGGGGAGGTGCTGCGCGTCAGCCCCGACCCCGCGCTGATCCACCTGTTCGACAAGGCGACCGGGCAGCGTCTCTAGGGACCGGAGCCGACAACAAGGGAGAGGGAACGACCATGGCCAACATCATCACGCGGCGCAGCATCCTGGCCGCCGGCGCGGGCGCCGCGGCGCTCGCCGCGGGCGGCGAGGCGCTGGCGCAGAGCCAGGTTCAGGTGGCCTCCGGCGTCGCGGCGCCGACCCTGCCCATCGAGAACGGCGCGACGCTGCGCATGCTCCGCCCGGTCCGCTTCGTCGCCCCGGACGAGGAGGTGTTCCGCGCCAACTGCGCGCGCTTCACGCAGCAGACCGGCGTGCAGGTGCGCGTCGACTTCGTGGGCTGGGAGGACATCAACCAGCAGACCGCCGTCACGGCGAATACCGGCGCCGGCCCCGACATCATCGTTGGCTTCGGCGATGCGCCGCACATCTACGCCGACAAGCTGGTCGAGGTGAGCGACATCGCCGAATACCTCGGCCGCAAGTACGGCGGCTGGATGTTCGTGGGCAACAAGCTCGGCAAGCGGCACGGCACCAACAACTGGATAGGCCTGCCCTTCGGCGGCACCGCCGGGCCGCTGGTGTGGCGCAAGTCCGCGGTCAACCAAGTGGGCTACCAGACGCCGCCCAACGACCTGCCGGGCTTCCTCGAGATGTGCAAGAAGCTGCGCCAGGCCGGCAAGCCCTCGGGCTTCGCGCTGGGCAACGCGGTAGGCGACGGCAACGGCTTCGCCAACTGGCTGATGTGGTCGCATGGCGCGTCCATCACGGACGAGGCCGGCGCGGTCTCGGTCAGCAGCCCGCAGACGCTGGCGGCGCTGAACTACCTGAAGGAGCTGTATCCGACCTTCGTCGACGGCGGCACCATCTCCTGGGGCGACATCTCGAACAACCAAGCGTATGCGGCGAATTCGCTCTTCGTCACCTCGAACGGCGTGTCGCTGTACTTCGCGCTGAAGAACGACCCGGCGACGCGCGCCATCGCCGACGACACCGAGCATTCGGTCATGCCGCTCGGCGTCGCGTCCTCCTGGCCGAGCGCGCCGCTCACGCTCAACGCCATGGTGTTCAGGCACAGCCGCTTCCCCAACGCATCCAAGGCGCTGCTGGCCTTCCTGATGGAGCAGCCGCAATACGAGCCGTGGCTGAATGCCAACCTCGGCTACTGGGCGCAGCCGCTCAACGCCTACAAGGATGCTTCGGTCTGGAGCAGCGATCCGAAGATCGCGCTGTTCCGCGACAGCATGAACAACCAGTTCTGGAATGGCTACAAGGGGCCGATCTCGGAAGCCTCCGGCCAGGCCAACGCGGAATACGTGCTGGTGCAGATGTTCGCCGCGGTGGCGGCGGGCCAATCGACTCCGGAAGCCGCGATGCGCGAAGCGGATCGCCGCGCGAGGCGCATCTTCCGCCGCTGACGTGAACGGAACCGGCGGCGCCCGATCGGCGCCGCCGGACCTCCTGGGAGGATCGCCGATGTCCGCCGCCGCCGAGCAAGCATGGGTCCGCCAGGCCAAGGCGCAATCCGCGCTGTCGAAGCTGTTCGACTGGAAGCCTTTCCTGGTCGTGATGTGCATGCTGCCCGCGGTCGGGCTGCTGATGGTCTTCCTGACCTATCCGCTGGGCCTGGGCATCTGGCTTGCCTTCACCGACACCACGATCGGGCGGTCCGGGCGCTGGGTCGGGCTCGAGAACTTCGAGTACATGCTCGAGGACCCGATCTGGTGGAACGCGGTCTTCTTCAGCGTGTTCTACACGGGCATCGCGACCATCGGGAAATTCGGCCTGGGGCTATGGCTGGCGCTGCTGCTGAACAACCACCTGCCGTTCAAGTCCATGCTTCGGGCGATCATCCTGCTGCCCTGGATCGTGCCAACGGTGCTGACCGCGATCGCCTTCTGGTGGATCTACAACCCGCAATTCTCGATCATCTCCTGGATCTTCATCGAACTCGGGTTGCGCGAGACCAACATCGACTTCATCAACACCGCCTGGCCGGCACGGTGGTCGCTGATCGGCGCCAACATCTGGCGCGGCATTCCCTTCGTCGCGATCTCGCTGCTGGCGGGGCTGCAGACCATCTCGCCCAGCCTGTACGAGGCGGCGCTGCTGGATGGATCCACCGGCTGGCAGCGCTTCCGCTACATCACCTTCCCGATGCTGCTGCCGATCCTGGCGATCGTGATGACGTTCAGCATCATCTTCACCTTCACGGACTTCCAGCTGGTCTACGCCATCACCCGCGGCGGGCCTGTGAACTCGACGCATCTGCTCGCGACGCTCGCCTTCCAGCGCGGCATCCCGGGCGGGCAGCTGGGGGAGGGTGCCGCGATCGCGGTGTCGATGATCCCCTTCCTGGTCTTCGCGACCCTGTTCTCCTACTTCGCCCTGGCGCGCCGGAAGTGGCAGCAGGGCGAGTCCAACGATTGAGGGGTCAGCCATGAGCGCGAGCACAGAAGCCCCGCAGACCAACGCCGCCACCGCGCAGCCGGAGACCATGACCTGGGACAGCAGGTCGCGGCGGATGGTGACCATCTACGTGCCGCTGGCCTGCTTCCTCATCATCCTGCTGTTCCCGTTCTATTGGATGACGATCACGGCCTTCAAGCCGAACGCCGAGCTGTACGACTACAACACGCACAACCCGTTCTGGATCACCTCGCCGACGCTGGACCACATCCGCCTGCTGCTGTTCGGCACCGCCTATCCGCGCTGGCTGATGACGACGATGATCGTCTCGGTCTGCGCCACCTTCCTGTCGCTGCTGTCCTCGACGCTCGCCGCCTATGCCATCCAGCGGCTGCGCTTCAAGGGCAGCCAGTATGTCGGCCTGGGCATCTACCTGGCCTACCTTGTGCCGCCCTCGATCCTGTTCATCCCGCTGGCGACCATGGTGTTCCAGCTCGGGCTCTTCGACACGCCGCTGGCGCTCATCCTCGTCTATCCAACCTTCCTCATTCCGTTCTGCACCTGGCTGCTGATCGGCTACTTCAAGTCGATCCCGTTCGAACTCGAGGAATGCGCGCTCATCGACGGCGCGACGCGCCTGCAGATCCTGCGGCAGATCACCCTGCCGCTCGCCGTCCCGGGGCTGATCAGCGCGGGCATCTTCTCCTTCACCCTGTCCTGGAACGAGTTCATCTACGCGCTCGCCTTCATCCAGAGCAGCGAGAACAAGACGGTGCCGGTCGCCATCCTGACCGAACTCGTCACCGGCGACGTCTACCAGTGGGGCGCGCTGATGGCGGGCTCCCTGCTCGGCTCGCTGCCGGTCGCGATCTTCTATTCCTTCTTCGTCGACTACTACGTCTCCTCCCTCACCGGCGCGGTGAAGGAGTGAGGCTCCCGCAACAGGAGAACCACCCTTGGCGACCTACACCATCCTGACGCCCGCCGGCGCTTCCTTCACCACCGCCGGCGGCGGCTACGAATACGAGATGGAGGCGCTGCAGGGCCTCGGCGCCACGATCGCCGAATGCCCCGCGACCGAGGAAGGCTTCATCGCCGCGGCCCCCACGGCGGATGCCGTCTATGCCAAGGGCATGAAGTTCACCGCCGCGATGATCAACGCGCTGACGAAGTGCCGCCACATCGCGCTCGGGACCGTCGGCGTGGACTATGTGGACGTCGCGGCCGCCACGGCGAATGGGATTCCCGTCACCAACTGCCCCGACACCTTCATCGAGGAAGTCGCCGACCACGCGATGATGCTGCTGCTGGCCACGCACCGCCGCTGCATCGAGCAGGACCGCATGGTGCGCGAAGGCCGCTGGGCGGAAGGCCGGCCGCAACTGCTGCAGATCCCCCGCCTGATGGGCCAGACGCTCGGCTTCATCGGCTTTGGGCGCGTCGCGCGCGCCACCGCCCGGCGCGCGAAGGCCTTCGGGTTGCACATGAAGGCCTTCGACCCTTATGTCGAGGAGCTGACACTCTCCGCCCTCGGCGTCGAGCCCGCGTCGCTGAGCGAGGTGCTCTCCACCGCGGACTTCGTCTCGATGCACCTGCCCGACACGCCGGAGACGCGCGGCTTCCTCAAGGAACACCACTTCCGGCAGATGAAGAAGAACGCGATCTTCATCACCACCGGCCGCGGCCCCACGGTGAACGA
Source organism: Neoroseomonas rubea (assembly GCF_016106015.1). Lineage (GTDB taxonomy): Bacteria > Pseudomonadota > Alphaproteobacteria > Acetobacterales > Acetobacteraceae > Neoroseomonas > Neoroseomonas rubea. The sequence continues at coordinate 9,101 of NZ_JACADQ010000149.1, forward strand.
GGCGGCCCTGATCAAGGCGCTCGATGAGAAGTGGATCGCCGGCGCCGGGCTCGACGTGTTCGAGATCGAGCCGACGCGGCAGGACAACCCGCTGCACCGGATGCCGCACGTCATCCTGTCGCCGCACAACGCCTCCGCCTCCTCCCGCTTCGATCCGGCGCGCAAGCGGCGCGTGGGGCAGGAACTCGCCCTGACGCTGCAGGGCAAGTGGCCGATGTCCTGCGTAAATCCGACCGTGCTGGCCGGGTCCGGGCTGCGGCGGTGGCAGCCCTATGCGATGGAACGCGGGCCGAATTCGTGATTGGCGGGGGGGGGAGAAGGGAACTTCTCCCCCCCCCCCCCCGCCGCGCCCCCAAGCATCTCTTCTC
>NZ_JACADQ010000015.1 GCF_016106015.1 Neoroseomonas rubea
CGCCGGCGCCGCCGGCGCCGCCGCCCCCGCGACGCTGCGCGCCCAGGGCGCCTGGCGGCCCGATCGGCCGGTGACCATCATCGTGCCCTGGGCCGCGGGCGGTTCCACCGACCAGATGGCGCGCATCGTGGCGGCGGAACTCGAAGGCCCGCTCGGCCAGCGCGTGGTGGTGGTGAACCAGCCTGGCGCCTCGGGCTCCATCGGCACGCGTAACGCGCTGGAAGCCGCGAAGGACGGGCTGACCTGGGCCGCCGGCGCGGCGGTGGATGTCGGCTGCTACAAGGTGCTCGGCCTGCTCGACACGCAGCTGTCCGACTGGAACCTGTTCCTCGCGGTGGCGAATGTGAACGTGCTGGTCGCCAACCCGCAATCGGGCTTCCGCGACTTCGGCGCGGCGCTTGAGGCGCTCAAGACGCGCGGTCAGGGCATCGGCATCGCCACCGCCGGCGTGTCCTCCGCCGGGCACAACATGATGGAGGCACTGCGCGCCGCGACGCAGCTGCAGTATCGCCACGCCACCTATGATGGCGGCAACCCGGCGATGATCGCGACCGTGTCGGGCGAGACGCCGCTCGGCGCCGTGCTGCTCGTGGAAGCCGCGGAGATGATCCGCGCCCGCCGCCTGGTCCCGCTGGCGGTGCAGGCCGAGAACCCGGTGACGCTCGCCGCGCAGGGCAATGTGGCGGCGATCGAGATCCCCTCCGTCCGCCGCTGGATTCCCGACATCCCCGCGCCGCTCAACTACTTCGGCATCTGGTCGCCCAAGGGCGTGCCGCAGAACGTCGTCGCGACCATGACGCAGCTGTGGACGAACACGATCGCGAACTCGCAGCGGCTGAAGGACTATGCCGCGAGTCGCGCTGCGCTGTTCACGCCGCTGCACGGGCAGGCCGCACATGACGAGGCGTGGAAGATGATCCGCCAGACCGCCTGGCTCTACTTCGACGGCGGCAAGGCGCGGGTGAGCCCCGACACGCTCGGGATCGCCCGGCTTTGAGCGAGGGGACGGCGCCTTCACCCTTCGAGGGTGAGAAGGCGCCTGCCTCCCCGCGCGCCGATCTCGTCACCGCGGCGGTTCTCTTCGCGCTCGGCGTGGCCATCGTGCAGCAGGCGCTCGCCATGCCGCGCTTCGTCGAGCAGTCGGGCACGGGACTGACCGCACCCGGCATCGTGCCGGGCTTCCACGGCGCGATGATCGCGCTGCTGTCGGTTCTGCTCGCCCTGCGTGCGCTGCGCCGTGGCGGCTGGGCGGCGCATGGCCCGGTCGCGCAGGGCGGGACGGATGGGCGGCGGCTTGCGATCGCGGCGGCGCTTGGCATCCTCTACGCCGGGGTGATGGTGGGGCGTGTGCCCTTCTGGCTTGCCTCCGCGCTCTTCGTCTTCGCCTTCACCGCGACCTTCGAATGGAGTGCCGGCCCGGCGGGCCGGGTGCGCCGGCTGGTCGAAGCCGCGGCGATCGGCCTCGGCACCGGAATCGCCGTGACGCTCGTCTTCGAAAAGCTGTTCCTGCTGCGCCTGCCGTGACCGACGCGCTCTCCATGCTGGCCGGCGGGTTCGGCCATGTCTTCGCCGGCGGGGCGGCCTTCCACGCCCTCTGGGCCGTGCTGATCGGCATCGTCATCGGCGCGCTCCCCGGGCTGACCGCGACGATGGGCGTCGCGCTGCTGACCACGCTGACCTTCGGCATGGGCCCGAATGTCGCGATGCTCGTGCTGGTCTGCGTCTATGTCGGCGCGATCTATGGCGGGTCGCGCAGCGCCATCCTGCTCAACATCCCCGGCACGCCGGCGAGCGCGGCCAGCACGCTGGACGGCTTCCCGCTCGCGCGCCAGGGGCTCGCCGGACGGGCGATGGGCATCTCCACCGCCGGATCGTGGCTCGGCACTCTGTTCGGCACGCTGATCCTCGCGCTGTTTGCCCCGAGCTTCGGGGAATTCGCGCTGCAGTTCGGTTCCTATGAAATGTTCTGGGTGGCGATGTTCGGCATCGTCATCGCGGGCTCGCTCTCCGGCGGCGATCCGCTGAAGGGCTACATCGCCGGATTCATCGGCCTGTTCGTCGCGAGCATCGGGCAGGAGACGAACCACGCCTATGCGCGCTTCGCCTACGGCAATGGCGACCTGGCCGGCGGGCTCGGCCTGCTGCCCGTGCTGGTTGGCGTCTTTGGCGTGGCGGAGGTGCTCTCCTCCATGCGCGGGCCCGCGGTGAAGGCGGTCTCGTCCAAGATCGACTCCGTCATCCCGCGCATCGGCGACATCACGGCCTATTGGCGGACCATCTTCCGATCAGGCGCGATCGGCACCTTCATCGGCGCCATGCCCGGGCTGGGGGAGGACATCGCCGCCTGGTCCTCCTACGCCGCGGCCAAGCGGGCGAGCGCGGAGCGGGAGAAATTCGGCAAGGGCAGCGTCGAGGGACTGATGGCCGCCGAGACGGGCGAGAGCGCCTGCGTGCCCGGCGCGATCATACCCGTCCTCACCCTGGCCGTGCCTGGTTCGGCGCCCGCCGCGGTGCTGATGGCAGCGATGATGATCCACGGCCTCAATCCCGGGCCGATGCTCGCGATCACCTCGCCCGAATTCATCTACCAGATCGTCGCCATGCTGATCGTGGCCGACATGGTGAAGCTGTTCTACGGCCTGGTGCTGGTGAAGCCGCTACTGTGGATCCTGCTGATCCCGCGCGAACGCCTGATGCCGGTGGTCTTCGTGCTCTGCACCGTCGGCGCCTTCGCCATCACCTCCCGCCTGTTCGACATCTGGGTGATGCTGGGCGCGGGGCTGGTCGGCTTCGTGCTGCGGGAGCTCCGCTTCCCGATGGCGCCGCTCGTCCTCGGCATCGTGCTCGGCGACCTGCTCGACAAGAACCTGCTGCGGGGCTTGGTGCTCTCGGGCGGCGACCTGACGCCGTTCTTCACGCGGCCGATCAGCATGGGGCTTTGCGCACTGACGCTCGTGGCCGTCGCCTGGTCGATCCCGGGCTTCGGGGCGCTGTTCCGCCGCCGTCAGGCGGCGATGCCGAAATAGGCGGCAGCGAGCCGCGCCTGTCCCTCGAACATGTCGCGCCCCGTCGCGGTCGCGCAACCCGCCGCGCGGGCAGCGGCGATCAGCGGCGTGACCTCGGGGTTCGGGATCACATCCGCCACCGCGAGCGCCGGCGCCAGCGATGCGAGGTCGAAGGGCGGCGGGTCCCCGGGCGCGAGGCCGAGCGGCGTCGCGTTGACCAGCAGGTCGGGCGCGCCCGATGCGGCGACCGCGGGAAAGGCCGCAATCACCTCGGCGGCGAGCGCATCGGCGCGGCCAGGCACCGCGTCCTCCAGCATCAGCGAGGCAACGCCCGCGCGGGCGAGCGCGAAGGCGATGGCGCGCCCAGCCCCGCCGCAGCCCTTCTGCCGCACGCGTCGCCCCTCCGGCGCGATGCCGCGCGCGCGCAGCCCGGCGACGAAGCCCTCCCCGTCGAACATCTCCCCTTCCCAGCGGCCATCCGGCAGGCGCCGCGCGGTGTTGACGGCACCGACCAGCCGCGCGGCAGGACCCAGCGCGTCGAGCAGCGGCAGCACCGCCTGCTTGTGCGGCATGGTCAGCACCAGCCCGTCGATGTTGCCGATCGCCGTCAGCCCCGCCCAGGCGCGCTGCAGGTCGGCCGCGCTGACCTGCAGCGGCACGAAGGCGGCATCGCGCCCGAGCCGCGCAAACAGCGCATTCCACCAGCCGGGGCTGCGCACGACCGAGACCGGGTCGCCGAGGATGCCGAAGAGCCGCGTCGCACCGCCGATGCTCATGGCGCTTCCTCCCGCCCGCTGTCGCTCGCGCGCAGCCAGGCCTCGATCAGCCGCTGCACCGGCAGACCGGTCGCGATGTCGTTGGACGGCGCGCGGCCGGCTTCGATCGCGTCCAGGACTTCGAGAATCATGGCGCGGTGCGGGCCGTGGTCGAAGGCCATCGGGTCGGCGCCGCCGCCGCCCGCGCTGCCATGGTCGATCACCTCCGGCGCCTGGCCGGCGATGTGGAGGTCGAGCCGCTCGGCGACCAGCACCGCGCTGCCCCTGGTGCCGGCGATCTCGATGCGTTCCGGGAAGCCGGGGCGGGCGACCGTCGTCGCATCCACCGCGCCGACCGCGCCGCTCGTGAAGCGCAGCGCGGCGGCCGCCATGTCCTCCGTGTCGATCGCCCGCAGCGGCGAGGTGCGCGCGATGCCGCGCACGCCCGCGACGGGCCCGGCGAGGTGCAGCAGCAGGTCGAGCGTGTGGATCGCCTGGGTCAGCAGCACGCCACCGCCGTCGCGTGCCTTCATGCCGCGCCCGGGCGTGGCGAAATAGGCCTCGTCCCGCCACCACCGGATGTTGGCGGAGCAGGAGAGGAGGTCGCCCAGCGCCCCTTCGGCCACCACCTGCTTGAGCCGGCGCGCCGCGGGGCGGAAGCGGTGCTGGAAGACGACGGCGCCGACGCGCCCTGCTCGGCGGACGCCGTCGGCCAGCGCCGTCGCCCGCGCCGCGTCCCATTCGACCGGCTTCTCCACCAGGATGTGCCTGCCGGCCGCCAGCGCGGCTTCACCGAGCGGCAGGTGGGTTGCGGGCGGCGTCAGGATCAGCACCAGGTCGAGCCCGGGCGCGGCCAGCAGCGCCTCCACGCTCGCGAAGGTCGGCCAGCCCCATGCGGCGGTGAAGGCGGCTCGGCGTTCGGCCGAGGGCGCCGCGCCACCCACCACCCGCACGCGCCCCGCCGCTGTGAGGTCCCGCAGCGCCAGCGCATGCGGCTTCAGCGCCATGCCGAGCCCGACGATGCCGACACCGATCATGCCGGGCGCACCCCGAGGCGGGAGAGCCGGTGCGCGGCTGCCGCGTTCACCGCGCCCTCCGGCATCTCGCCCCGCGCCAGCGCCGCGACCTGGCGCACGGTGTCCATCGCCTGGTGCTCCATCGCCTCCGGCGTCATGCCGCCGATATGCGGCGTCGCGATCACGTCGGGCCGACGCGCGAGGACGGCGGAGGGTCGCTGGTCCTGCGCGCGCCCCACATCCATCGCCGCGCCGGCGATGTGCCCGGCGTCGAGCGCGGCCGCGAGCGCCTGCTCGTCCACCAGCTCCCCGCGCGAGAGGTTGATGAAGCGGGCGCCGCGCTTCATGCGCGCGAAGGCCGCCGCGTCGAACAGGTTGCGCGTGGCGGCGTCCGAGATGGCGAGGCAGACGGTGATGTCGGCCTCGGCGAGCAGCGCCTCCATGGGCAGCTGCGCGATGCGGGGATCCTCGACCGTCGCGAAGGGATCGGCCACCAGCACCCGCATGCCCAGCGCGAGCGCGACCTCCGCCAGCCGCCGTCCGATCCGCCCGAAGCCGACGATGCCGAGCGTCGCGGCGGAGAGCTGCAGCCCCATCCGCCCAACAGGTTCCTCACCGCGCCGATAGGCCTGCACATGGCCCGACACGCCGCGCGCGAGATCGACCATGTAGCCCAGGGCGAGTTCCGTCACGCTGTCCACGAAGCCCGGCGTCGCGCGCGTGACGAGCACGCCGGCAGCACTCGCAGCCGCCACGTCGATGGTGCTGATATCGACCGCGACGCGCAGGAAGGCGACGAGATCGGGCGCCGCGCCGAACGTCTCCGGCGTGCCGGGCGTCGCGCGGTCCGCGACGATCGCCTGGCAGCCGCGGGCGGCTTCCGCCAGCGCCGCGCCGGACAGCACGGCGGAGCCCGGGTTGCGCACCACCTCCGCATGGCGCTGCAGCGCGGCGAGCGCGCGCGCGCCGTAGTAGCCCTCGAACATTTCCGGCGTATGCGCCAGGAATACGCGCAGCATGGCCGCTTCCTTCCCCCGTCGCGGCCAGCCTATCCTCTCCGCACGGGAAGGAAACCGCCGATGCGCTTCGGGCTCGAGATCGGGGACGCCGTGTCCTTCGCGCGCACGGTCACGGACATGGACATCGCGCTGTGCGCGGCCATCACCGGCGATTTCGACCCGCTGCACATGGACGCGGACTATGCGCGGGAAACCGCCTTCGGCGGGCGGATCGCGCATGGGTCGCTGGTCCTTGGCCTCTGCTCGACCTGCGCGTCGCTGATCGCGCAGCGCAGCATCGCCGCGGGGGCGGAGGGCACGCCGGCCTCGCTCGGCTACGACCGGGTGCGCTTCCTCAAGCCCGCCTTCATCGGCGACACGCTGACGGCGCGCTATATGGTGGAGGCACTCGACGCCGCCGCGCGGCGCAGCGACAGCCGGATCGAGGTGCTGAACCAGCGCGGCGAGACGGTCCTCGCGGGCCGGCACGTGATGAAGTGGGTCGCGGCGCTGTAAATCCTTCACGAAATCGCGGCGGATCCTGTCGAAGCCTTTGCCGCTTCACGCGCGGGAAGGCGCGAAGACCCCTGCACAGCGGGGCCCGAACCGGCACATCTGCGGCCACGATCTTCGGGAGGACCGCATGACCACGCTGACCCGCCGCACGACCCTCGGCGCCCTCTTCGCCACGCCCTTCGCCGCGCCGGCGATCGCGACACCCTGGCGCCCGGACCGCCCGATCGAGTTCGTCGTCGGCTTCGCCGCGGGCGGCGGGACGGACATCGTCGCGAGGCTCTTCGCCCGCCACCTCGAACCGCGGCTCGGCCAGCCGGTCACGGTGGTGAACCGGCCGGGCGCGTCGTCGGAGATCGCGCTGACCTACGTCGCCCGTTCCCGCCCCGATGGGCATGTGATCGGGCTGACCAACATGCCTTCCTTCGTCACGGTGCCGGTGGAACGCCGGGCGCAGTACACGCTCGATTCCTTCGCCTTCGTCGGCAACATCATGACCGATCCGACCGGGCTGATGGTGAAGGCGGACGGGCCGATCCGCGACCTGGCCGACCTGGTGCGCATGGGGCGGGAGCGGCCGGAGGAGCTGACCGTCTCCACCTCCGGCATCGGCACCGACGACCACCTGCTGATGGTGCTGCTGGAACAGGCGACGGGGGCGCGCTTCACCCTCGTGCACTTCAACGGCGCGCCGCAGCAGCGCACCGCGCTGATGGGCGGGCAGGTGGCGGCGAACACCGTCTCGATCGGCGAATACGCGCCGTCGCCGCAGGGCATGCGCTACATCGCCCATGGCGGCGCCGAGCGCAGCCGCTTCGCGCCGGAGACGCCGACCTTCCGCAGCATGGGACTTGAGATCGAGATGTATTCCGAGCGCGGCATCGTCGTGCCCGCCGGCACGCCGGCCGGAATCCTCGAGCGGCTGCGGGAAGCGGTGAAGGAAGCCGCCGAAGACCCCGCGACGCGCGCGACCTTCGAGGCCCAGTTTATCGAGCCGCGCTACGAGCCCGGCCCGGTCTGGGAAGCGCGCATGCGGCGCGTGCAGGGGCAGTATGCCGACCTCTGGCGCCGCCAGCCCTGGCGGGCGTGACCGCGACGGCCGCCCGGCTCATCGCGCGCCGGGCGGCGCGCCCTGCATCTGCCACTCCCGCACCGCCTCGAGCGGCCAGAGCAGCATCAGCACGTTGAGGAGCAGGTTGTCGCGGATCATCAAGGCCGCGACGCCCTCCATCCCGATGACGATCACGACCGAGGCCATGACCGGCAGCCGCGCGGCCAGGAAGAACCCCGCCAGCATCGCGACCCCGTCGCCGAAGGAATTGACGATGCTGTCGCCGTGGTAGTCGAGCGAGGCCGTCACCTCCCGGTACCGATCTATGATGAGGGAGGTGTTCTCCACCACCTCCCAGGCCCCCTCCATCACCAGCGCCGCCACGGCACGCCACGCGACCGACCAGCCCGGCCGCAGCCAGCACAGCAGCGCGTAGAAGACGAAGCCATGCGCCAGGTGCGACAGCGTGTACCAGTCCGTCAGGTGTTGCGAATTGCCCGACGACCAGACATCGCCATGCCACAGCGAGACATAGCCGCAGGCGCAGATCCACAGCCGTCCGATCGCGAACTGGATCGCGGCCACGCCCGCCAGGATCGCGCCCATCGCCGCCCAGGGCAGCCACGCCGCCATCACGCCCGCCACCGCGCCAGCAGCATCATCCCGCCCCCCGCGAGCAATCCCCAGAAGGCCCCGCCGATGCCGAGGAAGGCGACGCCGGAGGCCGTGACCACGAAGCAGACCAGCGCCGCTTCCCGCCCCTGCGGCGCATGCACCGCGCCGAGCATCGCGCCCCCCAAGGGTGCGAGCAAGGCAAGCCCCGCCACCGCCTGGATCAGCACCGGCGGCGCTGCCGCGACGAAGACCGTCACCGCCCCGGCCAGCAGCCCGAACAGCACATAGACGCAGCCTGCCACCACCGCCGCCACCCAGCGCCGCGCCGGGTCCGGCCCCGCGCCATCCCCCGCGCACAGCGCCGCGGTTATCGCCGCGAGGTTCACCGCATGCGCGCCGAACGGCGCGGACAGCAGGCTGAAGGCGCCCGTGGTCGCGAACAACGGCCCGGCTTCCGGCCGGTAGCCATTGGCCGACAGCACCGCGAGGCCGGGAATGTTCTGCGACGCCATGGTGACGATGAACAACGGCAGCGCGATGCCCGTAACGGCCGCGAAGGACAGGTCCGGGACCACGAATTCCGGTCGCGGCACCCATCCTTCCATCGGCATCGGCGCCGATGCCGCGATGACGCCGACCGCGACGGCGACCGCCGCCGGCACCGCAAGCAACCTGTTGACCCGCGCCACCACCGCCCAGGCGAGGATGATGGCGATGCCCGCCAGCGGCTGTTCCGCCACCGCGCGGACCGGGGCAAGGCAGAGCGTGAACAGGATCCCCGCCAGCATGGCGTTGGCGAGCGGCGCCGGAATCGCCGCCACCGCGCGCCCGAGCGGCTTCCACAGCCCGGCGATCGTCAGCAGCGCGCCGCACAGCAGGAAGGCGCCGACCGCCTCGGCAAAGCCGCCCGCCGGTGCGGCCGTGGCCGCAAGCAGCGCTGCCCCTGGCGTCGACCAGGCGACGCTGACCGGCAGCCGCAGCCGCAGCGAGAGCACGATGCCCGCAAGCCCCATCGCGACCGACAGCGCCATCAGCCCCGAGGCAGCCTGCGCCGGCGAGGCACCCACCGCCGCAAGACCCTGGAGCACGACGGCAAAGGAGGAAGCGAAGCCGACGAACCCCGCCAGCAGCCCGGCCGAGACCGCCTGCATCAGCGCACCGCCCGGTCGAGCGTGGCGGTCAGCGCGGCGATGTCCTCTGGCCGCAACTGCCGGATCTCCCGTGCCAGCCGGTTGGCGAGCTCCGTCGCCTCCGGCGCGAGGCCCGCCGTGTCGAGCACGACACGCGGATGGGATTGGCGGGCGAGGCGCGCAAGCTCCTCGGCATCGTCCCAGATCAGGCCGAAGAACTCGTTCACCTGGTGGACCAGGCCCGCGGAGGGCCGGCCGCGGCGGCCATGCTCGAGCGCGGAGAGATAGGCCGCCGAGACCTGGAGCGCGGCGGCGAGGTCTTTCAACGTCACGCCGCGCTGCTCGCGCAGCGCGCGCAGGCGGGCGCCGAAGGGGGTCATGAGGGGGTTATGGAGAAGAGGCGGGGGGAAGGGAACTTCCCCCCGTGGCCCCCCAACCTTCTTTGCCTGTTGGGGGGCGGGCGCTAGGCCTCCCGCACCTTCTGCACGCGAAAGCCCTTCAGCCCCTTCTCCTCAATCGCGGCGAGGAACGCGTCCGAGACGAAGAGTTCACCTCCCCCGAAGTACGCATCCACCCACAGGTGTCGGCCCGCGATCACCGCCCGCGAGACGCACAGGTCGTCGACGGTGCGCAGCACCTCGTTCAGGGTCTTGCGGCGTTGTCCCTGCTTGCCAATGCATTCCTCAGGCAGCAGCGAGTTGATGCGCACCAGCGGGTTCATGATGAAGTACTGGCCCGGCGCGACTTCCCGCCCGTCAAGCCGCTCGATCGGCTTGCCGTTGGGCCGGCGGATCATGATAGGGAAGAACTGGTGCAGCCCAGGCTCGAAAGCTTCCACCACCTCCCGGAATTCTGCTGAGACGCCCCATCGGGCCACGACCGGTAGAAAGTCGGCGAGCGTCTTCTGCCGTGATGTAAGCCAGAACTCGGTCTTCACGTCGGCCGGGTCGAAGCGGACGGCCTTGTTGCCGAAGTCCATACCGAGCCAGCGGCATCGCTCATAGGCGGCGTCGGTGAGCACACCAGCGCCCGGCCCCTCCTTTGGTGCCCCGCGGACGTCCGGCGAAAATCTCGGATCGTGCGAGAATGCGATGATCGCTGCCATCGGATGCCGCGCCTCCCCCAGTCGGTACCCGGAAGATAGAAAAGGGAGGGGGCTCGGGGGAGGTTCCCCTCCCCCGACCTTCAAGCCCCGGACAACCGCGTCCTGTCGAACGGCATGCTCCGCAGCCGCTGCCCCGTCAGCGCGAACACCGCGTTCGCCACCGCCGGCGGCACGCCTGGCGTGCCGGGCTCCCCCACGCCGCCCATCGGCGCGCCGCTTTCGACGATGCGCGTGTGCACGCGTGGCATCCGGTCCCGCCGGAGCACCTGGTAGGTGTCGAAGTTGCGCGTCGTCACCTCCCCGCGCTCGAAGCCGATCGCTTCCATGAGCGCGGAGGACAGCCCGATGGCCGCGGCGGACTGCACCTGTTCCTCGATGGTGCGCGGGTTCACCGCGCGCCCCGGGTCGATCGCGATCCACAGGTCGTGCACGACGACCTCGCCATCCTGCACCGAGGCCTCGGCGATGGTCGCGACCTCCGATCCGAAGGGCGATGCCATGGCGACGCCGCGTGCGCGGCGCGTGCCGTCGGCGGCCGTGAAGGGCCCGCGCCGCCAGCCGCCGGACAGGTCGGCGACTGCCTGCAGCAGCGTGCGGTGCCGCTCGGAATGCGCGAGCAGCCCCACGCGCAGCGCGAAGGGATCGCGGTCGGCCGCCGCGGCGATCTCGTCGAGGAAGGATTCGAAGAAGAAGTCGTTCATCGAATGCCCGACGGACCGCCAGAAGCCGAGATTGACCCCCGGCGGATGCGGCACGGGCACGAATTCCACGCGCTTGACCGGGAAGCGGTAGGGCTTGCCGGTCAGTCCCTCCATCACCGAGCCGTCGACCGGCGGGTTGCCCAGCCGGGCCGCACCGAAATGGCGCGAGATGGGGCCTTCGCCATAGCCCGCCGCCTGGAAGGCGACGATCTCCCCGGCCGCATCGAGGCCGGCGCGGAAGGTGGCAAAGGACAGCGGGCGGTAGGCGTCGCGGGCGAACTCTTCCTCCCGGCTCCAGATCACCTTCACCGGGCGGCCGGTGGCCTTGGCGAGCAGGATCGCCTGTGGATGCGCGTTCGCCGGCCCATAGGCGAAGTGCCGGCCGAAGAAGCCGCCGAGCGGCGGGGAGTGGATGCGGACCTTCTCCGGTTCGAGCTGCGCGACGCGCGCGGCGCTGGCGCGGAAGAAATCCGGCGCCTGGTTCGGCACCCAGACATCGAGCGAGCCATCCGCGTTGAAGCGCGCGGTGGCCGAGGCCGGTTCCATCTGCGCATGGGCGAGGTAGGGCGCGTCGTATTCGGCCTCGATCACGCGCGCCGCACCGGCGAGCGCGGCACGGAGGTCGCCTGCCTCCTCCGCGGTGTTGCCGGGCGTGCCGGCGGCCGCCTTCAGCCGGTCGAGCATGGTCGCGGGCGAGAAATCCTCGGCCATCACGGGCCCTTGCAGCGCCGCCCAGGCGACCTGCGCCTGGTCCGCCGCCTTCTTCGCGCGCCACCATGTGTCGGCGACGACGGCGACCGCGCCGGGCAGGCGATGGACGGAATGCACGCCGGGCAGGGCGCGCAGCGCGGACTCGTTCGTCACCGCAGCGGGCTGGGCGCCGGCGCGCGGCGCGTGGAGGACGGCGGCGAGCAGCATGCCCTCGACCTTCACGTCGATGGCATAGGTCACGTTGCCGGTGGATTTGGCGCGCACATCGAGGCGCGGCTGCGCGTGGCCGATCAGGCGGAAGCGCGCCGGGTCCTTCAGCGGCGCGTTGCCCGGCGGCGCGAGTGCCGCCGCGTCCTCGGCCAGTTCGCCGTAGGAGAGCGCACGGCCGGTGGCGGCGTGCAGGACCCGGCCCGGGTCGGTCGAGAGCACGCTCGCCGGCACGGCGAGGCGCGCGGCCGCCGCTTCGATCAGCATGGCGCGCGCGGTGGCGCCGAGGGTGCGGAAATGCGCGAAGGAGGAACGGACGGAGAAGGACCCGCCGGTGAAGCGGGCATTGCCGCCCTGCATGACACGGAAATCCTCGCCCGCCGGCGCGCAGGCGACGAAGAAGCGCGCCGGGTCGGCGTCGAGTTCCTCGGCGACGATCTGCGCGATGGCGGAATCGATCCCCTGGCCGCCCTCGACGAAGGGATTTTGCAGGTGCACCACGCCATCGGGCGCGATGCGGAGGTAGACGCCGACCTTGGTCGCGTGGCGCAGCGCCGCGGCAGCGGAGCCTTGCGCCGCCGGCCGGCGCGCCGGCAGGGCGAGGCCGAGGAAAAGCCCCGCTCCTGCCGCGGCGAACATGCCGCGGCGGGAGAGGTTCACGGGGCGGCCTTCGGGCAGCATGTCCTCGATGCGCATCGCCGCCCCCTTCAACCGGCCTCGGCCGCGGCGCCGATGGCGGCGGCGATGGCGTTGTAGGTGCCGCAGCGGCAGATGTTCGTCATCGCCTCCCGAACCTGCTCGGGCGTCGGCTTCGGCGTCGCGGTGAGCAGTGCGGTCGCGGCCATCACCTGGCCGGACTGGCAGTAGCCGCATTGCGGCGCCTGGTGGGCGACCCAGGCCTCGACGACGCGCCGGCCGACCGGATGCGCCTCGATCGCCTCGATCGTGGTGATGCGGTGCGCCGCAGCGACCTCGACCGTCATGGAGCAGGACCGCATCGCCTCCCCGTCCACCAGCACGGTGCAGGCGCCGCATTGCGCGACGCCGCAGCCATACTTTGTCCCGGTCAGGCCGAGCTGTTCGCGCAACACCCACAGCAACGGCGTGTCGCCTTCCGCCTCGACCCGGTGGATCTGTCCGTTGACGTTGATCTCGAGCATCGCCTGCCCCTGCCACCCTGTCCTTGCCGAGGAAGATGGGGCCTTCCCGGCGTCCGGGGAAGTGCGGGCGCCGGGCAGGTTACGTGCTGAAACCCGGCAGTGTCACGGCCAGGCGGCGGCGGGGGGAAGCGACATCAGGATCGCCTCGACATTCCCCCCGGTCTTGAGGCCGAACAGCGTGCCGCGGTCGTGGATCAGGTTGAACTCCACGTAGCGGCCGCGGCGGATCAGCTGCGCGCGCCGTTCCTCGGGCGTCCAGGGCTCGTGCATGCGGCGGCGGACGATCGGCAGGTAGCCTTCCAGGAAGGCCAGGCCGACATCCTTGGTGAAGGCGAAGTCGGCCTCCTGGCCATGGCCCGGGGTGCGGTCACCGAGCCAGTCGTAGAAGATGCCGCCCAGGCCGCGGGGCTCATTGCGGTGGGGCAGGAAGAAGTATTCGTCGCACCACTGCTTGAAGCGCGGGTAATAGGTCGGGTCGGCGCGGTCGCAGGCGGCCTTGTAGGCGGCGTGGAAGCTGCGGGCGTCCTCCTGCGCCTCGGCGCTGTCGGGGAACATCGGCGTCAGGTCGCCGCCGCCGCCGAACCAGGCCCGGGTTGTGACGATGAAGCGGGTGTTCATGTGCACTGCCGGCACGCGCGGGTTCTGCATGTGGGACACCAGCGAGATGCCGGTCGCCAGGAAACGCGGATCCTGGTCGGCGCCCGGGATCTGCTTGCGGAAGTCGGGGGAAAACTCGCCGAAGACGGTGGAGACGTTGACGCCCACCTTCTCGAACACCCGCCCGCGCATGACGGACATGACGCCGCCGCCGCCCTCCGGCCGGGTCCAGGCGGTGCGCTCGAAGCGGCCGGGCGGATCTCCGGCGTGAGGGCCGGCGGCGAGCTCGTCCTCGATCGCCTCGAAGGCGGCGCAGATGCGGTCACGCAGGCTTTCAAACCAGGCGCGGGCCGGGCCGGCGAGAGGGTGGTCCGCCGGCGCGGTGCCTGTGCCGCCGGCGGTTTTCACTTCATTCATGTAACGCTCCCTAGGTGACAGGCCGGGTGGCATGGACACCCCGCGCAAGCGACCCTTATAAGGGCCGCCGCGCGGGGTGGGCAGCGCGCGAGACAGCGTGCGCCCCCGCAAGCGTGGCGGGTGCCATTCGCGGCACCCCGGGTCGAGACGATGCAGCCGACGCCGCCCAAGGCGCGCCGGCGGAAGGGATGGTAGGCATGGCTGACAGTGGCGGGGCTGCCGCGACCGACGGTACGCCGCGGCGTGATTTCCTCAACCTTGTGACGGCGTCGTTCGCCGCGGTGGGCGTCGGCGCGGTGGCGTGGCCGTTCATCGCCTCGATGCAGCCGGCGCGCGACGTTCTCGCGCTGGCGAGCACCGAGGTCGACCTCGCCCCGATCGCCGAGGGCCAGGCCGTGACGGTGATGTGGCGCGGCAAGCCGGTCTTCGTCCGCCACCGCTCGGCGGCCGAGGTCACGGCGGCGCGTGAGGTGCCGATCTCCCAGCTGCCGGACCCGGCGCCGGACCAGGCCCGCGTCCAGAAGGACCAGTGGCTCGTCGTGCTCGGTGTCTGCACGCATCTCGGCTGCGTGCCGCTTGGCCAAAAGCCGACCGACGCGCGCGGCGACTACGGCGGCTGGTTCTGCCCATGCCATGGCAGCCACTACGATACGGCCGGGCGGATCCGGAAGGGACCCGCGCCACGGAACCTTGAAGTTCCGCAATACGCCTTCACGTCCGACACCAAGATTCGGATCGGTTGAGGAGCGCGGACATGGCGATCGGTCTTCACAACAGCGATTTCAAGAACCCGGTGGTGCGCTGGATCGACCAGCGCATGCCAATCTTCACGATGATGCAGAAGGAGTACGGGACCTTCCCGACTCCCCGGAATTTCAACTATTTCTGGAATTTCGGCGCGCTGGCCATGGTCAACCTGATGATCATGATCGCGACGGGCATCTTCCTGGCGATGCACTACACGCCGCACACCGCCTACGCCTTCGACAGCGTCGAGCGGATCATGCGCGACGTGAACTTCGGCTGGCTCATCCGCTACGTGCACATGAACGGCGCCTCGATGTTCTTCATCGTGGTGTTCATCCATATCTGGCGCGGCATGTACTACGGCTCCTACAAGGCGCCGCGGGAACTGCTGTGGATGCTCGGCGTCGTCATCTTCCTGCTGATGATGGCCACGGCCTTCATGGGCTACGTGTTGCCCTGGGGCCAGATGTCCTTCTGGGGTGCGACCGTCATCACCAACCTGTTCTCCGCCTTCCCTGTGGTGGGCGACTGGATCGTGGCCCTGCTGTGGGGCGGCTTCAGCGTCGACAACCCGACGCTGAACCGCTTCTTCAGCCTGCACTACCTGATGCCCTTCGTGATCGTCGGCGTGGTCTTCCTGCACGTGGTGGCGCTGCACATCACGGGTTCGAACAACCCGCTCGGCGTCGAGCCCAAGGGCCCGCAGGACACGCTGCCCTTCCACCCCTACTACACGGCGAAAGACAGCTTCGGCCTGGTGATCTACTTCATCGTGTTCGCCTCGCTGGTGTTCTTCGTGCCGAACATGCTCGGCCACCCGGACAACTACATCCCGGCCGACCCGCTGGTGACGCCCGCGCACATCGTGCCGGAATGGTACTTCCTGCCCTTCTACGCGATCCTGCGCGCGGTGCCGGACAAGCTCGGCGGCGTGCTGCTGATGTTCGGCTCGATCGCGGTGCTGTTCGTGCTCCCCTGGCTCGACAGCAGCCCGGTGCGCTCGATGCGGTTCCGCCCGATCGCGCGCATCTCCTTCCTGCTGTGGACCGTGTGCTTCT
The DNA here is from genome assembly GCF_016106015.1 of Neoroseomonas rubea. Lineage (GTDB taxonomy): Bacteria > Pseudomonadota > Alphaproteobacteria > Acetobacterales > Acetobacteraceae > Neoroseomonas > Neoroseomonas rubea. Next base: position 15,787 of record NZ_JACADQ010000015.1, read on the forward strand.
TCGTCCTGATGTACTGCGGCGCCATGCCGGCGGAGGAGCCCTATGTCACGGTCAGCCGGATCGCGACTGCCTACTACTTCGCATACTTCCTCGTGATCCTGCCGCTGCTCGGGCGCCTGGAGCGTCCGCTGCCGCTGCCCGAGAGCATCGCGCGCGCCGTCCTCGGCGGCGGCCCGCTGCCCGCCGGTGCCGCGGCGAAGCCGATGGAGAAGGCCTGACCATGCTTCGTTCCACGCTGAAGGCCTTCGCCATCCTCGGCGGCCTGCTCGCCATCGCCCCCGCCCCCGCCCGCGCGGCGGGGGAAGCGATCGCGATCCCCGACACCCGCTTCTCCTTCGACGGGATCTTCGGGACCTATGACCGTGCCAGCGCCCAGCGCGGCTTCCAGGTCTACAAGGAAGTCTGCTCCGCCTGCCATTCCATGCGGCTGCTGTCCTACCGCAACCTGCGGGAGCTCGGCCTGACGGAACAGCAGGTCGCGGCGATCGCGGCGCAGTTCACTGTGACCGACGGCCCGAATGACGAAGGCCAGATGTTCGAGCGCTCGGGGCGCCCCTCGGACCGGTTCCGCCGGCCCTTCCCGAACCAGCAGGCGGCGCGCGCTGCCAACAATGGCGCCTATCCGGTTGACCTCTCGGTCATCACCAAGGCGCGGCTCGGCGGCGCGGACTACATCTTCGCCCTGCTCACCGGCTACCAGGACCCGCCCGCCGGCGTGACCATGATGGATGGGATGAACTATAACCGGTACTTCCCGGGCCATCAGATCGCCATGGCGGCGCCGCTCAATCCCGACCAGGTCGAATATGCGGACGGCACGCCCGCGACGGTCGAGCAGATGGCGCGCGACGTCACGACCTTCCTCGCCTGGGCGGCCGAGCCGGAACTCGAACAGCGCCGCGCCATGGGCGTGAAGGTGATCCTGTTCCTGACCATCCTCGGCGGCCTTGCCTATGCCGTGAAGCGGAAGGTCTGGGCGGACGTGCACTGACATGATGGCGGCGGCCCATCCGGGCCCCGCCACGCGCTCCGGCATTCAGCGGTCGGGCGACATACAGCCGGTCCGGGGTCTTCCCCGGGCCGGTTTTTCTTTGCGTCGCCGCGACGCGCCGGCGCGTCCGTCCCCCTTGGCTTTTCCGGCGGATTCCTGCCAGTTTCGGCATGCCAGCCCCGGCAGTCCTCAATGTCGGGCAGGAACGACAGGGAGCGCGAGATGAAGGTCAATCCAGGCGGCAAGACGCCGCGCCGAATCACTGCCGCCGAAGCCGCCGCCCTCGTGAAGTCCCGTGACTGGCTCGACTACGGCGCCATCACCGCGCAGCCCGACGCCTTCGATGCCGCCCTCGCCGCGCGCGCGGCCGAACTGCAGGGCGTCGGCATCCGCAACTGCCTCTCGGTCCGCCCGCGCGCGGTGTTGGAAGCCGACCCGACGGGCGAGCATTTCCAATGGTTCAGCCTGCATTTCTCCGGCTACGACCGGAAGAAGCACGATGCGGGCATAAGCCACTACATCCCGGTCAACCTCGGTGAGATCCCCGACTACTACCGCCGCTTCATCGACCCGATCGATATCGCGATCCTGAAGACGCGCCCGGCCGATGCCAACGGCTTCTTCAACTTCGGCAACGCGAACCTGTGGCACCGCGCCGTGGTCGAGCGCGCGCGCCTCGTGATCGTCGAGACCAACCCGAACATCCCGTTCGGCCATGGCGAGCAGAACGGCATCCATGCCGGGGAGGTCGACTTCATCATCGAGGGCGACGGCGCGTCGGTCGCGGAACTGCCCAGCGCCGCACCGACCGAGGTGGACCGCGCCGTCGGGCGCCTGATCGCCAACGAGATCGAGGACGGCGCCTGCCTGCAGATCGGCATCGGTGGCATGCCGAACGCGGTCTGCTCCCAGCTGCTCCATTCCGGCCAGACGGACCTCGGCATCCATACCGAGATGCTGACCGACGGCCTGGCCGAACTCTACCGCGCCGGCCGCGTGACGAACGCGCGCAAGCAGCTCCATCCGGGCAAGTCGGCCTATTCCTTCGCCCTCGGTTCCCGCGCGCTCTACGACACGATCGACGGCAATCCGGACTTCCACTGCCTGCCGGTAGAGGCGACCAACATGCCGGACGTGATCATGCGCAACGACCGCGTGGTCGCGATCAACAACACGACGCAGATCGACCTGCAGGGCCAGGCCGCCTCCGAGAGCGACGGGCATCGCCACATCAGCGGCACGGGCGGGCAGCTGCAATTCGTGCGCGGCGCCTATGCCTCGAAGGGCGGGAAATCGTTCGTCTGCCTGTCTTCCACCTATGAACGGAAGGGCGTGCGCAAGAGCCGAATCGTGCTCGAACTGACACCCGGCAACGTGGTGACGACGCCGCGGACGGACATGATGTACGTCGTCACCGAATACGGCATCGCGAACCTGAAGGGCCGGTCCGTGGCGGAACGGGCGAAGGCGCTGATCGGCCTCGCCCATCCGGATTTCCGGGAAGGGCTGGAGCGCGAGGCGCGCGCAAAGGGGCTGATCCCGCGCTTCTACTGACCGCGCGGCGGCCGCTTCGCGACCGCTTCCACCTCGATCAGTGCGCCGCGCACCAACGCGGTGACGCCGATGCAGGTGCGCACCGGCCGCCCGCCCGGCGGCAGGCAGGTGGCATAGGCTTCGTTCATCGCCGCATAGTCGCGTTCGAATGCGCTGAGATAGACCCGAACGGAGACGAGATCGCCGAGTCCGAGCCCCAGCGCGCCGAGCGCGCGCGCCAGGTTCCCCATGGTCCGCGTCGTCTGCGCTGCGATCCCCTCCGGCAGCGGCGCCTCCGGGTCGTCGAGGTCGCGCGGGAACTGACCGGTCAGGAAGACGAAGCCATCCGCCTCCACCGCGTGGGAGGAGGGCGAGACGGATGGCGGGAAGCCCGCCAGCATGTGGTGGAGGGTAGGGCTCATTCCTCGCGCTTCGCGCCGTCGAGCAGCGCCTTGCGCCGCGCCTCGGCGTGGGCGTCGTTGGACTTTTCCGCCTTGGTACGGCCGTGCTTGGCGCGGTTCGCGGCGGCCTCGGCCGCTTCCTCCGCCCGCGTCCGCGCCTTGCGGGCCTTGTTCAGGTTGACGATCTCGGCCATGGGGCGAGGATACCGCGCCACCGCATCCGGGGAAACGCCATGCCGACCATCTCGCTGACTGCCGCCGACGGCCACCGCCTGACCGCCTATCGCGCCGGGCCGCAGCACGCCCCCCGCGCCCTTGTCGTGGTGCAGGAGATCTTCGGCGTGAACCGCCACATGCGCGCCGTGTGCGACCGCTTCGCCGCGGAAGGCTACGCCGTGATCGCGCCCGCCCTGTTCGACCGCGTCGGCCCGGGCATCGAGCTCGGCTACGAGGCCGCGGACGTCGCCCAGGGGCGCGAGCTCCGCGGCAAGATCGATGCCGGGTTGACCGTGCTCGACGTGCTGGCCGCGGCCGCCGCGCTGCCGCGCGCGGCGAAGCGCGGCATCGTCGGCTATTGCTGGGGCGGCACCGTCGCCTGGCACGGCGCGACCCGCACCAGCGCCTTCGCCGCATCCTCCGGCTGGTACGGCGGTGGTATCGCCGCGGCGAAGGACGAAGTGCCGCGCTGCCCCGTCCAGCTCCATTTCGGGGAGGCCGACGCCTCCATCCCGATGACCGACGTCGCCGTCATCCGCGCCGCCCAGCCGGGCGTCGAGGTGCACGTCTATGGCGGCGGCCACGGCTTCGGCTGCGATGAGCGCGGCTCCTACGTCGAGGCCGATTACCGGCTGGCGCAGGAGCGGACTCTCGCCTTCTTCGCGACTCATCTCTGAGTCGCGGCGCAGAAGGATCGGAGCCTTATGAGGAGGGCCCTTCGCAGCGGGGCTGGTCGCGCGGGTGCGCAGCAGACCCGACGCTGAAGTCCGGCCGCGCGGAGCGTCACCCTTCGCGCGATTGTCCTGAGCATCCCGGGCGCGGCCGCGGCCACGCCCGGGTGCCGTTCCGCCTGGATCAGGCGAGGTCGAAGCGATCCAGGTTCATCACCTTCGTCCAGGCCGCGACGAAGTCCTGCACGAACTTCGCCTGGTTGTCGGCCTGGGCGTAGACCTCCGACAGGGCGCGCAGCTGGGAGTTCGAGCCGAACACCAGGTCCACGCGCGTGCCGGTCCACTTCACCGTGCCCGTCGCGCGGTCGCGGCCCTGGAACTCCTCGGCCGTCTCGTCGGTCGGGGCCCAGGCCGTGCCCATGTCGAGCAGATTGACGAAGAAGTCGTTCGTCAGCTTCCCCGGGCGAGCCGTCAGCACGCCGTGCGGCGAACCGGCATGGTTGCCGCCCAGAACACGCAGCCCGCCGACCAGCACCGTCATTTCCGGAGCGGTCAGGGTCAGCAACTGCGCCTTGTCGACCAGCTGCTCCTCGGCCGAGACAGTGAAGCGGCCCTTGCGGTAGTTGCGGAAGCCGTCGGCCTCGGGCTCGAGCACGGCGAAAGACGCCGCGTCGGTCTGCTCCGCCGTCGCATCCGTCCGGCCCGGCGCGCAGGGCACCTTTACGTCATGGCCTGCCGCCTTCGCCGCCGCCTCGATCGCGGCGCAGCCGCCGAGCACGATGACGTCCGCGAGCGAGACCTGCACGCCACCGGTGGCCGATGCGTTGAACGCCTTCTGCACGCCCTCGAGCTTCGCCAGCACCTCCGCGAGCTGGGCGGGCTGGTTCACCTCCCAGTCCTTCTGCGGCGCGAGGCGGATGCGTGCGCCATTCGCCCCGCCGCGGCGGTCCGAGCCGCGGAAGGTCGAGGCCGAGGCCCAGGCGGTCTGCACCAGCTGCGATACCGTCAGGCCTGTCGCGAGGATCTGCGCCTTGAGCGCGGAAATCTCCGCTTCGCCCACCAGCTTGTGCGTCACCGGCGGGACGGGGTCCTGCCAGATCAGATCTTCCTTCGGCACCAGCGAGCCGAGGTAGCGGACCTTCGGCCCCATGTCGCGATGGGTCAGCTTGAACCATGCACGGGCGAAGGCGTCGGCGAACTGGTCCGGGTTCTTGTGGAAGCGCTCGGAGATCTTCCGGTACTCGGGATCCATCTTCATCGCCATGTCCGCCGTGGTCATCATCGGCGGGTGGCGCTTGGACGGATCATGCGCGTCCTCGACCAGCGTCCAGGCGGCGCGGTCCTTCGGATGCCACTGATGCGCGCCGGCGGGCGACTTGTGCAGCTCCCACTCGTAGCCGAGCAGCATGTCGAAGTAGCCCATGTCCCAGGTCGTCGGCTTCGGCTTCCAGGCGCCCTCAATGCCGGAGGTGATGGCATCGCCGCCCTTGCCGGAGCGGAAGCTGCTGAGCCAGCCGAGGCCCATCGCCTCAATCGGCGCGCCTTCGGGTTCCGGGCCGACATGATGGGCGGGGCCCGCGCCATGCGCCTTGCCGAAGGTGTGGCCGCCGGCGACGAGCGCGACCGTCTCCTCGTCGTTCATCGCCATGCGCGCGAAGGTCTCGCGGACGTCGCGGCCGGAGGCAACCGGGTCCGGGTTGCCGTTGGGGCCTTCCGGATTGACGTAGATGAGGCCCATCTGCACGGCCGCGAGCGGGTTCTCGAGCTGCCGGTCGCCCGAGTAGCGCTTGTCGCCGAGCCAGGTGTCCTCGGTGCCCCAGTAGATGTCCTCCTCGGGCTCCCAGATGTCCACGCGGCCGCCGCCGAAGCCGAAGGGCTTCAGGCCCATCGATTCGATCGCGCAGTTGCCGGCAAGGATGAAGAGGTCGGCCCAGGAGATCTTGTTGCCGTACTTCTGCTTGATGGGCCACAGCAGGCGGCGCGCCTTGTCGAGGTTGCCGTTGTCGGGCCAGGAATTCTCGGGCGCGAAGCGGTGCGCTCCGTTAGAGGCGCCGCCGCGGCCATCCGCCGTGCGATAGGTGCCGGCCGCGTGCCAGGCCATGCGGATGAAGAACGGCCCGTAATGGCCGTAATCCGCCGGCCACCAATCCTGGCTCACCTTCATCAGCGCGAAGATGTCCTGCTTCAGCGCCTCGAGGTCGAGCTTCTTGAACTCCTCGGCGTAGTCGAAGGCCTCACCCATCGGGTTCGACTTGGCGGAGTGCTGGCTCAGGATCCGCAGGTTCAGGGCGTTCGGCCACCAGTCGCGGTTAGACCGGGTGGTGAAGCGCGCGGCGGTCGGCTTGCCGTGCATCACGGGGCACTTGCCGGCGCTCGAGCTGTTTCCGTCCATCATTCTCTCCGTTCTCGGCTGCGTTGATCGACGTGGTCCGCGGGGCCGGACCATCGCGAACACGGACAGGATCCTGGCCCTCGGATGGCTGTTGCAGCCACGACCGGAACCCGCCGATGCGAGCGGGCGGACCCTACCCGCATCCGGGTAGGGAAAGAACCCCCCGATTCCACCGAAGTCGATAGGCAGCGTCTATTGTTCCGCGCGAGACTGGCTCGTGCCGATTATGGCGGCTCGCGGCGCCGCCGGTCAGGCGCCCTGCAGTTCGATCTTCTCTTCTTTTTCGGCAGCGTGATGGAAGTTGCTTCGCTGGTAGCCCGTCATGAAGTCGGGATAGGTGATGGGCTCCATCCGGCCCTTGCTGCCGTCGGCGGTGATGGGCGTCATCACGGCGCGGTAGCTCGCGTCGAAGAAGAACGGGATGGCGTAGCGCTCCTTCCCCGAACGGTTGATGACGCGGTGCGGCGTCGCCATGAAGCGGTTGTCCGTCCAGCGCCGCAGCATCATCCCGCCATTGATCAGCAGCGCGCCTTCGGGCGCCGGCGCGTCGATCCATTCCCCCGTGGACAGGCGCAGCGACAGGCCGGGGATGCGGTTCTGCGCAAGGATCGTCATGAACGACGTGTCGAGATGCGGCGCGATGCCGAACTCGTTCTCCGGCGCCGTCGGTTCCTGCTGCGGGTAGTGCGACATGCGCAGCGTGTACATCGGCTCGGTGAAGAAGGGCGCGAAAAAGTCGGCGGGCTTGTCCAGCGCGTGTGCGTAGATCGGCAGCAGCGACAGCGCGAGCCCCTCGAAGGCGTCCATCGCGCGCAGCACCTGCTCGCGGAAGCCGGGCAGATCCTGCGGCCACTGGTTGCGGCCGCGGAAGCGCACATTGGCCAGCACGTCCGGATGGTCGCCGGGCAGCTCGCGCTTGAAGAAGACCGCCTCGTTCGCGTTCGGCAGCGCCACATCGCCCACCGCGTTCACGCGCGTGGTGGCACCGCGAAGCGGCATGTAGCCGATATTGTGCTCGTTGATCTTCATCGCGAGCTTGGCGTCGATCGGCTGGGCGTGGAAGCGCTCGGCGGCTTCGAACGTCTCGTCGAGCAGCGCCTGGTCGATGCCGTGGTTGCGCACGAAGTAGAAGCCCACCTCCGTGAAAGCGCGGCGCAGCTGGCCGCCGAGACGCTCGAGGGCGCCCGGCACCCCGGCGCGCAGGGGTCCAAGGTCCAGGACGGGAATCATGTCGCTCATCTCGGCGTTTCCTTCGTCGTGGCGGAAGCGTCAGGCGGGCAGAAGGTTCAGCCGCCGCAGCACGTCCCGCTCCTCCTCCATCGTCCGGCGCATCGCTTCGCGATAGGCGTCGCCGTCGAGCAGCAGCAGCGGCTGGTCGAGCCGTTCCAGGAACTGCAGATGGGCCGGTTCCTGCGCCGCCGCGCGGAAGGCGTCGGCCAGGATGCGCACCGTGTCCGGGTTCATCCCGCGCGGCCCGATCAGCCCGCCGGGACTATCGACCACGATGTCGATGCCACTCTCGCGCAGCGTCGGCACCTCGGGGAAGCGGCGCGCGCGGGCGGAGGTGTAGATCGCGAGCAGCCGCAGCTGCCCGCCGAGCACCATCGGCGCCCAGCCCGAGGATTCGGAGGCGAAGTGGATCTCCCCGCCCAGCAGCGCGCGCAGCGTGTCCGAGGTGCCGCGATAGGGCACATGCGTCATGGTAAGGTCGCGCTGCGCGGCGATTCGTTCCACCACCAGGTGCTGGGTGGATCCGATGCCGAGCGTGCCGTAGTTCAGGCGCCCCGGATTGGCCCTGGCGTGCTCGAGCAGTTCGGGCAGCGTGCGCCAGGGCGCGTCGGCGCGCACCACCACACCCATGGTGAAGCCGGTGATCTGCAGAATGTAGGTCAGGTCGTCGATCGGGTTGTAGGGCGGGCGCGGGTTCAGCAGCATCTGCCGCACCACGCCGACATGCATCTGCGACACCGCGTGTCCGTCGGGCCGCGCTTCCTGCAGCGCGACGGCGCCGAGGATGCCCGAGGCCCCCGCGCGGTTCTCCACGACCACCGGCTGGCCCAACTGCCGCTGCACGTATTCGGCGAGGATCCGGTAGCCCACATCGGCCGGCCCGCCGGCGGTCCAGGGCACGATCAGGCGGATCGGGCGGTCGGGGAAGCGCGGCTGCGCGACAGCGGCTGCCGGCAGGGCCGACAGCGCGAGAAGGCTGCCGCGGCGGGTCAGGCGGGGCATGGTGTGTCACTCCCGAGCCAGCCGATGTTTCACCCCTTCGCCGCGGGACGCAAGCGGGCGCGGCGCGCGGGACGAAGCCCGCGCGCCGGCCGTGTCGGTCCCTGCCTGGGGCTCAGCGCGCGCGGGCGCGGCGCACGAAGCCGCTGACCTCGCCTTCCATCCGCCCCGCCTCGGTCTGCACGCCGGCGGCCGCATCGCGCACCGCGCGCGCCGTCGCGGCGGTGTTCTCGGAGGATTCTCGCAGCGCCTCGACGTTGCGCGAGGCGGTCGTGGCACCCTCGGCCGCGCGATGGACGCTGCGCGCGATCTCCTGCGTCGCCGCCGCCTGTTCCTCGACCGCCGCGGCGATCGCGGCCGCGACCTCGTCGGTCTCCTCGACCGTGGCGCGGATGGAGCGGATCGCCGCCACCGCCTCTCCCGTCGCGGTGCGCATCGCCGTGATCTGCTCGCCGATCGTGCCGGTCGCACTCGCGGTCTGGGTGGCGAGGGCCTTCACCTCGCTCGCAACCACCGCGAAGCCCTTGCCGGCTTCCCCCGCGCGCGCCGCCTCGATGGTGGCGTTGAGCGCGAGCAGGTTGGTCTGCTCGGCGATGGCGCCGATCATGCGCACCACCTCGCCGATGCGGTTCGCCGCGTCCGACAGGCCCTGGATGGTCGGGTCGGTGTTCTGCGCGTCCTGCGCGGCGCGGCGCGCGATCGCGGATGCGCTGGTCACCTGGCGCGTGATCTCGGCGACGGAGACGGACAGTTCCTCCGCCGCCGCGGCGACGGCCTGTGCCTCGTTCGACGTGGCGCCGATCGCCGTGCCGGCCTCCTTGGCCGCCGCGATCGCCTCCTCGGCGCGGGCGAGAAGCGTGTCGGCCTGCACGCGCATGCCGTCGGCCTCCTGCGTCACGCGCCCGACGGACGAGCCCATCTCACTCTCGAAGGTGGCGGCGAAGCCATGAAACTCGTGCGCCTGCCGCTCCATCGTCGCGATGCCGGCGTTGATGTCGCGCGCGGCCGCGCCGAAGGCGCCGGGCAGGCCACGCAGCAGCACCTTGCGGTGGTGTCGTCCCTCGGCGGCCGCGCGCATCGCGCCACCCGCCTCCCGCACGAAGGCGTCCGTCACGTCGAGCATGGCGTTGACGCCGCGCTGCAGTTCGCCCGCCATGCCGCTGCGCGGTGCGCCCAGCACACGCGCCTCCATGTCGCCATGCCGCACCCGCTGGCAGGCCTCGGCGACGGCCTGTATCAGCGCGGCGCTGCGTTGGTCGCGGATGCGCAGCACGACCCAGGCGACAATGCCAAGCGCGGCGGACAGCACCGCGACCGGTACGCCCGCCTCCAGCACCGCGGCGGCGGCGCCGCCAAGAAGGCCCACGATCACCGCGGCGCTGAGCGCCGGCTGCACCAGCCGGTCAGAGAGCGAAGGCGAAGCGGTCATAGCTCATCTCCTTTTCGGCGAGCATGGCGGCGAGCGCGGCCGCGCCCATCTGCTGGCCGCGCTTGCGGTCCTCCTCCCGCTGCTCGACGGCGAGCAGGTCGCGATAGAGCGCGGAGATGCTAGCCACCTGGCGCGGTTCGGGCTTGCGGCGGTTGGAATGGAAGCCCACCACCGCGCCGTCCGGCCCGAAGCTCGGCGTCACATGCGCGAAGACCCAGTAGTGGTCGCCGTTGGTCGCGAGGTTCAGCACATAGCCAAAGAACTCGCCGCCGGACTGTATCGTTTTCCACATCAGTTCGAAGACGCAGCGCGGCATGGCCGGGTGGCGCACCAGGCTGTGCGGCGCGCCGATCGCATCCGTCCAGGTCAGGACGGAGACGCGCAGGAACACCTCGTTCGCATAGGTGATCCGTCCGCGTATGTCGGTCTTGGTGACGATGATCTCGTCCTCACCGAGCGGGCTTTCCCGACCGGTCGGCGTCGGTCTCGTGGCAGCCATGGATCACTCCGTATCGTACGCCACACGGATCGCGGCGCGTCGGGCGATCATGCACCTCCAGGGCATAACGGATCGTTGAACTTCGTTGCCTACGTGTGACCGTACTTCTACGAGGCCGCCGGCTTGAGGCTGCCGAGCAGCGCCTGCTCCTCGTCCGGCACCAGCACGTGGAAGGCCGCGCCGCCGCCCGGCGCCTCCGGCGCCGCCCAGATCGACCCGCCATGCGCTTCCACGATCGCGCGGCACATGGCGAGCCCGATGCCCATGCCGTCCGGCTTGCTCGAGACGACCGGCTCGAACAGCCGCCGGCGCACCTCGGGCGGGATGCCCGGACCGCAATCGCGCACGACGATCTCGACACCCTCGCCGGTCCAGCCGCGGCATGCCTCGATCGAAATTTGCGGCCGGCAGCCGGGCGGCGCGGCCTCGACCGCATTGGCCAGGAGGTTCGCGATGACCTGGCGCAGCTGCACCGCATCCCCGAAGATCTGCAGGCCCGGCGGCGCGACTGAGATCGCGATCTCCGCCTCGCGGCGCTGCAATGCCTCGGCGCGCACCTCCTCGAACAGGTCGGCGACGCGCAGCGCCGTCACCTCGCGGTCCGCGCGGCCGATGAAGTCGCGCAGGCGCTTGACGATCCCGCTGGCGCGCAGCGCCTGGGCGGATGCCTTCTCGAGCAGCGCGGCGAGGCGTGCCCGTTCCTCCTCCGCCATCACCGCGCGGCCGGCGAGCATCGCTGCGGCGCCGGTGTAGTTCATCATGGCGCCCAGCGGCTGGTTGAGCTCATGCGCCAGCCCGGCCGCCATCGCCCCCATCGCGCCGAGGCGGGATGCGCGCATCGCCTCGGCTTCCAGCCTGCGCAGCCGCGCCTCGGCCTCGCGCATCGCGGTCACGTCGCGCAGCACGGCAAGGTGCCCCGTGCCGCCACCTGCCAGCGGGAAGGGCACGCCGCTCGCATCGACGCGGTGGCGCTCGCCGTCGCGGCCCGCCAGGTCGACCTCCCATTGCACCGTTTCGCCCGCGCAGACGCGCGCATGCGCCGCCTGCCAGGCCGCGCGGTCCTCCGGGGCCAGCAGCTCGAGCAGGCGCGGCGCGTCGCCGAGCAAGGCGGCGGCGGCCGCGTTGGCCGCGCCGATCGCGCCGTCGGGCCCGATCTTGGCAACGGCCATCGGCACCGCCTCCAGGATGGCGCGGATCCGGGCCTCACCTTCCGCCAGCGCCGTCTCCAGCGCCTTGCGCGCGGTGATGTCCTGAAGGGTGCCGAGCATGCGCAGTGGCTGCCCGTCGGGCTCCCGCTCCACCACCCGGCCGCGATCCAGGACCCAGACCCAGTGCCCGTCACGATGGCGCAGCCGGTGTTCGCTGACATAGGCGCTGGTGGCGCCCTGGAAATGGGCGTCGAGGTGCCGGCGGACCTCGGGCATGTCGTCTGGATGGACCCGGCTCTGCCAGAAGGAGACATCCTGCTCGACCTCATGCAGCGCATAGCCGAGCATGGCGACGAATGGTTCAGTGAACGATGCGCGCCCGCTGGGGATATGGCAGTCCCACAGCCCCTCTCCCGTCGCCTCCACCGTCAGGCGCAGGCGTTCCTCGCTCTCCCGTACCCGTTCCTCGAGCATGCGCCGCGCGGTCACGTCGATGTTCACGCCGAGGATGCGGACTGGCGCGCCATCGGGTCCGGGAATCGCGCGGCCGATCCCCTGCAGCCAGCGCAGGCTGCCGTCGCGCTGCGGGACCCGGAAGGTCACGTCGAAGGGGGCGAAGGCGCCGCGTTCGGCGTCGGGCTGCCATTTCGCCATGTCCGCGTCGGACGGATGCACGATCCGCCGCCACTGCTCGCGGGGGAATTCGAGCGGATGGTCGGGGGCGAGGCCGTAGAGCCGCGCCGTCTCGGGCGAGAAGCGCGTCACCCGCCGATCGAGGTCGATCTCCCAGATTCCGATGCCAGCCGCCTCGTGCGTCAGGCGCAGGCGCATGTCGCTCTCGGCCAGCGCTGCCTCGGCGCGTCGGCGCTCGGTCACGTCGCGGATGATGCCGGTCAGGTGCATCACGCCATCAACGACGAACGAGCCGACCGAGAGCTCGATGGGGAAGCGCGACCCGTCGCGCCGCTGCGCCATCAGCTCGCGGTCCTGCAGGCCGAGCACGCGTGGCGGCGCGCCGGTCCGGAGCGTGGCGACGTAGTGGGCGCCGCGCCGCGCATGCTCGGGCGGCAACAGCATCCCGAGGTCGCGCCCCACCATCTCGGCGAGCGAGGCATACCCGAACATGTGCAGCGTCGCGGCATTGGCGGTCACGATGCGGCCCAGCGCATCGGCGATGACGATGCCGTCCGCCGCCGTCTCCACCACCGAGCGGTAGCGCTGCTCGCTGTCGGCGAGCGCCTTTTCGGCCGCCTTGCGGGCCGAGACGTTGATGATGACGCCGATGGCGGTGAGCGGCGTGCCGTCCTGCGCGTACTCGTAGTCCGCGCGCGCCTCCATGTGGCGGATCGCGCCGGTTTCCGGGTCGCGCAGCCGGTAGTCGACCGTGATGCCCGGCGCGCGGCGCGCAAACGCAATGGCGATGTCGGCCTCGATCCTCGCGCGGTCCTCGGGGACCATGTGCGCGAGCCAGTCTTCCATCCGAAGGGGATTGCCGGGCGGCAGGCTCCCATGCAGCGCCCGCGCCTCGGCCGAGACCTCGACCGTGCCCGCGACGATGTCGCGCCGGAAGGTTCCGATGCCCCCGGCGGCCATGGCAAGGCGAAGCATCTCCGCCCGCTCGCGCAGTTCGGCTTCCCGTGCGGAAAGCGCGACATTGGCGTCGAACTCCGCGGTGCGGTCCAGCACCGAGACGAGGATGGCGTCGCGATCCTGGAAGATCACGGGACAGGCGTTGATCTCGACGAGCCGCTCGCGGCCATGGGCATCGCGATGCACCCATGGGCCGGTCGTCGTATCGTGCCGCTTCTGCTCGGCCCGCCAGCGATCGAGCCGCGCGGCTTCCGCGGGCGAGCGGATGTCGCGGATCGTCATGCGCAGGAAATCGTCGCGGGACCAGCCATAGGTCGCGACAGCGGCATCGTTCACGTCGAGGAACCGCAGCGTCCCCTGCTCGAAGATCCACATCGGGACGGGATTCGACCAGAAGGGCGGCGGCCCTGACAGCCGGATCGGCGGGGGGACGGGCGGGCTCACGTGGGTGCGGGGATTCCTGCGATCAGGGTGGCTGGCGACGCAGATGCGCGCATCCCCGCAATTTTACGGAGGTGAAACGCGCTGGCCTTCGGCACCAAATAGCATGCCCAGGCTGTGCGATCACGAGAAGCGATGTCCGTCGAGGTTGAAGGACTCTTTTGCATGCGCGCGGCGCCCCTTGCGGAACCGTTCGTCGCTGTGCAGGTGCCTGACCCTGCCTGGCAGGATTCGCTGCTGCTGCTGCTGCGCGCCGCGGGACTGCCCTGTCGCGGCTACGCCACGCCGGACGACCTGCTGCTGCCGCCCTTCGCGACGGCGCCGCTTCGTGTCGTCCTGACGGGTGGCGAGCGGGGGCGCCTGCCTCATGCCGCGGCGCCCGTCGCGGCGCTGCGCGCCGGCGGCGTGGCGGCGCCGATCCTCATGCTGGTGCCAGGCCCGGTGGAACCCGCGCTCGCCTGCCGCCTGCTGACGATGGGCCGGACCGAAGTGCTCGAGAACCTCTCGGCGGCGCCGGCCGTGCTCGCCGCGCTGCGCCTGCTCGCGGCTGGCGGCGCTCGGCCGGTGGACGCGGCGCTTTCCCCGCTTGCCCGCCGCGCGATCGGGATGATGCTGGCCGGGCGCAGCCGGCGCACCATTGCCGCCGCGCTGGCCATGCGCCTCGTGGATTTCGATGCGCTGGTGGCCGACACCGTCGCGGCGCGGGCGGTGCCGGGGCTGGTCGCGCTGCTGCGGGCGGCACGCCAGGACGGACTTGTGCCCATCTGACTCCGGCCGGGATCGCCAGGGCGTCGGTCGCCCTGGCGATTGTTCCTCAGCCGGCGGGCGGCGGGGCGCCAAGGACGGCGGCGGGTTCCTTGTCGATCCGGCTGTGGCGCGCCACGCGGCAGGCGGCGCGCACGACCAGCGTCGCCAACTCGCCGGCGCCGCGCCCCGGTGCGTCGACCGCCCGGTCGAGATCCACCAGCACGCCCTGGCCCCCGGGGGTCGCTGCGATCAGCGGCACCCAGGGCCGCTCATCCCGCAACAGGCTCACGAGGTCGCCGGCGCCGCGGAACTCGGCGAGGCTCGCGCAGACCACGAGGTCGATCCGCGCCGTCAACGCCGCCGCGCCGCGGCGGGACGCCGCAAGGTGGCACACGTCGAGGCCGAGCAGGCGCAGTGTGACCGAAAGCCTGTCCTGGTCCTCGGGGCGCTCGGCGATCAACAGCGCACGCTTGCCGAGCAGCACGCACCGGGCGCCCTCCTGGCCGCAGGGCAGGGTGCAGGCCGAGGTCACGTCGGGGTCCTCGTCGCCGAGTGCGGTTCCCCGCGCCATGCGTCGCGCATATCGCGGCCGGCGCGGCGGCTGTTGGGGTGGCCTCGCATTTGTGTTACCTCGTTCCGGTCCGGGGTCGCGCCTGAGAGCCCACGGGGAGGGGCCGACCCTGATCACCGTCGCATAATCTAAAAACGCGCGCGCGTTCGACATTTTTCGACTGTGGGAACTACGGAGGCCGGGGCGTTGCACGTCATCAACCATCTTTCCTTCGCGCATCCGTGTTCGGGCGCGGGGGCCGCGCCATGACGCGCGCCGGCCCGGCGCCGGGCCCTGCCAGGCTGCTCGTCGTAGATGACGACGAAGCCGTCCGCGAATCCCTCGTCGCACTGCTCGAGGCCGGCGGCCACGAGGCCGCGGCCCGCACCTCCTCGGCCGATCTGCGCGCGCGCGGCATACCGCCCGGCACCGCCTGCCTGCTGCTCGACGTCCGGCTGGGCGAAGGCGACGATGGCATCGACCTGATGGTGGAACTGAAGCGCAACGGCCTCGCCGCGCCCGTCGTGGTGATCACGGGCCATGGCGACGTGCCGCTCGCAGTGCGCGCGATGCGCCTCGGCGCCTTCCACTTCATCGAAAAGCCCTTCACGGCGGAAACCCTGCTCGACGCGGTCACCGAGGCGCTGTCGGCGGCCGCGCCTGCCGCCGATGCCGCCGCGCGCATGGCGCGGCTGACGGCGCGCGAGCGCGAGGTTGTCGACGGGCTCGTCGCCGGAAAGCAGAACAAGGTCGTCGCCGCCGAACTCGGCATCAGCGTGCGCACCGTCGAGGCGTACCGCGCGACTGTCATGTCGAAGCTCGGCTTGCGTTCCTTCGCGGAACTCGTCCGCATCGCCCTGGCTGCCGGCGGCCCGTAGTTCCACCACAGCGCAATGCCGAGGCAGACGCGGCGCGCCACGACCACGACACTGCGACGATCCGGCGGCACTGGCGCCGCCGACGAGGATCAGCTCGCATGCGTGCCTTCCAGCAAGGTCATGAGGACAACCAGGACGCGGCCGCGGTCGACGTCCCGCCTGAGGCGGCCCTGGCGGCCGCGCAGCACATTCTTGGGATGGTCGCGGGCGATCTCGCGCGTGCTGGCTTCTATGCCTCGGCCCAGGCGGTCGCTGCGCTCGCCGACCTGATACCGGGCGGGCGCCAGCGACATTGACAGCGACGGGCGAAGGCTTCGGCCGCGGCCGGCGACTTCTTCCCCCCATCGGACGGCGGAGGAGAGCTTTCGCGCACGCCCCGCACCGGCGCTCCAGCTGACCTCCCGCGCGCGGTCGCGCATCGCCCAGCCTGCCCAGGCCGTCGCCGGCGTGCTGGCAGCCAGCCCATGAGGGCGCGGCAGGTCGCGGCCGCCAGGGTGACAGGGTGCACCATGGCGCCGCATCACGGTTGGAGTATCGTTGCGGTGACGATGCAAAACCAGCCGCCCCGGCGACCGACGTCGCACATCCGTCAGACCCAGGACGCGCCGCCGTGCGGATCGCGCTGACGAGCCCCTATTGCTGGCCGCAGAGGCGCCGCGGGTCGGAGCGCCTGCTGCACGACCTGTCGCACTGGTTCGCCGCGCGTGGCCACGATGTCACCGTCATTGCGACCGCGCCCGGCGAGCGCCGGGTGGAAGCCGACGGCCCCGTGCGGCGCATCCTGCTGCCGCAGCGCGGCCCGCTCGGCCTCGATCTCCGCGCGCTGAACTTCTTCCATCGCTTCGCCTTCCAGGTGGAAGGGGAGATCGCGGCCGACCCGCCCGATGCCGTGCTCGCGCTCAACTATCACGATGCCTGGGGCGTGCTGCGCGCCCGCCGGCGGGGCGCCCGTACGCGGCTCGTCTACCAGGCGGTCGGCATTCCCGTGCGCCGCTACTTCCGGCGGATCCCGCTCGATGGCTGGATGTTCCGCCAGGTGCTCCGCGGCGCGGAGGAGGTGCTGACCATCTCCCGCTTCGCGGGAGACCTGCTTGCCTCGGAGTTCGGCCGCGACAGCCGGCTGCTGCACGCGCCGACGGACCTCGCGCCGCTGCTTGCCGCACCGAAGCCGCCGCCGGACGGCACGCTGCGGCTGCTTTTCGCCGCCGACCTGAATGAACCGCGCAAGGGCGCGCTGCTGCTCGCCCGCGCCTTCGCGCGCGTCGCTGCCGCACGGCCGGGCGCGCGGCTCGACTATTCCGGCCATGCGGATGCGGCGATCCAGGCGGCGATCCGCGCCGCCGTGCCGCAGGACCTCGTCCCCGCCATCACCTTCCACGGCGTCGGCGCGGTGGGTGACCTGCCGGCGCTCTATGCCCGCGCCACGGTCTTCGTGCTGCCGGCGATCTGGGAAGCGCAGGGCATGGTGCTGGTCGAGGCGCTGGCCGCCGGTACCCCGGTGGTGGCCTGCGACCATGGCGGCGTCGGCGACATCGTGGACGATCCGGCGATCGGCCGGCTGTGCCCGCCGGGTCCGATCCGCGGTCATGCCGCGACCGACGACGCGGCGCTGGCCGAGGCGATCCTCGCCGCCGCCGACCTCGCCGCCCAGCCCGGGACGGACGCCGCCTGCCGCGCCCGCGCCGCGGCTTTCGGGCTCGACCGGCTGGGTCCGATCTATGAGGCGTGCCTCGCCGGCGAAGGTGCCGCCCAAAGCGGCCTCCGGTCGGATGGCGTCATCTGACCGGAGGTCCTGCGCCTGAAGGCATGGACCCGCGCGTGCCTTGCGCCGGATCGGCGAAGCGCGCGGCTCCGCCGTTCCGGCACTTGCCCGAGCGCGGTCTCGCGCGGTGGCTGGCACGTCATCATGCTCGACAGTCCGCCGCGCCTGGACGGGAAGGGGCGTCGCGCGGTTCGAAGGCGACCGCGCCGCCTGCGCCGGCGCGCACGATCGGGGCGGGCGGGCGGGACCCACCCTGGACGCGACGCGGCGCGCGGCCCGATCATGCCGCGACCGATGCCGGAGACCACGATGCGCCTGACCCTCGAACCGCTCACCGCAGAAGCCTTCGCGCCCTTCGGGGAGGTCCTGTCCGCCCCGGAAGCCCCGGGCCGAACCTATATCGACGCGGCGCTGGCGAACCGCCGGGCGCAGGCGAAGCCGAGCCTGTCCTTCACCTTCAAGGCGCCGTCGAGCCTGCCGCTCGCCTCGACGGTGATGGAGCGGCATCTCCATTCCTCGCAGTCCTTCGTGCCGATGGAGGCCGGGCGCTGGCTTGCCATCGTCGCCCCGCACGGTGCGGATGGCAGGCCCGACATGGCGCGCGCAAAGGCGTTCCTGGCGCGGCCGGACCAGGGCGTGACCTATGGCGCCGATGTCTGGCACCACCCCTTCACCGTGATCGACCGCCCCGGGCGCTTCGCCGTCTTCATGTGGAAGGATGGCGGGCCCGAGGATGACGAGTTCGTTGAGGTACCGGCGTTCGAGGTCGTTCTGCCCGACGTGGCCGGGTAGCGCGCGTTCAGCGTTCGGCGAAGGCGCGGTCCAGGATGTTGCGCACGGGCCGCGCGAGCCACTGTAGCAAGGTGACCTCCCCCGTCGCGATCTCTACCGCGACGCTCATGCCGGGGGAGACGCGCATGCCGCGCCGCGGGTCGCCGACATGCTCGGAATCGAGCGCCACCTCCACGCGGAAGAACATGCTCCCGTCGTGGCGGCGGAAGGAGGAGGCGGAGACATGCTGCACCGTCCCCGGGATGCTGCCGAAGCGCGCCGGGTCGTAAGCCAGCACCTTCACGCGCGCGCGGCCGTCCGGGCGGACGCCGCCGACCTGGTCGGCGGGAAGTTCGACGACGGCGAGCACGCCCGCATCCTCGGGTACGATCTCGGCGACCATCGCGCCGGGCTCGAGCACGGCGCCGACACCGCGCGGCCCGATCTCCTTCACCACGCCGGCCGAGGGTGCGCGCAGCACGGCGCGCCGGAGCCGCGCCTCGGCGCGCAGCAGCGCCTGATGGGCTTCCGCGCGGTCGGCCTCGACGCGGACCAGTTCGGCCAGCGCCTCGTTGCGTGCACGCGCGGCGAGTTCGTCGCGCCGCGCCCGCGCCTCCCCCACCGCCAGCCGCGCGGCGGCGATATCGGAGACGCCGCGCTCGACCTCGCCTTCGGCGCGCAGATGCGTCTGGCGCAGGGAAAAGACCTCATTGCGTCGCGCAAGCCCGCGGTCGAGCAGTCCGGACATCACCCTGACCTCCTGCCGGGCGAGGTCGCGCGCCTCGGTCGTCGAGGCGAGCAGCACCGTCTCCCGCGCCACGGCCGCCTCGCGGGTGGCGATCTCCGCATCCAGCACGGCGAGCTGGGCGGCGCGCAGACGGGCGGCGGCCTCGGCCATCGCCGCCTGGCTGTCGCGGATCGGCGCCAGTGCCTCCGAGGCCACGGGGCCGAGCGCGGCGAGGCGCCCCTCGGCCGCGGCCGCGAGGCGTTC
>NZ_JACADQ010000150.1 GCF_016106015.1 Neoroseomonas rubea
CGCGCTGCGCGGGGGGCTCGCCGTCGCGTTGGTCGCCGCCTTCGTCGTCGCGGGGGCCGAGGCGCCGGAGCGACTGCGCCGCGCCCTGCTGCCCGCCTTCGCCGGCACGGCCCTGCCGACCACGCCCGGCGTGCGGCTGGAAGCCTGGGTGACGCCGCCGGCCTATACGGGCGCGGCGCCGGTCTTCCTCGACCCCGCCGGCGGTGCTGTCTCAGTCCCCGCGGGCAGCCGGCTGCAGGTAGCGGTCTCGGGCGGCGCGGGCGGCGTGCCGGAGCTGGCGCTCGACGGCACGGCGACGCCCTTGCGCACGCTCGACCGCGCCTCCTTCGCCGCCGAGGCCGTACTGGAGTCCGGCGGCTCCCTCGCCGTGCGCCGCGATGGGGCGGACCTCGCCCGCTGGTCGCTGACCGTGCGCGCCGACGCGCCGCCTGTTGCCGCCTGGGACCAGCCGCCGGCGCGTGCCCAGCGCGGGCTTGCCATCCGCCTGCCCTGGAAGGCGGAGGATGACTGGGGTCTTGCCACGTTGCGCGTGGAGCTGCGCCTGAAGCCGCGGCCGGATGCCGAACCCGTCGTGCTCGACCTGCCGCTGCCCGGCGGCAGCCCGCGGACCGCGCGCGGCGCGTCCCAGCCCGACCTGTCCGCCCATCCCTGGGCGGGGCTGGAGGTCGAGGCGCGGCTCGTCGCCCGCGACCATGCCGGGCAGGAAGGCCGCAGTGAGGGCGCCTTCCTCGAACTGCCGGAACGCTCCTTCACCCATCCCGTCTCCCAGGCGCTGATCGCGCTGCGCCGGTCGCTGTCCGTCGATCCCGCCGCGAGGGACGCGGCGCGGCGGGAACTGGACCGCATCGCCGGCGCGCCGGAGGCCTTCGAGCACGACACGGGCACCTTCCTCTCCCTGCGCAGCGCGCGGCATCGCCTGACGCGCGACCGTCGGGCGACCGCGGTGCCGGAGGTGCAGGAAATCCTCTGGGACATCGCCGTCGCGCTGGAGGAAGGGCGCACCGACCGCACCGCCCGTGCCCTCGCCCAGGCGCGTGAGCAGCTGCGGGAGGCGCTGGAGGAACAGCGCCGCACGCCCGAGCAGGAGCGCACCCAGGAACAGCGCGCCGAGCTCGACCGCCGCATCCAGGAGTTGCGGGAGGCGATCCGCCGGCACCTCGAAGCACTCGCCGAACGGCTGCAGCGCGAGAATGCCGAGGCCCTGCCCTACGACCCGCAGCAGCGGCTGATGGACCAGCGGGAGCTGAACCGCCGCACCCAGCGCATGCAGGACGCCGCGCGCCAGGGCCGCACCGAGGATGCGGAGCGCGAGCTCGCGGAGCTGGAGGAGATGCTCCGCGCGCTCGAGGAAGGGCGGAACATGCGCGCCGAGGACCGCCAGCGCCAGCAGCAGCGCCAGCGCGGCCAGCAGCAGATGGGCGCCGTCCAGGACATGGTGCGCCGCCAGGCCGAGATGCTCGACCGCGGCCACCAGCGCGCGGAGCAGGCGGAGCGCGAACGCCAGCAGCAGCGGCGCCAGCCGCTGTCCCGCAGCTTCCCCCCCCCGCCGCCGCAGGCGGACCCGCCGCCCAACCCGCAGCGCCAGGCGGAAAGCCAGCAGGACGCGCGCGTGCAGCGCGCGCTGCGCCGCGCGCTTGGCGAACTCATGCAGCAGTTTGGCGACCTGACCGGCGACGTGCCGCCGCAACTGGGCGAGGCCGACCGCGCCATGCGCGACGGCGCCGAGGCGCTGGCCGAAGGGCGCGACGCGCGCGACCCGCAGCAGCGCGCCATCCGCGCCCTGACGGAAGGCGGGCGCCAGATGGCGCAGCAGATGCAGCGCCAGTTCGGCCAGGGCCAGCCCGGCGAGGATGAAGGCGAGGGCGAGGGCGAAGGCGAGGGCATGGCCAGCGGCGAGCAGGGCGGCGAAGGCCAGGACCAGGCGCAGGAACAGGGCCAGGGCCGTGATCCGCTCGGCCGCCGTACGCGGGAAGCGACGGGCGGCCAGGACAACGGCTCCGACACCCGCGTGCCGGACGAGGCCGAATTGCTGAAGACGCGCCGGATCCAGGAGGAACTGCGTCGGCGTGGCGCGGAGCGCGAAAGGCCGCCGGCGGAACTCGACTATATCGACCGGCTGCTGCGGCGGTTCTGATCGCGGGGCCACGACGGCGTCTGGGTGCGCGCCGCGCGCTGGACGGGCGGTTCGGCCGTGCGCCGAAGCGCGGGCCGCAGATCATCCGCGCAAGGGGTCGACCTTGGCGACGCGCGCGGGGCGCTCAGCGCCTCGGCTTGCCCGGCACCGGCGGCGGCATGCGTTCCTCGGCCGGGCGCCGGCGGCGCTGCAGGGTGGCCGGTACTTCCTGCGCGGGCACCACCGGCGCCGCCTCGAGGCCCCGGCGCAGCAGGCTCGCCCAGGCTTCCTCGGGCGTGTCGACGATCTCGAACAGGCCGAGGTCGTGCGCGTCGATCATTCCCTGCTCTGCCAGGAACGGGAAGTTGACCGCCTTCTCCCAGAAGGCGCGACCATACAGCACGATCGGGCGTGGGCTTGCCTTGCTGGTCTGCACCAGCGTCAGCAATTCGAACAGCTCGTCGAAGGTGCCGAAGCCGCCCGGGAAGACCGCCAGCGCATTGGCGCGCATCGCCAGATGCATCTTGCGCATCGCGAAGTAGTGGAAGCGGAAGGTCAGCGCCGGGGTGGACCAGGCGTTCGGGTTCTGCTCGTGCGGCAGCGTGATGTTGAAGCCGATCGACGGCGCGCCGGCTTCCGATGCGCCGCGGTTCGCCGCTTCCATGATCCCCGGTCCGCCACCGGTCGCGATCACGTTGTCCCGCGGCGCGCCGGAGGCCGCGAGCGCGCCGCCGCGCAGGGAGACGATGCGCGCGAAGGCGCGGGCGTCCTCGTACAGGCGGGACTGCTCCATCGCGCGCTTCGCCGCGCGCTTTTCGGCCGGGCTGCGCGCCGCCTCCGTCATCGCCTGCGCCTGTTCCGCGCTCGGCGTGCGGGCAGAGCCGAAGACGACGATGGTGGAGCGCACGCCCCAGTCGCGCAGCGCGTATTCCGCCTTCGCGTATTCCATGCCGAAGCGGAAGGGGCGCATCTCGTCGCGCAGCAGGAAGGCCTGATCCTCGACCGCGAGCAGGAAGGAGCGGGAGCGCTTCTGGGCGCCGTTCTCGGGCATGTCTCGTGTCCTCGTGGCCGGCGCATTGGCCGGCATCGCCGTGTCGCGGTATGCCTCAGCCTTCGATGAGGGGGAATGCCGCCATGAAGGACGCGACGCGGGCGAAGCTTGCCGGGGTCTCTACCGCCACGCTGACCACCGTGCTGTTCAAGCGCGGATTCCGCAACGTGTTCCTGGCGCTCACCCCGCTGAACCCCGGTGCGCCGCGTATGGTGGGCCCCGCCTATACGCTGCGCACCATACCGGCGCGGGAGGATCTCGACGGGCTCGAGGTGTTCAAGGACCCGTCCCATCCGCAGCGCAAGGGGGTGGAGGAATGCCCGCCCGGCGCAGTCTTCGTCATCGACAGCCGCGGGGACGCGCGCGCGGCCTCGGCGGGCGGCATCCTGATCACGCGGCTCAAGGCGCGCGGCGTCGCGGGCGCGGTGACGGATGGCGGCTTCCGCGACAGCCCGGAGATCGCGGCGATGGGCTGGCCGGCCTATCACGCGAAGCCGTCCGCGCCGACGAACCTGATCCACCACCATTGCGTCGACCTCAACGTACCCGTGGCCTGCGCCGGCGTCGGGGTGCACCCGGGCGACATCATGGTGGGCGACGGGGAAGGGATCGTCTGCATCCCCGCCCATATCGCCGACGAGGTGGCGGAGGAGGCCTTCGAGCAGACGGTGTTCGAGGATTTCGTGCAGGACCGCGTCGCGGCCGGCCACACGATCCGCGGCCTCTATCCCATGACCGATGCCGCCAACCGGCCGATCTTCGAGGCTTGGCGGAAGGAGCGCGGGCGGTAGGGCCTGGTCGGGGCGACGGATCCGGCGGTTCCGCCTTCGCGGACCGGGCGCTAATCCAGCGCCAGCGTCAGGAATCGGTTCTCCGCGCTTTCGGCGTAGTCGCCGAACGGCCCGCAGGGCGTGAATCCCTGCGCGAGATAGAGCGCGACCGCGCCGGCGAAATAGGGCGCCGTGCCGGTCTCGAGGCTGACGCGTGCCATGCCCGTGGCACGCGCCTCGGCGAGGATGTGGCGCAGCATGGCGCCGCCCACGCCGCGCCGGCGCGCCGCTTCGGCCGTGTGCATCGACTTCACCTCCCCATGGTCGGGCGCGAGGCGCTTCAGCGCGCCCGTGCCGACCGGCGCGCCGTCCAGCCATGCGGTGAAGAAGCGGATCTCCGGCACGCGGAGGCCGGACAGGTCGAGCGCGAAGGCGAATCCTTCCGCCGTCGCCTCCCGCGCCTTGCGCAGATGCACGGCCAGCAGCGCCTGCACCCGCGGATCGTCGAGCCCGCCCTGCGCGATCCGCAGGCTCACGGGTAACGGCCCCGTTCCAGGATCTCGAGCGTGTACTCGCGGTAGGTCATGCCGAGTTCCTCGGCGCGGGCGAGGCGGCGCAGCGCGATCTCCCGTGGCGGCGTCTTCCAGGCCCGGCGATGCGCGCGCTTCCAGCACCACAGGCGCCAGCCAGCGGGGTCGTCATCCTCCTCGAGCGGCGGGCCCCCGTTGTGCCGGGGCGATGGCGGCATGGTCATGGACGCAAGTATCCACTATCCTAACATCATGTCCACTATCATGGACGACGCCCCGCCCGCCCTCGACACGCTGCTCGCTGCCCGCATCCGGCGGGAGAGGGAGGCGCGCGGCTGGTCGATCGCCGACCTCGCCGCCGCCTCCGGCGTTTCCCGCGCCATGATCAGCAAGGTCGAGCGGGCGGAGGCGAGCCCGACCGCTTCGCTTCTCGGGCGGCTGTCGGGCGCGCTGCACCTGACCGTCTCCACCCTGCTCGCCCGCGCCGAAGCCGATGCCGGCGCGCCGCGCATCGCCCGGCACCAGGCCCAGCCGGTCTGGACCGATCCCGCCACGGGCTACGTGCGGCGCGCCCTGACACCGCCCGGCGCCGAGCCCGAGCTGGTCGAGGTGGAGCTGCCGCCCGGCGCGCGCGTTGCCTACACCGCATCCTCCTTCGCCTTCCTGCGCGGTCAGGTGGTGTGGGTGACCGCGGGGCGGCTCGTGGTGGAGGAAGGGGCGGAGGAATCGCGGCTGCATGCCGGCGACAGCCTCGCCTTCGACCTCGACACGCCGCGCGGCCACGCCTTCCGCAATCCGTCGCGCTCGAAGCCCTGCCGGTATCTCGTGGCCCTGTCCCGCCGCTGAGCGCGCTTGGCGCGGATGCCCGCGCGGTGGCAGGCTCGCCGCCAAGAACCAAGGGAGGAACCAGACATGCCCATCGCAATCGGGCGCCGCGCGCTGCCCGCATTTGGCCTGGCCGCCGCCGGCGCCACGCAGGCGCAGGGGCAGTGGAGCCCCGCCCGCCCCGTGAGCATCGTCGTGCCCTTCCCGCCGGGCGGATCCACCGACGTCACGGCGCGGCTGGTGGCGGAAAAGATGGCGCCGCTGCTCGGCCAGAACGTGGTGATCGACAACAAGCCCGGCGCCCAGACCGTGATCGGCGCCGAGGCCGTGGCGCGCGCCGCGCCGGACGGTCACACGCTGCTGATGTCCTCCGGCACCACGCTGACGATCAACCCGCTGATCGGACGCAACCTCCCCTACAGGCCGGAGGACTTCGCCCCGGTCGTGCATGTCTCGACCCTGCCGTTCTGCATCGCGGTCCGGCCGGGCCTGCCGGACACGATGGAAGGCTTCGTCGCGCATGTGCGCGCCAATCCGGGCAAGGTGACCTGGGGGCACAATGGCCGCGGGTCCTTCAACCACATCGCCGGCGCGCTCATCCAGGACCGGCTGCAGCTCGACTGGCAGGATGTCGGCTATCGCGGCGACGCGCACCAGATGAACGACCTGCTGGCGGGCACGCTCGATTCCATCCTCGTCGGCGGCGCGACGGGGCTGCAGGTGGCACGCTCCGGCCGCGCGAAGATCATCGGCTGGACCGGGGAGGCCCGGCTGCCGAACCTGCCGGACCAGCCGACCTTCCATGAGCGCTGGCCGGGCCTGGTGGCTGTGACCTGGTTCGGGCTGCTCGCGCCGGCGCGCACGCCGCCCGCCGCACTCGTTCGCCTGAACGCGGCGGGGGCTGCGGCGGTGGCCGATGGAAGCGTGCGCGAACGGCTGCTGAACGAGGGGATCGTCACCGCCGGCGGCAGCCCGGCCGATTTCCAGGCCTTCCTGTCGCGGGAAGCAGAACGCTGGGGGCCGCTGCTGCGGCGGCTCAACATCCAGCTCAACTGAGCCGCCCCCGCGCAACTCGGCATCAGCAGGCCGCGTACAGCCGCCCCGCGCCGGCCACCCGGTCCATGATCCCGGCGCGGCGCAGCGCATGCCAATAGGTGACTGGGTTGGTCGCCAGCACCGGCTTGCGCAGTGCGGCCTCCGCCTCCCGCGCCACGGCGGCGAAGGGCAGGTTGGTGCCGACCTGCACGATCGCCTCCACCTCCGGCCCGTCCAGCTCGCGCACCGCGTTGCGCAGCCGATCGGGCGCGACGCGCGCGATCGCGGCAGGCCCGGGCGCGCGCAGGCCGAGCACGCGGACCACCTCGATCCCGGCTTCCTCCAGGAAGGCCTTCGCCGCCGCGTCCCCGCCCGGGAAGAAGGGTGTGAGCAGCGCGATCCGCCGCAGGCCGAGAGCCTCCAGCGCTGCGAGCGTCGCCGCGGTCGGCGCCGTGACGGGGCAGCCGATGCGCGCCTCGGCCTCGGCAAGCAAGGCCGCCCCGGCCGCGCCGCCGCCGATGAAATTCTCGACCATCACGCCGATCGCCACATGGTCCGGCTTCGCCGGCGCCAGCGTATCGAGCGCGGCCATCAGCCCGCCCACCATCGCCGCGCGCACCACAGCGGCATCGACATCGCCGGCAACCGCGGCATCCGGGTTGGCGATCCGCGCCGTCGCGTTGATCACGCCGGCGGGGCGGAGATCGTCCATCTCCGCCTCCGTCGTCACATTCGTCGCCGGCACCACCACGCCCATCAGCAGGCGTGGGGCCAGGCCGTAGCGGGGCGAGAGAGGCGGGGGCTGGTCCATGGCGGAACCCTGCCAGCCCCCGCCCGCGCCGACTACTGCCGGTTATCCGGCCACAGGGTGCGGGAGACGAGGCCCGCCAGCACCGCCCCGATGATCGGCGCCACCCAGAACAGCCACAGCTGCTGCAGCGCCCAGCCGCCCACGATCAGCGCCGGCCCGGTGCTGCGCGCCGGGTTCACGCTCGTATTGGTCACCGGGATGGACACCAGGTGGATCAACGTCAGGCCGAGCCCGATCGCGATCGGCGCGAAGCCCTTGGGCGACTGCGGATGCGTGGCGCCGACGATGATGATGAGGAAGAAGAACGTCATCACCACTTCAGTCAGCAGCGCGGAATTCATCCCGTACTTGCCGGGGGAATGATCGCCGAAGCCGTTGGCAGCGAAGCCGCCCACTTCGAAGCCCGGCTTGCCGGTCGCGATCGCCCAGAGGATGCCGGCGGCCGCGATGGCGCCGAACACCTGGACGACGATGTAGGG
This sequence comes from Neoroseomonas rubea, assembly GCF_016106015.1. Classification (GTDB taxonomy): domain Bacteria; phylum Pseudomonadota; class Alphaproteobacteria; order Acetobacterales; family Acetobacteraceae; genus Neoroseomonas; species Neoroseomonas rubea. The sequence goes on from NZ_JACADQ010000150.1 coordinate 7,615, forward strand.
AATCGCGTCGCGCCCCGGGAACCGACCCGCCGCGACCAGCCCGAGCGTGACCGCCGGGTTCAGGTGGCAGCCCGACACATGTCCGATCGCGTAGGCCATGGTCAGCACCGTCAGGCCGAAGGCGAGCGAGACGCCGGTCAGGCCGATCCCGACCTCCGGGAACGTCGCCGCCAGCACGGCCGAGCCGCAGCCGCCGAGCACGAGCCAGAGCGTGCCGATGAACTCGGCAGCCAGTCTTGGAGCCATGGAGCGAATCCCTCCTCACATTTTCTGGAGGAACGAGGTTAGCCCCGGAACGCATCGTTCGCGCAACCATGGGGCCGCATCCCTGCCGGAATACCCGCCATGCGTGGCCACCCTACCGCACGACGGCGATCCGCCCGTCCTCCCGCGCCACCGCGCGGCCGGCGGCGATCGCGTCCGCCACCGTCTCGTCCAGCACCGGGCCGGTGTCGTATGGGTCGAGCGCGCGGTCACGGAAGGCGACGTAGCCGTCCCCGCCGCGCCGCATGAAGTCGTTGGTCACGACGCGATAGACCCGGCTCGGGTCGAGCGGCACGAAGGACGCGCCCTGCGCCACCTCAGCCTGCCGCACCCGCGACCCGGGTGGCGCCGTCGGGTCCCAGGCGAAGCGGATGCCGGCCACCTGCGGGAAGCGCCCGGCCGTGCCCGCGCCCTGCGCCAGGCCCGCTTCCAGCGCCGCCAGCACGTCCGCGCCGCGCAAGCCCATCACCGCGATGGTATTGCCGAAGGGCAGCACGGTCAGCACGTCGCCATAGGTCACCTGGCCGCCGGGCAGGCCGGCGCGTAACCCGCCGCCATTTGTCACCGCGATCTCCGCCCCCGGGATGCGGGCGAGCATCGCCTCCGTTACCAGGTTGCCCAGCGCGCATTCGCCGCGTCGGCAGTCGGTGTTGGGCAGCGCACCGGTCAGCATGCCGACCGGCCGGCGGCGCGTCTCCTCGAGCGGCCGCGCGAACTCCGCGACCATCGCGGCGACGCGCGCATCCTCGGCGAAGGTGGCGCCGACGGGCGCGCACCCCCCACCCGTCGCCACGATCCGCCCATCGGCGGCGAGGTCGAGGTCCAGCATGCCGAGGAACCGCCCGAAGGCGCCGGTCTGCACGATGCGCACCGTGCGGTCGCGCCCATCGACCAGCAGCGGCGAGGGTCCCTCCGCCTCGGACTCCGCGGCCAGCAGCGTGTGCGAATGCCCGCCCGCGATCACGTCGATGCCGGCCACCTGCTCCGCCAGCCGCCGGTCGGCGCCAAGGCCGAGATGGGAGAGCACCACCACCGTCGCCGGGCCGCTTGCGCGGATCTCCGCGACCGCGCGCGCCACTGCCTCGGCCGGGTCGGTGAAGCGCAGGTTCTGCCCGGGGGAGGAGAGCGCTGGCGTCTCCGGCGTGGTGACGCCGATGATGGCGATGCGCGCCCCGCCGCGCCGCGTTTCCCACCAGGGCCTGAAGCGCCCCGCGAGCAGCGGCTCGGCGCGGGTGTCGATGTTCGCCGCCAGGATCGGGAAGTCCGCCCCCGCGGCGAAGCGCGCCAGCACCTCCGGCCCGTTGTCGAACTCGTGGTTGCCGAGGGTCATGGCCTCGCAGCCCCAGGCCTTCATCACGGCGAGCTCCGCCGCGCCGCGATGATGCGTGTAGAACAGGCTGCCCATGAACTGGTCGCCGGCGTCGATCGCGACGACACCGCGGCCGCCCGCTTCCGCTTCCGCCCTCGCCTGCCCGATCGCGCCGGCGAGCCGCGCCGCGCCGCCGAGGCAGGGGTCGTTCGCCCGGCAGGCCGCGCCGGTCGCGCGCAGGTCCGGAGAGCACAGGTCTGAACTCCAGCCACACAT
>NZ_JACADQ010000151.1 GCF_016106015.1 Neoroseomonas rubea
AGGAGGGCGTGACGGTGCTCGGCTTCGCCGGCGGCACGCTGCGCACCGCCGCCCATGTCGGCCCGCCCGGCGCGCGGCTGCGCATGCGGCTGCGCGCGCGCGACGTCGCGGTCGCGACCGTGGAACCGCGCGGCCTGTCCACCAGCAACATCCTGCCCGTGACGCTCGCCGCCATCCTCGATGCGCCGGAACCGGCCGAGGCCTTCCTGCGCCTCGCCGCAGGGCCGTCCGTGTTGCTCGCGCGCGTGACGCGCGAAAGCGTGCAGCGACTGGAACTTCGCCAGGGCATGCCGCTCTGGGCGCTGGTCAAGGCCGTGACGATCGACCATCGCGGCGGGCCGCCGGCATGACGCGGCCGCTGCTCAGCCTGCGCATCGACCTGCCGCAGGGGCGGATCGGGCCGGGCAAGATCGCGCTGCTCGAGGCGATCGCGCGGGAAGGCTCGATCTCCGCCGCGGGGCGCGCGCTCGGCATGAGCTATCGCCGCGCCTGGGACCTGGTGGATGCGCTGAACCGCATCGCCGGCACGCCGGTGGTGGTGGCGAGTCCCGGCGGCGCGCGCGGCGGCGGTGCCAGCCTGACCGAGGCCGGGCGCGGCCTGGTCGCGGATTACCGTGCCATCGAGCAAGCGGCCGACATGGCCGCCGAGGACCGTCTGGCGATGCTGGCGGCGCGGCTGACGCGCTGATCAGCCGCCGGCGGAAAACCGCCCGACCAGGCGGTGCCGTTCGCCGGCATGCCACAGCCGCGCGAAGGTGACCGGCACGCGCCCGTTCCAGGTGCGGCGTTCGACGACCAGCGCGGCGTCGCCCGCCTTGATGCCGAGCAGCCGCGCGATCCGCGCCGGGGCGCGGGCGGCGTGGATGGCGTGCTCGGCCTCGGTCCAGGGAACATGGTCGAGCAGCCAGCGGCCGGGGGGCGTGTCCGCGAAGGGTTCGCGCGCCGCGGCGCGCGCGGCGCGCAGATTGATCAGGCGTTCCTCCACCTGCACCGGCGTCTCGTCCGCCATGTGCCGGGTGGTGAGCGCGAGCAGAGGCGTGCCGTCCGGCACCGCCAGCGTATCGCCCTTGGCGGGGCGTTCCGCGCGATCCAGCACCTCGAAGCGATGCGCCTGCCCCGCGGCGCTGATCTCGGCGCCGATGTCCCAGATCTCGAAGACCGCGCGGCCGCGCGCCTCGGGGCTTGCCACCGTGCCCGCGCGACGGTTGCGGCGCACCAGCCCTTCCGCGGCCAGCGCGGCGAGCGCGCGATGGACCGTCATGCGGGAAGCATCGAAGCGCTGCATCAGTTCGCTCTCGGGCGGGATGCGCCCGCCGGGCGGGATGCGGCCGGTGAGGATGGCGGCGGCGACGGCGCGGCGGATCTGCGCGTGCAGCGGCCCCTCTCCGTCGAGGACGAAGTCGGTCATGCGGCGAGGATGCGCGCGCGCAAGGCGGCCACGCGCCGCGGGCGCCGGCCCGATTTGGTGAGATTCATCTTGCGCATCGGCGCCTTCCGTCGCACTCTATTGTATATACAATATTGCGTTTAGCCTGATCTGGCCAGGGGTTTCGAAGGGCGTACCGGGGATGGCCGCCCTTCGCCCGATTCCACCAAGGGGTGCGCGCATGACGAAGACTCTCATGCCGGGCGAGGTGCCCCTCGCCGCCTGGGCCGCCATTCTCGAAGGCGCGCCGATCCCGCTCGACCCGGCTGCACGGGCGGCGGTCGACCGCGGCGCAGCCGCGGTCGCGCGAGTGATCGCGGCGGGCGAGACCGCCTATGGCGTGAACACCGGCTTCGGCAAGCTTGCGTCGGTGCGCATCGGCGATGGCGACCTCGCTGCGCTCCAGCGCAACCTGATCCTGTCCCACGCCTGCGGCGTCGGCCCGGCGTTGCCGCCTGGCATCGTGCGGCTGATCCTGGCGATGAAGGCGGCAAGCCTCGGCCGCGGCGCCTCCGGCGTGCGGTGGGAGGTGGTGGCGCTGATAGAGGCGATGCGCGCACACGACGTGCTGCCGCTGATCCCGGCGAAAGGCTCGGTCGGCGCTTCGGGCGATCTCGCCCCGCTGGCGCACATGACGGCGGCGATGCTGGGCGAGGGCCTGGCGCTGCCCGGCATCCCGGCGGCCCGGGCGCTGCAGGCGGCCGGCCTGGCGCCCGTCACGCTCGGCCCAAAGGAAGGTCTCGGGCTGATCAACGGCACGCAGGTCTCGACCGCGCTTGCGCTGGTGGGGCTTTTCGCGACGGAGCGCGTATTCCGCGCGGCCCTGATCGCCGGCGCGATGACAGTCGATGCGCTGCGCGGGTCGGACACGCCCTTCGATTCGCGCATCCATGCGCTGCGCGGCCATGCCGGGCAGGCCGATGTCGCCGCCGCGCTGCGCGGCCTGCTCGCGGGCAGCGAGATCCGCGAAAGCCACCGCACCGACGATCCCCGCGTGCAGGACCCCTATTCGCTGCGCTGCCAGCCGCAGGTGATGGGCGCGGTGCTCGACCTGCTGCGCTTCGCCGCGCGCACGCTGGAGACCGAGGCGAATGCGGTCACCGACAATCCGCTGGTGATGGAGGACGGCGCCATCGTCTCCGGCGGCAACTTCCACGCCGAGCCGGTCGCCTTCGCCGCGGACCAGGTCGCGATCGCGCTGGCCGAGGTCGGCAGCCTCGCGGAGCGCCGCATCGCCCTGCTGGTCGATCCGGTGATGAGCGGCCTGCCCGCCTTCCTCGCCCGCGACCCCGGGTTGAATTCAGGGCTGATGATCGCACAGGTCACAGCCGCGGCCCTGGCTTCGGAGAACAAGCAGCGCGCGGCGCCGGCGAGCATCGATTCGCTGCCCACCTCCGCCAACCAGGAAGATCATGTCTCGATGGCGACGCACGCGGCGTACAGGTTGATCGAGATGGCCGGCAATGCCGCCGCGATCATCGGCATCGAGGCGCTTGCCGCGGCCGAGGCGCTGGAGCATCGCCGCCCGCTCCGCTCCTCCGCCGCCATCGAGGCCGCGCATGGCGCGATCCGCGCCGAGATCACGCCCCTGCTCGCCGACCGGCTGCTCGCACCCGACATCGCCGCCGCGACGCGGCTGGTCGAGGACGGCGCCCTCGCTGCCGCGGCGGGCGTCGCGCTGCCTGGCCTGACGCCATGACCGAAGGGAGGACCGGCCGATGAGCCGCATCGCCAATGCCCGCCTCGTCACCGCCCCGCGCGGGCCCGTCCCCGTCTGCCGCTCCTGGGGGGCGGAGGCGGCGATGCGCATGCTGATGAACAACCTCGACCCCGAGGTGGCGGAGAAGCCGGAGGAGCTCGTGGTCTATGGCGGCATCGGCCGCGCCGCGCGGGACTGGGACGCCTTCGACCGCATCGTCGCCTCGCTGAAGGGGCTCGCGCCGGATGAGACGCTGCTCGTGCAGTCCGGCAAGCCCGTCGGCATCTTCCGCACGACGGAGGATGCGCCGCGCGTGCTGATCGCGAATTCCAACCTGGTGCCGCATTGGGCGACCTGGGAGCGGTTCCACGAGCTCGATCGCAAGGGGCTCATGATGTACGGCCAGATGACCGCCGGGTCCTGGATCTACATCGGCAGCCAGGGGATCGTGCAGGGCACCTACGAGACCTTCGCCGAGGTCGGGCGCCGGCACTATGGCGGCTCGCTCGCGGGCCGCTGGATCCTGACGGGCGGGCTCGGCGGCATGGGCGGGGCGCAGCCGCTGGCCGCGACGATGGCGGGCGCGTCCATGATCGCCGTCGAATGCCAGGCCTCGCGCATCGAGATGCGGCTGCGCACGCGCTACCTCGACACCAGGGCCGGGACGCTCGAGGAGGCGCTCGCGATCGTTGAGGCGGCGAAGCGCGAGGGGCGCGCCGTCTCGGTCGGGCTGCTCGGCAATGCGGCGGAGATCTTTCCCGAGATCCTCCGGCGCGGCATCCGGCCCGACGCGGTTACGGACCAGACGAGCGCGCATGACCCGCTGAACGGCTACCTGCCGGCCGGCTGGACGCTGGCGGAATGGGAGGAACGGCGCGCGCGCGACCCGGAGGGCACGACGCTGGCCGCCAAGCGCTCCATGGCGGTGCAGGTGGAGGCAATGCTCGGCTTCTGGCGCGCCGGCATCCCGGTGCTCGATTACGGCAACAACATCCGCCAGATGGCGCAGGAGATGGGCGTCGCCGACGCCTTCGCCTTCCCTGGCTTCGTGCCGGCCTATATCCGCCCGCTGTTCTGCCGCGGCATCGGGCCGTTCCGCTGGGCCGCGCTGTCGGGGGACCCGGAGGACATCGCGCGGACGGATGCGAAGGTGCGGGAACTGATCCCGGACGATCCGCACCTGCACAACTGGCTCGACATGGCCGCCCGGCGCATCGCCTATCAGGGGCTGCCGGCGCGGATCTGCTGGGTGGGACTCGGCGACCGGCACAGGCTCGGCCTGGCCTTCAACGAGATGGTGGCGAAGGGCGAGCTCAAGGCGCCGATCGTGATCGGGCGAGATCACCTGGATTCCGGCTCCGTCGCTTCCCCCAACCGGGAGACGGAGGCGATGGCCGACGGGTCGGACGCAGTGTCCGACTGGCCGCTGCTGAATGCGCTGCTCAACACCGCGTCCGGCGCGACCTGGGTGTCGCTGCACCATGGCGGCGGCGTGGGGATCGGCTTCTCCCAGCATGCCGGCATGGTGATCGTGGCGGATGGGACGGAGGCGACGGCGCGGCGGCTCGCCCGCGTGCTCTGGAACGACCCGGGGACGGGCGTGATGCGCCACGCCGATGCGGGCTACGACATCGCCATCGACCATGCGCGACGGATGGGGATGAAGCTGCCCTCGCTCGGCGTCGGCGGCTGACGCGCGCCGGGCAGGCTGCCCGCGGCGGCGGCAGAGGGGCGCGCAGGCGCTGGCTGGACATCGTTCCGGTGGCTTTACACCGGTGCGGAGGTCCCCCCAGGATGCGCCGCCCGCCTTGAAGGAGAGGCCATGATGAGCGTGGTGACAGCGACCGATGCCGAGGCCTTCGCGCGCGACGGCGCCATCGTGCTGCGCGGCGCCTTCGCCGACTGGGTCGAGCCGCTGCGCGCGGGCATCGAGACGCTGATCGCCCATCCCGGCCCCTATGAACGCAGCTACCAGCCGGCGGACGGCAGCGCGCGCTTCTTCCAGGACCTGTGCAACTGGCAGCGCATCCCGGAATTCCGCGCCTTCGTCCAGGAGGGCCCCGGCGCCGCCATCGCGCGCGACCTGATGGGTGGTGCTACGGCGCGCTTCTTCCACGACCACGTGCTGGTGAAGGAACCGGGCACGAGCATGGTGACGCCCTGGCACCAGGACGGGCCGTACTACTGCGTGGAAGCGGAGCGCTGCGTCTCCTTCTGGATTCCGCTCGATCCGGTGGGGCGCGACGTGACGCTGGAATGCGTCGCCGGCAGCCACCAATGGGGCCGCGTGATGAAGCCGAAGCGCTTCGACGGGACGGACCTCTATGCCGGCGACACGCGGGAGGAGATGCCGGACATCGACGCCGCGCGCGACCGCTTCACCATCCTGGGGTGGGAGATGGCGCCGGGCGACGCCGTCGCCTTCCATTACCGCACGGTGCATGGCGCGCCGGCGAACACCTCCCCCGAGCGGCGCCGACGGGTCTTCTCCGCGCGCTGGGTCGGCGATGACGCGGTGTTCCGCGACCGCGGCGGCAAGGGATCGCCGCCGCTGCGCCACATCCGGCTGGCGGATGGGGCGCCGCTCGACGGCCCCGATTTCCCGCGCGTGATCTGACGCGCGACCCCGACGACAGGCAGGCAGGACGAGAACGGAGAGACGGCATGAACCGACGCATCATCCTCGGCAGCGCGGCGGCGGCGACCGCCGCGACGCTCGCCACCCCGGCGCTGAGCCAGGGGCGCATCGAGTGGCGCATGATCACCATCTGGCCGCGCAACCTGCCGGGGCCCGGCGTCGCGGCGCAGCGCTGCGCGGACCGCATCGGGCAATTGTCCGGCGGGCGGATCACGGTGCGGCTGTTCGCGGCCGGCGAGGTGGTGCCCGCTCCCGGCGCCTTCGACGCCGTCGCGGCCGGCACGGCGGACCTCTATCACGGCGTGCCGTCCTTCTGGATTTCCAAGTCGCCAGGGATCGGCTTCTTCGGCTCCTTCCCCTTCGGCATGACGGCCTATGAGCGCCAGGCCTGGATGATGCACGGCGGCGGCACCGCCATGTACGACGAGATCTACGCGCGCTTCGGCATCAAGCCCTTCATCGTCGGCGATTCCGGGCCGCAATGGCTCGGTTGGTTCAAGCGCGAGCTGCGCTCGATCGACGATTTCCGCGGCCTGCGGCTGCGCACGGCGGGGCTGGGCGGGGAGATGTTCCGCCGCGCCGGCGCCTCCGTCGTCACCCTGCCGGCGGGCGAGATCTTCTCCGCCCTGCAATCGGGCACGATCGACGCGGCGGAATTCCTCGGCCCCTTCAGCGACGCGCCGCTCGGCTTCCACCAGGTGGCGAAGAACTTCTACTTCCCGGGCGTGCAGGAACCGTCTTCGGCCGAGGAGATCGGCATCAACATGGCGCGCTGGAACGCGCTGCCGGACGACCTCAAGCGCATCGTGCGGTACTGCGCCATGTCGCTGCACGAGGAAACGACGACGGAGTACGATTCGAACCATCCGCGCGTGCTGGCGGAGCTTGTCGCGCGCCACGGCGTGGTGGTGCGGGAGGCGCCGCGCGATCTTCTCATCGCCCTCGGCACCTCGGCGGGCGAGATGATGCGGGAATTCCGCGCGCACCAGGACCCGATGGTGAAGCGCATCGCCGACAGCTACGCGGAATTCCGCAACCGCAGCCAGGGCTACATGATGCAGTCCTACGGGGCGAACTTCCTGGCGCGGCAGCTGCCGATCAACTGGGGCTGAGTTGCGCCTTCTCCTCCGCCTCGCCGAAGGCGCCGACGCGATCAACCGCGCGATCGGCCTCTCGGCGCGCTGGCTCGCCGTGGCCCTGGTGCTCGTGCAGTTCACCGTCGTGGTGCTGCGCTACGCCTATGGCAGTTCCTTCGTGTGGATGCAGGAAGGCGTGGTCTACGTGCACGCATTCCTGTTCATGCTCGCGATCGGCTACGCCTACCTGCTCGATGCGCATGTGCGGGTCGACTTCTTCTCGGCCGCCTGGTCGGAGAAGACGCGCGCATGGGTCGAGCTCGCGGGCATCCTCGTCGCCGTGATGCCGTTCTGCTGGCTGCTGGTCTGGGCCAGCTGGGGGTATGTGGCGCGGTCCTTCATGATGGGCGAGGGGCCGATGCAGGTCGGCGGACTGCCGCTGCAGCCCTACCTCAAGGGGCTGATCCTCGTCATGGCCGGGCTGCTCGCGATCCAGGGCCTCTCGGTCGCGGTGCGGGCCGTGGCCGTGATTGTCGGCGCCGCCGATACGCTGTTCCCCGCGCGCCAGCAGGTCTCGGAAGGATGAGCGCGCTCACCGAGGTCGGGCCGATGCTCGACCTGCTCATGCTCGTCGCGCTCTGCACGCTCATCATGGTGGGCGTGCCGGTCGTCTTCATCCTGACCGGCTGCGCGATCGTCTTCGGCGGCCTCGGCATCCTGCTCGGCGCCTTCGACCCCTTCATGTTCGGCGCGCTCGCGCAGCGCGTCTTCGGCACCATGACGAGCGAGGTGCTGATCGCCATCCCGCTCTTCGTCTACATGGGCATGATGCTCGAGAAGTCGAAGATCGCCCCGGACCTGCTGGAGGCGATGGGCCGGCTCTTCGGCACGCTGCGCGGCGGGCTTGCCGTCTCGGTCACGCTGGTGGGCGCGCTGCTCGCCGCCTCCACGGGCATCGTCGGCGCGACGGTGGTGACGATGGGCCTCATCGCCCTGCCCGCCATGATGCGCCACCGCTACGACCCGGCCTTCGCGACCGGGACGATCTGCGCGGCCGGCACGCTCGGCCAGATCATCCCGCCATCGACGGTCATGGTCATCCTCGGCGAGGTGATGGCCGCGGCCTACCAGCAGGCGCAGCTCGCACAGGGAAAATTCTCGATCGAGACGATCTCGGTCGGGCAGCTCTTCGCGGGGTCGATGATCCCGGGGCTGATGCTCGCATCGATCTATATCCTGTACCAGGTCGTGCTCTGCCGCCTGCGGCCGGAGGTCGGGCCTGCCATGCCCGCGGCGGAGCGCGCGGGCGTGACCGCCGCCGACCTCGCGCGCGCGCTGATCCCCCCCATAACCCTGATCGTCGCGGTGCTGGGCTCGATCCTCGCCGGCGTCGCGACGCCGACGGAAGCGGCATCCGTCGGCGCGGTCGGCGCGACGCTGCTCGCCGGGCTGCGCATTCGCCCCGAGAAGCCCTGGCCGATCTACGTCGCCGCCCTCTCCGCGCTCGGCATGGTCGTGCTCGGAAGCCTGTTCGACCTGCGCATCGGACGGCAGGAGGCGCCCTTCGGCGACCGCGCCGCGGCCTGGTCGGCCACGGTGCTGGGCCTCGGCCTCGCCTGGGGCATCGTCGTCTCGCTCCGCCGCGCCTTCGGAGGCGGGATGCTCGGCGCGGTGTCCCATTCGACCATGACGGTCACGGCGATGATCTTCGCGACGCTGATCGGCGCGACGCTGTTCAGCCTGGTGTTCCGCGGCCTGGGCGGGGACGAGATGATCCGCGCTTTCCTCGAGCAGGTGCCCGGCGGGAAGTGGGGCGCGCTGGCCGTGGTGATGCTGGTGATCTTCGTCCTCGGCTTCCCGCTCGACTTCGTGGAGATCGTCATCATCGTCGTGCCCATCGTAGGCCCGGTGCTGCTGCAGATGGACATCGACCCGATCTGGCTCGGCGTGCTGATCGCGATGAACCTGCAGACGAGCTTCCTGACCCCGCCGCTCGGGCCGACGCTGTTCTACATCCAGGGGGTCCTGCCGCAGGGCGTTGGGTCGGGCGATGTCTATCGCGGCGTGACGCCCTTCGTGATCCTGCAGGTGATCGGGCTCGCCCTCGTCATGGCCTTCCCGGTGCTGGCCACCTGGCTGCCGGACATGCTCTTCTGAATGCCATGATGCCGCGGGAGAGAGGATTGCTTCGCCGCTTCGCGCTGGTCGCCTGCCTGATGCTCGCCGCCTGCGGCCTGCCGCCAAACCATGCGCTGCGGGACTGGGCGCGCACGGCGAGCATCGCCGTCGATCGCCCATCGCTTGTCCCCGCGGGGGCGGAGGATGCGCTGGCGCGACAGGCCGCGCTCGCCGGCTGGCTCCAGGCGCTCGCCATCCTCGCGGAGGAGGAAGGAATGCCGGCCTTCCGCCCGCCCGATGGCACCCGTCCGGCCGACCCGTCGTTCGCCGCGCTGGACGCGGCACTTCGCGGCGCCGCCGCAACGCCCCCGAACCGCGGCCCGATGGCCGGGGCCGACGCGCAGGACGAAGCGCGCAGGCTGCCCGTGGCGATCCGCGCCGCCGACCCGCCGGTGCAGGCGCTGGTCGCCGCGCTC
>NZ_JACADQ010000152.1 GCF_016106015.1 Neoroseomonas rubea
CCGAAGCGCTTGGCGTGGCCGACCAGGTCGGCGAGTTCCGGCGTCTCCCCCGAATTGGACAGGGCCAGCACCGCGTCCCCGGCCACGATCATGCCGAGGTCGCCGTGGGAGGCCTCGGCCGGATGGAGCGCGCCGAGGCGCGCGTGATGCGCCGGCTCGGCCTGCCCAACCCCTGGCGGGGGGCCACGTGATGCCCCGAGCCACCGCCCTTCCTTCGGATCGAGGCCCCGCCTCGCGAGCCGCCCCCACCCCTTCGGATCGAGGCCATGCCTCGATCCGCGAGCGCGAAGCGCGACCGCGCTCAGACCGCCAGCCCCGCCCGGCGCGCCCGCGCATGGCGCGAAAGCCAAGCGGCCGGAGGCCGCGCCTGGCGCCTGAGGGCATACGAACACCCCGCCCGCCTCGATCCGCGAGCGCGAATGCGCGACCGCACCCAGACCATCAGCCCCGCCCGGCGCGCCAGCGCATGGCGCGAAAGGCGAGGCGGCCGGACGGCCGCCGCCCGCCGTCTGAGGGCATGAACACATGAGCGAAGCATCATCGCGCCCCGGCCTGTTCTGGAAGCTCCAGGCCATGCTGCGCCGCAAGGAGGCGGAATCCGTCCGCGACCGCGTCGAGGAACTGATCGAGCGCGGGGAGGACACGCCCGGCGGCGCGGGGGAATTGCCCTCGACCAGCGACCTCGGCGCGCATGAACGCGCCCTGCTGTCGAACGTGCTGCGCCTGCAGGGCACGACCGCCTACGACGTGATGGTTCCGCGCGCCGACATCATGGCGATGCCGGAGACCTTTACGCTCGAGCAGGCGATCGGCCTGATCCAGCGCGACGGGCACAGCCGCTACCCGGTCTATCGCGAGAGCCTCGACGACATCGCGGGCATGGTCCACATCAAGGACGTCTTCGCCGCGGTGGGGCGGACCGGGCCATTCGACATCAAGTCCATCCTGCGCAAGCCGCTGTTCGTCGTGCCCTCGATCCCGGTGCTCGACCTGCTGCTGCAGATGCGCCAGTCGCGCGTGCACATGGCGCTGGTGGTGGACGAATACGGCGGCATCGACGGGCTGATCACCATCGAGGACCTGGTCGAGACCATCGTCGGCGACATCAGCGACGAGCACGACGAGGACGCGACGCCGCAGATCACCGAGCGGCCGGACGGCACGATCGAGCTCGACGCGCGCGCGACGGTCGAGGCCTTCGAGGCGAAGCTCGGCCGGGTGCTGACGGATGAGGAGCGGGCGGCCGACATCGACACGGTGGGCGGGCTGGTCTTCACCCTGGCCGGACGGGTGCCGGCGAAGGGGGAGCTCGTCTCCCATCCCTCGGGCCTGGAATTCCGCATCCTGGAGGCGGATCCGCGGAAAATCCGCCGGCTGCGCGTGAAGCGGCCGGGGGCGCAGCCGCAGAAGGCGGCCGCCGAATAGCGCCAGGCGCGGCGGGCGGCGCGCGGTTGAGCGCCGGCGCCGTTCCGGGCATGCATCCCCGCCCCGCCCGACCTTCCACCACCCCCCGGCACGACAGGGACCGCTGCGCATGTGGGACAGGCTGCTCCGGCATCTCGCCTCGCGGCGCGGATGGCGTCTGTGGGTGACGGCGGCGGGGCTTGGCGCGCTGGCGGCACTCGCCCTGCCGCCGGTGCATGCGGTGCCGGTGCTGCTTGTCGCCATCCCGGGGCTTCTCGTCCTGGTGGGCGCGGCGGAGACCGCCCGGCGCGCCTTCTGGATCGGCTTCGCCTGGGGCTGGGGACATTTCGCGGCCGGCCTGTATTGGGTGACGCACGCGATCCTGACCGAGGTGGAGCGCTTCTGGTGGCTGGTGCCGATCGCGGTGCCGGCGCTGGCCCTGCCACTCGCGCTGTTCGTGGCGGGGCCGGCGGTGCTCGCCTGGAAGGCGCGGGAAGGCTGGCCGCGCGTGCTGGTCTTTGCCGGCGCCTGGGTGCTGTTCGAGTTGCTGCGGGGCTGGGCCTTCACGGGCTTCCCGTGGAACCTGCTCGGCACGGTCTGGGCCTTCGGCGCGCTGCCGATCCAGGCGGCGTCGGTCGTGGGCGTGCACGGGCTGTCGCTGGCCACCGCGCTGATCGCGGCGACGCCGTTGCTCGGGCGCCGGGCGATGGCCGGCGGGGCGGTGGCGCTCTCGGCCTTCGCGGTGTTCGGCCTCGTGCGGCTGTGGCCGGCCGAAGCGCCGCCCCAGCCGGTCGGGATCCTGATCGTGCAGGGCAACGTGGCGCAGGAACTGAAGTGGCGGGAGGAACAGCGCATCCCGATCCTGCGCCGCTACATCGAAGGCACGCGGGAGGCGGCGCTGGCCGCGCTGCGGGAACTGCCGGAGGATCACGGCCTCGTGATCATCTGGCCCGAGTCAGCGGTGCCCTTCCTGCTCGCCGACGATCCTGAGGTGCGCCAGCTGGTCGCCGGCGCCCTGCCCCGGCGGGCGATGCTGCTGGCCGGGACGGTGCGGGCGGAATTCGGGGAGGATCGCCGCGCGCGGCGGGTGTTCAACAGCCTGGTGGCGATCGACCCGGCGGGCGATGTGCGCGGGATCGCTGACAAGGTCCACCTGGTGCCCTTTGGTGAGTACATGCCGCTGTCGGGACTTCTGCCGATCCGGCTGGTGCAGGGGGGGATGGACTTCACCGCCGGGTCGGGCCGGCAGGCGGTGGCGGCGGGCTGGGTTCCCCCCTTCGGCGCCCTGATCTGCTATGAGGTGATTTTTCCCGCTATGGTTGTACCGACGGAGCGGCCCGCCTGGCTGGTGAACGTGACCAACGATGCCTGGTTCGGGATCTCGGCGGGTCCGTGGCAGCATCTGGCGGCGGCGCGGTTGCGTGCGGTGGAGGAAGGGCTGCCACTGGCGCGTGCGGCGCAAACGGGCGTTTCGGCGGTGTTTGACTCGCGCGGGCGTGAAGTTGCGCGCACGGGGCTTGGAGAAACGGGGGTTTTGATGGCGCCCTTGCCCGCGGCGCGCGAATCGACTCTTTTTTCCCAAGTCGGCCTGATATTGGCTGCGAGTCTCTCCTTGATGCTTTTCGCTTTTGGGTGGTGGCTGAGCCGGCGGTGATACATCCCGGTGTGGAACGTTAACCAAACTCAACCAGTCGTGCTTGTCTAAAAATGCGAGATTGAGAAAAAGAGTTGACGAAAAGTGAATGCCGCTCTAATTGTGCGACAGGGGCGAGGGGTTACTACGATCGCCGCAAGCGCGGCGGGAGGCGGCGGTGTTGAAATCGGCGGAGGTTCGGATGTCGAGTGACGAGACGATGGAGCGCGTGGATCGCGAGCACCGCGCCAGCCCCATTGATGTGCATGTCGGCACCCGGGTCCGCCTGCGCCGCACGCTCCTCGGCATGAGCCAGGAAAAGCTGGGCGAGGCGCTCGGTCTCACCTTCCAGCAGATCCAGAAGTACGAGCGTGGCGTGAACCGCATCGGCGCCAGCCGTCTCTTCGACTTGGCCCGCGTGCTCGACGTGCCGATCGGCTTCTTCTTCGACGACATGCCGCCCGAGATGGGCGGCGCCGCCGGTGCGACCCGCTCCCGCGGCTCCGCCTTCGGCTTCGCCGAGGGCCAGGAAGGCTTCGAGGACGACACGCTGCACCGCCGCGAGACCCTCGAGCTCGTCCGCGCCTACTACCGCATCACCGACCCGTCGGTGCGCAAGCGGGTGTTCGACCTCATCAAGACGCTGTCGCCGACGGAGTAACGCCCCCAATCCCGAGGTGACCTGCGCGGGCGCCGCGCGGCGATGGGCCATGCCCGCGCCGTGCGGCGCCTTCTTGCGTTCGCCCGCCCGTTCGCCGTGCCGGGCGCGTCGGGACAGCGACGCGACCGTCCGATCCCTCCGCATCAAGGGGGGGCCGGATCGCGCCTTGCGCGATGAACGATGTCGGGCGCCGGGGGCCCGTTCCTTTCCAATTGGTTAACGCTCATCGGAGCGGCGCCATTGGTTAAAATATCGTAACGACACCGAAAGGGAGTGGCGTCCACCCGGCGGCCGTGGTGGAAGCTTTCGTTCCTTTTACGCAACGAGAATGCCCTTCATCACCGGGACCGCCGGGAACGACACGGTCACCCCCGCGCTCAACAGCGGCGGGGGTCCGGTCGCGACACCGGGCGACGACATCATCGCGGGCGACCCGCAGCCGACCGATCCGGGCGCCGACCTGCTCGATGGCGGGGCCGGCCGCGACGTGCTGGACGGGGCGGGCGGCAACGACACGCTGGTCGGCGGCGCGGGCGCGGACACCTTCACCCCGGCCCATGACGGGCCCGGCAGCATCGTCGCGCAGCCCGACATGATCGTGGATTTCTCCCGCCCCGAGGGCGACGTGATCTCGCTGCTCGACGGGCTCGACGCGACGGGGGCGCGCGCGCTCGCCTGGCGCGGGACGATCTCGTTCGGGCCCGGGTGTCCACCCTCCTGCTCGACACGCCCCTGCCCGGCGGCGCCAGCACCACCGAGACACCGGTCTTCCGGGTCACGCGCAGCGCGGGCGGCGGCTGGGTCGTCGCCGACCTGGACCGGGACGGCGTGCTGGATGCGACCGATTTCGCGCTTCTCGTCCTGCCGCCGGGCGGCGGGGCGCTCACGCTTGCGCCGGAGGATGTTCTCCCCGGCACCTTCGTCAATACGGGAGGAACGACAATGGCCACGATCCTGGGGACGGGCGGGTTCGACAATATCGGGCCAGGGGGCGCCTCCCCCGGCGTGATCGGCGGCCTGCCGAGCGGGGCGGCGGACTCGATCCTCGGCGGCGACGGCAACGACACGATCGACGGCGGGGGCGGCGACGACACGATCCTCGGCGAGGCCGGCAACGACCGGCTCTTCGGCTTCACCGGCAATGACCGGCTCGATGGCGGCGCGGGCGACGACGTCTTCAACCCCGGCACGGGCGACGACTTCGTCAGCGGCGGCGCGAACTTCGACGTGCTCGACTACACCGACCTCTCGGGGCCGCTCTCGGTCACGGTCAATGTGGGCACGGTCTCGCGCGAGAACCTGCTGACCGTCTCCGGCGGCGCGGCGGGATCGGACCTCGCCATCGGGATCGAGCAGATCAACGCGACGATCGGCGACGACACCATCGTCGTCGACAACGTCAACACCGACGACTTCCTGTTCTACGTGCGCGGCAATGCCGGCAACGACAGCATGGTGGGGCCGTCGGCGCTGAACCGCGGCCTCATGCTCGACTATTTCTACGACACGGCGACGCAGGGCGTGTCGGTCAACCTCGCCACGGGACGCGCGAGCGACGGGCTCTTCACGCCCTTTGCGGGCGCTGGCGGCGGCGTCGACAGCTTCTCGAACTTCACCGCCGTCCGCGGCGGCCTGGCGAGCGATACGCTGATCGGCGGGACGACGAATGACCGCTTCCGCGG
Source organism: Neoroseomonas rubea (assembly GCF_016106015.1). GTDB lineage: Bacteria > Pseudomonadota > Alphaproteobacteria > Acetobacterales > Acetobacteraceae > Neoroseomonas > Neoroseomonas rubea. Next base: position 5,381 of record NZ_JACADQ010000152.1, read on the forward strand.
CATGGGCGGGTCGAACTCGATCGATGGCGGCCTCGGCTTCGACCTCGCCGACTACACGGGCAACAACGGCAACGTCACGGTGAACCTCGCGACCGGCCGCGCGGCGCACCAGATGGGCGGTACGGATACGCTCGTCTCGATCGAGGAGATCCGCGGCAGCACGGCGAGCGACACCATCCTCGGCTCCGGCGCCAACGAACGCATGCGCGGCAATGCCGGCAACGACACCATGGTCGGCGCCGGCGGGATCGACACGCTCGACTACGGCACCGGCGGCAATGGCGTCTCGCTCGACCTGGCACTGGGGACGGGCTTCGACGGGCTGTCGGGCTTCGACAGCGTGATCGGCTTCGAATACGTCATCGGCAGCCGCAGCGGGGACATCGTCACCGGCACCAGCGCGGGCGAGACGATCGACGGCGGCGACGGCAACGACAACCTCAACGGCGCCGCGGGCAGCGACCTGATCATCGGCGGCACCGGCTTCGACACGGTGTTCTACGCCGGCGGGCACGCCGCCATCAGCGCGATCGTGCAGTTCAACGGCACAAGCGGCCACAGCGCGACCGTCACCTCGGCCATGGGCGTGGACACGCTGCGCGACTTCGAGGCGATCAACGGCAGCATCAACGGCGACAGCATCACCATCCAGTCCATCGACGACGTCTCGGGCTTCCAGGCGCGCGGCTTCGGCGGCAACGACACCATCATCGGCCCCCTGAACCGCAGCTTCGGCGCCTTCGCCGACTATCTCACGCCGGGTGTGACCAGCGGCGTCTCGGTCAACCTCGCGACCGGCTTCGCGACCGACGGCTATGGCGGCACCGACCTGCTCCTGAGCATCGGCGCGGTGCGGGGCTCGACGCTGGGCGACACGATGCTCGGCAGCGGCGCCAACGAGCGCTTCCGCGGCCGCGCCGGCAACGACCTGCTGAACGGGGGCGGCGGCACCGGCGACGTCGTCGACTATGCGCAATCGACGGCGGCGGTCAGCGTCGACCTCCTGCTCCAGCGCGCCCAGGACGGCGAAGGCGGCACGGACACGATCATCGGCTTCGAGGAGGTGCGCGCCAGCACCGGCAACGACACCATCCGCGGCACCGCCGCCGACGAGGCCTTCCAGCCCTTCAACGGCAATGACAGCGTCGCGGGCGGCCTGGGCCAGGACCGCGTCATCTACGGCTTCGCCTCGGGCAATGTCCCCTCCCCCACCGCCGCCGTCACGGTGAACCTCGTCACCGGCATCGCGCAGGATGGCTGGGGGGGGACGGACACGCTCTCCTCCATCGAGCGCGTCACGGGCACGGCGTTCAACGATTCCATGCTCGGGGGCGCGGAGGGCAACCGCTTCCGCGGCCAGGCCGGCAACGACACGCTCGATGGCGGGCTCGGCGGCGACTGGGCCGAGTACAGCAACGCCACGGCCGGCGCGACGGTGAACCTCGCCACCGGCACCGCGAGCGACGGCCAGGGCGGCACCGACCGGCTGGTGTCCATCGAGAACGTCATCGGCAGCAACTTCGCCGACCATCTGACCGGCGTCGCTCAGGGCGGCCGATCCGTCATCCAGCTGCGCGGCGGGGCGGGCAACGACACGCTCATCGGCATCGCCGGCGAGTTCGTCCGCGCCGACTATTCCGACCAGACGACGGGGCTGTCCATCAGCCTCGCCGCTGGCACGGCGAATGACGGACGCGGCGGCATCGACACGCTGATCAACATCCGCGGCCTGTCGATGTTCGGCGACCACGCCGACACGCTGATCGGCACCGCGCAGTCGGAGTGGTTCACGCCCAGCACCGGCGCGGACAGCATCAATGCCGGCGGCGGGCTCGACATCATCGGCTACGGGGCGAACGCGACCGCCGGCGTCTCGGTCAACCTCGCCATCGGCCGCGCGCTGGATTCGGGCGGGGACATCGACACGATCCTCGGCATCGAGGGCGTCAGTTCGTCCTTCGGCGCGGACACCATCCTCGGCAGCGCCGTCGCCAACCTGATCAACCCTGGCGCGGGGGCGGATTCGGTCCATGCGTTGGGGGGCGAGGACACGGTCTCCTACAGCCTCAACTTCTCCCCCGGCGGCATCCAGTATGACGGGGATGCCGACGGCAACCGCCTGCCGGTACAGGGCGTGACCATCGACCTGCTGACCGGCCGCGCCACGGATTTCGGCGGCGGGGCGGACACCATCCTCGGCTTCGAGCACGCGATCGGCGGCACGGCGGACGACATCCTCCGCGGCAGCACGCTCGCCAACGCGCTCAAGGGCGAGGAAGGCAACGACACGCTGGAAGGCCGCGCCGGCAACGATACGCTCGATGGCGGGCTGGGCACCGACCGGCTGCTCGGCGGCCTCGGCGACGACACCTACGTCATCGACGCGACAGCGGACCTGATCGTCGAGGCGCTGGGCCAGGGCTTCGACACGGTGCGCACGCTGCGCGCCGCCTTCGTCCTGCCGCTGAACGTCGAGGCCATCGTCGCGACCAGCGCCATCGCGCACAGCTTCACCGGCAACACGCTCGACAACCTGCTGGTGGGCAATATCGGCGCCGATACGCTGAACGGCGCCGCGGGCAACGACACGCTCGATGGCGGGGCGGGCATCGACCGGCTGCTCGGCGGCCTCGGCGACGATGTCTACGTCATCGACGCGACGGCGGACGTGATCGTCGAGTCGCTGGGCCAGGGCTTCGACACGGTGCGCACCCTGCGCGCCACCTTCGTGCTGCCGCTGAACGTCGAGGCGGTGGTCGCGACGGACGCGACCGCGCGCAGCTTCACCGGCAATGCGCTCGACAACCTGCTGCTCGGCAATGCGGGGGCCGACACGCTGGTCGGCGGCGGGGGCAACGACACGCTCTATGGCAGCGACGGCATCGACCGGATGCTCGGCGGGATCGGCGACGACGAATATGTCGTCACCCTCGGCGATGTCGTGGTCGAGGCGGCGGGCCAGGGCATCGACCTCGTCAGCGTGCGGGACGGCGTCGCCCATGTGCTGGGGCTGAACCTCGAGAACCTGGTGCTGGAGGGCGCCACGCTGCTGAACGGCACGGGCAACACGCTCGACAACGTCATCGAGGGCAATGGCAACGCCAACATCCTCAGCGGCCTCATCGGCGACGACGACCTCGCCGGCAATGGCGGCAACGACACGCTGATCGGCGGCGCGGGGGCGGATACCCTGTTCGGCGGGGCCGGCAACGACCATTTCCGCTTCGTGCTGGCGACGGAGTCGACGCTCGCCGCGCCCGACCGGATCACCGACTTCACCTTCGGCCAGGACCGGATCGACCTCAGCCTGATCGACGCGGACAGCGCCATCCCGGGCAACCAGGCCTTCACCTATGTCGGCGCGGCGGCGCTCACGGGCGCGGGGCAGCTGCGCGCCGCCTCACTCGGCGGGACGATCTATGCGGTGGAGGGCGACGTGGATGGCGGCGGCGCCGATTTCCGCATCCTCGTCGACAGCGCGACCGCACCGGTCGACGCCTGGTTCATCCGGTAGCCGGCGGGGCATCGGCCTTCGCATGCCGGCCGAGGGCACCGCCTTCGGCCGGCGGGCATGACCGGCGAAGCACGGCGGGCGGCTGGCGCGACTTGCGGATGACCGGAAACCCTCCGGCCTCGGTCCGCGCGCATCTCCACGCCCATGGCTCGTTCCGGCGCACGATCCGATCACGCGGGATCAGCGTGATCGTATGGTGCGCCGTGGAATCGACTGTTCCCGGAGCAGGGCATCCGACCAGCGGTTCCCGGCTGATCGGATATCGCCCTGGGCAAGCTGCTCCATCGCGCACGCCGCGCAGGGGACGACGCCCCGCGCGCGGCGACGATCAGCCCGCCGCCAGCGCCTCGACCGCCGCGCGGTCCGGCGTCGCGCCATCCCGCGCGCGCAGCGCG